>JBAVGL010000270.1:0-13763 GCA_049684795.1 Chitinivibrionales bacterium | reverse complement strand
GTTCAGAGCAAAATTGTTTCGCCGTCTTTGGAGCGCTATTTTTATAAAAGGAATCTTGACGTGGATGCTCCCTTTTCAATATCACTTGAAGAGGCCTATAAAAATATACAAGATCACATAAAGAAATCTTGATTTAATTTTATCCTTATATATATTGTCTAATGACAACTTGCCTAAATTTTTACCAAATTAGGATATTTAGGAGCTATTGGACTATGCAAAATTTCCTGCTCTTGGTTTATCACCCAACTTTAAATGGGAGGTTTTTATGAGGCGTATTTTAGTATTTATATTATTAAGTTTTACCCTAGCTTTTAGCCAATATTCCCTGGGTCCAATGAGGGGTTGCACCTTTATGTCCTTAAATGGATGGCACCTTCTGCCTGGCGATACTGCTCCTGAAAATTATATCTGGGTTTTTCAGCACTGGAAAACCACAAATCCTCCTGTGCGAACGATGTTGAAAAATACTTTTGCCGCTTATCAAGCGGCAAATATTAATATCGTTAGAATTTTGCTAAAACCACAAATGCCGGGGTGGGTCAACCATTTTAATTCCGAATATCCGCAGCCATCTCAAACAAGCATTTTTGGAGTTGACAGTTTTATAGCATTGGCCGCATCGTATAAAATAAAAACTGACATTATGTTTTGTGCTCCAGACACTAACGGGTACTATAAAGATTTGTCTCCCTATCCAAATGATAAGAAATGGATCGGCAATTGGATGAAACAACTTTCCTCAAATAAAAATATTGGACTTTTTGAAATTGCCGCGGAAACATGCTTAGATCATACTGATTCGGTTGGTAATTATTTGATTTATCCAAATAATACCTGGCCATCGGATGGTCAGCAGGTAAATAACTATAATTGGGTTAGTGCTATGTGGACATGGTTCCATAGCACTTATTCAAATGTCCCGGCTACATTTAATATATTATGTTCGCAAGGCGCAAATGATGGTTGCTTAAATACATCAAAAATGACAACATATGCTTCATATTTAAATTCTCATTTTCCCGGTGTCGCATATGCTTCAATGGAAATGTATATATACACTCAACCGTCTGGAGCAGGATCTCGCACTTATTATAATATTGCTTATGATTTATTTTCATCTTACATTAATATTCCTGGATCTAAACCTCCGCTTTTCATAAGCGAATTTGGGCTTCCCATCGGGCAACCATTACTTAGCTACCCCAATTATACGGCAAATGATCAATCGGAATATTATAGCGGAGTTTTAGCGGCAGCCAGCGCTTTCAATGGAAAGGTCTCAATGCAATTTTTTTGCGGAAGCGATGATTATCCACTTTATGTAGGTGGTTGGGGTGGCAATATTCCAAATGATTCTTGTTATTATGGGCTTTTTTCTGGTTACGATTCAAACAATAAGCCAAAATTTAGACCTGCATGGAGCGTTGTTAGCACCTATTTTCAAAATAATTTGTCAACTATTATTACTAATGATTTTTCAAAAGAGCTTTTGCTAAAGCAGAACCAAGTCCCATTATATTAACCATTTATTATAAGGAGTGTGTTATGAATAAAGTTTTTCTTGCGTTAACGGCCATTGCCTTGATTTATCAAATATCATCTGCAGCATCTGGTGATACATTAACCGTCGTAGGGACGGTAAGTCTCATTCAAACATGCGGCACAAATGATGGCGGTGCAGTTCCCGGTGAAATTATCGTTGTTAGTGGCAGCTATAATTTTTATATATTTCCTACAGATCCCGGAGCCAATTTGGAATATGACATGCTCTTAAATGCCCATTTGATGACAATTAGAGGTTATTCAATTCAAGTTACCTTCTATTACGTCAAGGCAACCAATCATTTAATATCATGTTGGTATTAATTGAAATAAACTCGCTAAAACTAAAAAAGACGCGCCATGCTAGGGCATAGTGCGTCTTTATTAATTTGAATCTTTGAATCCATCAATACGGCTTACCCGGAACAAAACGATCTATCTTATGGAATCAAAATGTTAAAGCGCATTTTAAATAAAATCATTTATCTGCATGATATAAAAGCCCATTTCAAGCCGTTTAAAGCTTACCTAAATTGGCTCAGGGCTAATATCGAAATGGCTTTTCATGTTGAGCAAATCTACGCCAGACCATTGCGATTAATCATTGACGCAACAAACGTCTGTATCTTGAAATGCCCGTTCTGCCCTACCGGCATGAAAGAGCATGATCGTAAACCCGGCTATGCCGATATAAACATGCTCACTCGATTATTTGCCGAACTCGGAGACTATTTATTTTTCATTGATTTTTTTAACTGGGGAGAACCGTTTCTCAACAAAGAAGTCCTTTTCCACTGGCTGCAACAGGCCAGCTTGAAAAAAATAATCACGTCCGTCAGTACCAACCTCAATGTGAAACTTTCCGATTCGGACATCGATTGCATTATAACTTCCGGATTGAATAATCTCAGCATTTCATTGGACGGCGCAAGCGAACAAACCTATTCAATCTACAGACGCAATGGAAATTTTCAATTAGTACTTGACAACATCAGGCGCATAGTCGAGGCAAAACGCCAAAAGAACTCCACAAGCCCATGGATCACGTGGCAATTCCTTGTTTTTGGATTCAACGAACATGAAATGTCGAAAGCCAGCGTGATGGCAAGGGAAATCGGGGTCAATGAAATAAAATTCATGCCTCCATTTGTCAAGTTAGACCTCAAAGACGGAATCCAGTGGCTGCCGAAAAATTCATTGTTCCAGAAAGAGGCGTATACTTCCAAGAAAACCGAACCGCCACAACGGTGCGACTGGCATTATCTTTCCGCGGCAATAAACTGGGACGGTACGGTCGCCCCGTGTTGCGCGGTCTATAAAACAAAAGACGATTTCGGGACAATCGGGCCAAACGGTGAACATTCGTATATGAAGGTAATAAATAATGAAAAATACCGGGCAATTCGCAGGTTTTATGCAAAAGGAAAGAAAGAAAAATCCGGCCTAATATGTGAGGAATGCCCTCTTTCCGAAATAATGACCTTGGGTGTAAATTGCAACAGAAGCATATTCAGCACTACTGTCCTTCAAATTTTTCGGTTGGTATTAAAACCTTTCATCAAATCCAGGACAACAAAAGAATAATTGAAACAGACTTAAAAAGCCGAAAAAAAAGACGCGCTTTGTGATTAAAGCGCGTCCTCAATATTTTGAATCCGTCGATATGGCCTTTATGCCGGTACTATGTTGACCTTTTTCCTGTTCCTCGAAAAAGTGCTGAACTTGACCACGCCGCCGGCCAGCGCGAAAAGCGTGTCGTCCTTTCCGATACCCACATTTAACCCCGGATGAATGACGGTCCCTTTTTGACGCACAAGGATGTTTCCTGCCAGAACCTTCTCTCCCCCGAATTTCTTGACGCCAAGATACTGCGGATTGCTGTCCCGCCCGTTGACGCTGCTGCCGCCGCCTTTTTTGTGTGCCATACCTTTGTTCCCCTTTTAATGACGCCGTAGGCCTGTAATTCACCCTTACGCGCTGATGGATGTGATCTTGATCTTCGTGTACATTTGCCTGTGGCCTGTTTTTCGTTTATAGCCTTTTCTTCTTTTCTTTTTCATGATGACGATTTTACGGTACTTTGCATGGTCTATGATTTTGGCCTTGACCACCGCGCCTTCGACCAGTGGTGTACCTATGCTGACTTTTTCGCCGTCACTAACCATGAGAACCTTGTCGATCGAGATTTCGCTTTCTTTTTCAGCGTCGATTCTGGGGACCTTGATCGTATCGCCCTGTGAGACTTTATACTGAAAGCCCCCTTGTTCAACAATGGAAAACATTACATTTGCTCCTCTTTAATAAATGATATGCGAGGGTTTGGAAAACTTTAAATATAGTTTTTTGCAATTTTTTTATCAACAATTCATTGCAATTATAAATATTTGGCTGTTATCGATTTCGTGGCCCCTACCGGATACATCTCATAATCGTCCTGGTCAAGGTCTTCGTCTTCCACCACCTGAAGTGTAAAATGGTGTTCCTGTTCGAGTTTTTTGATCATGTCCCCGTTTTCTTTTTTCAAATATTCGGCGACCGCGGGATTGACCGCAAGCTTCAGGTTCCTCGGCGTGTCCTGCGAGTCGGCCCGGTTGAGCCACCGGTCGATGCGCGCGGTGACCGTCGCGGGAGAAAAGACCCATCCCAGGCCATTGCACACGCTGCACACGTCGGTATAGAGTTCCTGAAGTTCGGGCCGCACGCGTTTTCTGGTGATCTCCAAAAGCCCGAACTTTGACAGGCCAGTGCAGGACGTGACAGTGGGGTCATTCCTGAGCACCTTTTTCATTTCTTCCTCTATTTTCTTGCAATTGTCATGTTTCTGCATGTCGATAAAATCAACGACGATGATCCCGCCGATATCGCGGAGCCTGAACTGCCGGCCGATTTCCCACACCGCTTCGAGATTGGTCTTGAAAATGGTGTCTTCCATGTTCGCCTTGCCCACGTTTCTCCCGGTGTTGACGTCGATGGCCAGAAGCGCCTCGGCATGGTCGAAGAGAATATACCCGCCGCTTTTAAGCCAGACTTTTCTCTTGAGCGAGAGTTCAAGGTCTTTTTCAATATGGAATTTATCAAACAAGGGCGTCTTCTCTTTATAGAAAACCACCCGGTCGCACAGGTCCGGGGAAACCGACCTCAGATACGACTGGATTTCGGTAAAGTCCTCTTCCTGGTCCACATACACCTGCGAAACTTCGTCGGAAAAAAGGTCGCGGATGACGCGGGTGGTAATGCCGAGTTCCTTGAACACGAGCTTGGGGGCGGAACCTTTAAGCGCCTCGTCCTGCACCATGCGCCATTTATCGAGGAGCGAGTGGATTTCATTGACGAATTCGGTTTCCGAAACCCTCAGGCCGATGGTGCGCACGATGAACCCCACGCCCTTGGGTTTAAGCTGCGCGATGAGCGATTTGAGCCGGCGCCGTTTTTTTTCATCGCTGGTTTTTTTAGAAACGCCGATAAAATCGGTGTCCGGGACCAGCACCAGGAACCTGCCCGCCAGGCTTATCTGCGTGGTGACCTTGGCGCCTTTCGTCCCGATGGGCTCCTTGATTACCTGCACCAGGATTTCCTGGCCGTCCTCGATTATTTTTTCGATCGGTATCCGCGCGATTTTGTGGCGCTTGAACTTGGGGTCGCTGGCGTAGCGGTCGATAAGCGCGTCCCCTTTGTCGAGCAGGAGCGCGGGGTCGACGTCCGACGCATGGAGAAAAGCGGCCTTCTCCATCCCTATATTGACAAATGCCGATTGTATCCCCGGCAGGATCGACACGATCTTGCCGCGATAAATGTTCCCCTCGAACCGCATGCTGTCGGGCCGCTCGACCACGAGTTCAACGACTTTTTCGTTTTCAAGCAGGGCCGCGCGTTTTTCGGTGGGAGTCGCGTTGAAGAGTATTTTTTTCATGGGTCCCTTATTTTAAATTGACCGTGGCTGATAATGCAAAAATAAATGATGTGGTGCTTTGGGACTGGTCTTTTTTATTCGAATAACTGATATGCGCCTCGCCCGTGATATTGTCGCTGAAGGTGTACGAGCTGTGGGGCCCGATGGAAAAACTCGACGCCACGACCGTCTGTGGAGCGGTCGCGGCGGTCGAAGTAATCGTCGTGGTGGTGCCTTGCTCGCCGTCCAGACCCAGCGAAAACGTGCCCTTGAGCGGAATGGTCCAGAACAAAAGCCTGAATTCCGAAACATTGGCGCTTTTCTGCAGTTCATAGGTTGCCCCCAGCTTGTTGTCATGTTCAATGGTCTGGGTCGTGCCCGCCGACAGCTTGGTTTCGGATGAGGAGTTCCATGTATGGGAATACGTCAGGTTCACCGGCCATTTCTTGAGCTTTCCGTCCAGACCGATAAACGGCGCGAATCGGTAGGTTGTCGTGGCAATGGAATCATAGGAGTTCGGGGTATAGGTCTTGGTAAGTTTGTACTGATAATTATAGCTGCTCGACAATGAAACCGCCTGCAAATACCGGTTGACCAGTTTGATCTTGTTGAGCAGCTGGGTGGAACCGCTTACGTCGATGTCCGGGAAAATGAGCGTCGAATCCTTGGTTGAAGGGTCGGGCTGGGCCGAATAACTCTTCGACCATTTGAGGCCCAGCGTGCCTATTGAAATACTGACGGGTTCGGGCAGATTAAGTCCCGTATTCACCGAAAAGCTCCGCGTGCTCGTCCGCTTATCCAGAGTGTTAAGCGGCTGGGCATTCACCTGACTTATGTCTCCGTTTCTGGAATTCATGCCGCCGAATTTATTGTCATCCATGTTGCCGGTAAGTATGTCCTTCGGGCTGCGGCCTTTCACTCCCAATTGATATTCAAGCATCCCAAAGGGAGTAATGTGGTTATTTAAATAATTAGTGTCCATGTTGTTGTTTAAGAGCGACATCGAAGCGTCGTAGTTGAAACTGAAGCTGTTGAGCGAAATTTTATTGAGGGCCTTTTCAATGGAGCTGAATACCTCTTTGGCGGTCTTTGCATTGGGAAGCGCGGCCGAGAGGTTTTTAAACATCGCCGGCAGGGACAGCGTCGTCGTAAGGTGATACTTGCTGTCGACCTCCATGTTTTCATAATGGGCGCTGTCGCCGGAAAGGGAAGCGGCGGTCTGCTTATAATTTGCCGAATAATCGGTTGACATGGTGAGCCAGTCCCAGATCGTGGGGTCTAATTTTATGGCGCTGGTCTGGCTGCGGTCGCGTTCCCCGTTAAGGACGTAGTATCGGCCCCACGTATTGTCGAATTTTGTGATCTGATGCATGAACTCATCCCATTTAGGCGACCTGCTGCTCAAGGCAAACGATCCCGACCTGGAGTTCCAGCCGGACAAGGAGCCCCAATTCGGATCGCTGACGAAATTATCAAGGTTTCTATTTACGTTAAGCGAATAATTAAGGTTGAGAATGTTGATGGGGTCCCATGCGAAGTTCGTGCCATGCGATAAGGAGAGGTTTTTAGTGGAGACGGCGGTGTTCTGGCTCATTTTATGATCCTCGGTGACGTGATAATCGATGTTCGCCACGTTAAAATTTATGACCGAGGGCAATAACGACAGCTCATAATTTTTGATCCTGTCCGGAAGCCATTGCAGCTTCAATTTTCCAAACGGTTTCCATTTTGTCCAATCGGGCGCGGGTTTGGGGCTCAGGTCGTACTTGATGCCGCCGTTATAGTCCGTGGCGGTGAGGCTGTCGATGACGTCGGTGTCGTTGTCGAAGGTTTTGCTCCCTTTCGCGCTTTGCGTGAGACTGTACGACGATTTATAATCCAGCGAAAGCCTTTCAAGCAAAATATTTACAATCGGGTCCTTTGACGTCGAGCCTTTATCATAGGATGTATAAAAGCTCTTGCTAACATTGGTTGTTTGATAATGCCGCGCATCGGTATTGTCCTGGGAATGACCGCCGGTAATAAGGGAAATCGCGTCGTGGTACATGTCGGAAATATCGTCGGGATTGTTGTTCCTGTCGGTCAGGTATTCGTCGGTGTTGGGCACCAGCGACGGCCTGCTTATGGACCCGCTTACGGACGTGCCGATCGGAACGTTGACGCCCCATTTTGCGGGCAAAAAGCGGCCCAGGGCCCAGCTCGCGGAGTAATTTTCCGACAAGGTGCTCGTGCCGAGGTTCATCTGGGTCTCGGTCATTTCCTGAAAATTGCCGTCGCGGTAATTGAGGGCGCCCGCGAGGTTCATGAAGCCGGCCCAACTGGTGGTGAGGGACGCCTGGCCGGCCCATCCGTTAAACTGGTGCACGCCGCCCACCTTTAATTCGTCAAACCACATTTCCCCCGTGATCCCGTCAACGGCGCCCGTGCGGGCCCGTTTGATCCCGATGGCCATCCAGGAAATGTTGGAAAAGTTGGGCGGGCTGCTGTTGTGATATTTGAGGCCGAAGCTGTAAGCCCCGAAGCTCCGGGTTGTGTCCATGGCGGAATCCAGAATCGCCCCATTAGTTGACAAAAGGCCCTCTTTCCATTTTGCCAATTCGTGCAGATTGATGTTCATGGTGTTCGCCACCCATCCCGAATACGGCCGCGCGCCGTATTCATAGTAGGTGGAATCGTCGGCCCCGAACCTGAAGAAAAAGCTCACGTCCGGTCCATAGGTCTCGTCGCTGTGGACCAGCATGCTTATGGTTTGATACGAAGCGATGTTGATGACCTGCCCGACAAGGATGTCCTTGACCAAAGCGGACTCCCCCGGCCGGACGTCGGTAAAATTCACCCTGAGCGAAGTTTCCTTGACCGTATTGCCCAGATCGTCCTTGGTCACGGGGATTCCGGGCGGCGGGTCGCTCCTGTAGTTGGGATTATCGTAGGTGTTTATCGACGAGGACAGCATTTTAATGATACGCTGGGTTGAATCGTTTGAAATCGCGGGCGCCTCCTGCCATTCGTTCCGCACCACCTGCATGCCGGCGAACTGGATGGTATTGAGCGTTTGTTTTTTGGCCGGATTGAAATTCGTCCAAAAAAGCCGGATATATTTTATCCGGTCCCACCGCGGCGATCCAAATTTTGTGAACTGTCCTACTATCGTGTCATTGAGCGGGACCCTGTATAAATGCCAGCCGTGCCCCGCGGCCGCTCCGGAAACGCTGTCGGACACCATGTAATTGCTGTCGTTTCTTGCCATGAAATGGGGGTTTACCAGGCTGTCGAAATCAACGAAACGCCTGAAATAATTCTCGTTGGCCCCTGTGGCCAGTCCGTCGCCGTTGAGGTCTTTCGAGGTAAGCATGGCGTCTTTTTCGGTGCCGTTGACAAAAGGGAAGTTGTACTGGTAGCTCGTCTGGTCGCCGTAGGTCTGAAAATTATCATGCGCCGGGTCCAATGGAAAAGGCAGCCAAGAATTGCCTTGCCGTAAGGTGTCCCATTTCATCGAGTCAAGAACAGGATACAGGTAAAATTCCGAAGCGTCAGGCAAACCGTCGAGGCCCACGTCTTCGGCGCTGTTGACCGCCCCCGCGCCTCCGAGGTGCGCGGTGTCTTCGTCGTTGAGCAGGCCGTCGGGCGGCCCGCCTTCAAGGCAGATGTCTTCGCTGACTTCGCCCATGTCAACATACAGCCTCCCGCCGTCGAGGCCGCGCGCCCAGAATTCGAAATATTTATCCTTGGTGCGGTCGATGGAACTCAAGGGAAACGGATACATTATCCCGGCCCATGGGTGCATGAATTGATGGGTCGGTTCATCCGCCAGCGGATTTTTTTTGATTGGCACATTTGGATTAAGGTTCAGAGCGATGTTATTGGGCGCGGGCAGACAGGTGAAAATGAGCATGTCCTGCTCATAATTCTGGTCGGCGCTGGAGGTTATTATGCTGGGCTTAGCGTGTATGGAATCGATCAATAACCGGTCGTTTCCCTGGGGCTGATACCAGTATGAAAGCCACGCGGGCGGGCATTTTAAAAGGCTATCCATTTGGTTGTCGGGATAAAGGGTGCAAAGATATCCGGGAGGGGCCGCCTGATACCATTTGCCGATGGTATACGGCTTGCTGCTCGACTCAAAATCGTCGATGTACGCGTTGCCGTCGGTGTTGGGATTGGTAAGGCTGTGCGCGATTTCCACGTTGAAGCTGGCCGTTGATTTTGCGTCGGAGGACAATAACGGTATCATGTTGACGACATCGGACATCCACTGGGGCTCAAAATCCATTTTAGCGTTCATGTCGAGGAGGACCTTCGAATAGGGCTCCTGGCCTATTTTGGGTATGGCGTCATTCGACGCGGCGTTCTGGTATAATATGCTTGCCCCCATGAAAGAATTCAGGCCGAAGGGCAATTTCATTTCGCCGTGCGCGCCTAAAAAAACCTTGCTTTTGGGCACAAAGAGGGCCTCGCTCTGGTAGGTTACGTCGATATGGTTTTTCGCGAGCGCCCGCTTGGAGGTCAACTGCAAGGTGCCGAACTGATAGTCCACGACAAAATCCGTGTCCTGCTGCAGGTCCTGGCCGTCGCCTTTGACCTTCACGGTCCCGGCGATAATGCTCCCCGTGCCTAATTGAAACGATGACTTCCTCGTTGACCCCGTCATGCTGATGTTATACAGGGGCTTTATTTCATTGAACAGGTCCCCCGTTGTATCATAGATCGCCGAGTTCGTGTTGTTCGCGCCGAGCGCGGGGTTTAAAAACGGTTTATTGCCGACAGCGGTATCCGGGAACGCAGGCATGATAAGAAGCTTGTCCGCAATGTCGAATATCTGGGTCGAAGTTATTTTCGCGCTGCCGTTCTGGTCCACAAGGCCGAGGCTTGAGGAAAACAGCTTTCCTCCCAAATTGTCGACCGTATCGCCGCCGGAACCCGGGATTCTCTTTACCTTTATCTGGAATTTCGTCGGATCTATTTCATTGGGCAAGGCGTACACGTTCTTAAACATGAGCTTGAATTTAGGGTCATCGGCGGTTGTTGTGGCCGGTTTAAGGATCCAGATGCTGTCGATGGGGGTCGCCATGTTCGAAGCGATTGTTAAATTGTTTGCGCCGCTACTCGTGGTAGTATGCGAAGTGTCCCCTTTAGTGGGAATAATCGAGGGGTCGGAAGTGACCATGTAAATTCCTATGTTGTCGGCGTCCTGGACCTGCAGGCTGTCCAGAAACCTAATGCAACCCAGGCCGCCGTTTATCTGCTTGTCAATGGTGTAGTCGCGTTCGCGCACTAGCAGTTTAAGCACCACGTCCTTGGTTCCATTGACCGTTGTCGAATAAAATGTGCTGGTGCTTTTTTGCGTGGATGAAAATTCCGACATGGTCTTCGAAGTATTGATATAAACGTTCAGCGTTTTGATGCTGGGGGCGCTTGTCCTTTTGCCAAGATACATGCTGAGGTACGCGGTGTCGAGAAAAAACATCTTGTTACGGACAAAATCCTTTTCCGTGACCGTGGTCACGCCGCCGCCGCCCGCGGTGAGATCGAACGACGCCTTCTGGGACTCGCCGTGCTCCTGGCTCGCGATGGTGGTCAGCTCGAGCGGCCCGATCTTTGATTTGACCTCGATGCCGATAAGCCCTTCATGGCTGTTGGAATATCCCGACAGGCTGGTGCCGGGCATTGAAAAGCCGATGTATCCCGCCGAGACCTGCTGGATGACCTCATCTTCCAGTTCATTTCCTTCACCTTTATATTCGACTTTGAAGTCTTTAAACGGGTCGTTCACGTCGTTGTTCATTTGATTGGTGCTTGACTTGATGTTGACGTTAATGAGCCTGCCCACGCTCCCGTTGACGGTGAACTGGTTTTCCTGGTTGAATTTCGGCCCGCCGGTCCCGTTCGTCTGCAAATTCGAACCCACGACGTCCATCTTCGTATACTCATACGACACTTCGATTTTTTCGTACCCGGTAATGCTCAGCTTCGGCGGGTCCTTGCCGAGGATGCGTTGCGCCCAGCCCGGATACTGGACGGGAAGTTCCATCTGAAAGATATTGAATTGTTTTTTCTTGTCGTTTGACATGCGCAGGAGCGAAAGCGTGTTGGCGTACCACAAATCGGCGAACGCGAACCGCTCCCTGCTGCTGATATAGGCGTCCATTTCGTCGTAGCGATATTCCCAGATGACAATGCCGAAGTTCTTTTCAACGCGCTCAAACGACACCGCCCGCGATTCGAAATCGATGACCTGGCGCTCCTCGATAAGCTGCGTTTTCAAAGTGAGCCCGGCCGGGCGCTTTTGCGAAAGCATGCTGGGGGGAGGCTCGCCTTCGCTGAGCGGGTGATAAAAGTCGATTGCGGGCGGCTCGCTTCTCAGACCGTCGGCCAAGGCTCCCCGGCCGAAGGCAACGATACCGTATAGAAAAATTATCAAAAACTTATTTGTCAAAATACACCCGAACCTCTAAAAAATTGTCGAATGCTAAATCGGGCAATTCTTTTTACCGTTGCTCCGCGTCCTTACAGCACCTGAAACCTACCGGGTTATGGCGGTTCTGCGGAAAGTAACTGTACCGCACGTCAAAACAGCCGCTCTGCTTTCCGCTTTCCCAAAACCCCCCCATCACGTTATAAAACTGCCTGTTCCTGCTCGATCGCGTGCTCGTCCACTCCGCCAGGTTTCCCGACATGTCAAACACGTCAAAATATCCGCGACATTCGGATTTGGCGCCTGATTTTCGAACGGTGGTGTCGTTCGTGACGCACGCATACAATTCATACGAGGGACCATATGGATATTTCCAGCCATACGGGCCGGTGCAGGCCATGATCCATTCATCCGACGTGCACAGGCGCTTTCCCGCGCCCGCGCAGGTGTCCATGGCCTGGTACACCGAAACATACGACTTCGGCACCACCCCTTTTTTGTCCGGCCATTCATACCGGTCCATGCAAAACGAGGTCTCGCCGATTTTTATGTGTTCCATTTCGTCGGGACAGTATTTGACCGTTTCCTCCGGCTGGATTTCATAGTATTCGCCGCGCTGCTCCATCTGGTTGCCGCACGAGTCAAACGCGGTCAAGAACAGTGTCGTCGTGGCTGCAATGGGGATTTCTTCTCCTTTATAAACGTTCCATTCGGCGGTGCTATCGGTCTTCCAGCGGATAATACAGGTCTTGGTGCCGAAAAGTTTGACCCGGATCGCCTTCCGGTGCAGCCCTCCGGCGGGATCGGTATACACCCAGGGCGCCGCGGTGTCATTATCGCATGTTCCTGCTGTCAAGCGTACCACGCTGCTATCTTCCGGCGGTTTTTGGGGGGCGGCCATGGCGGTTGTTTCCGGACGCATGGAGGTGTCGGGAGCGGCCTTCGGATTTCTTTTGTGGCGGCCTTTAGCGACAGGTTCGGACGCCGTGATTTTTGCCGGAGGAGGCCCGTTCATATGCGTCGTGTCTTTTTGCGAAATGGCGGGAGCAAGCGCAATGGCCGGTGAAGCCTTTTTCCCCGGCCTGAGGCAAAGCCATAGCAAAAAAAGTACCGCGAACAAGATGAAGATAATGATGAAAATGGTTCTTTTTTTTTTAAGCATTTAAATATCCGCGCACAATCATCGCGTCCATTCCGGGTATCGCAGCGGCGCCTGCCTTTGCTGCCGCTTCGGCAGGCGCCCCTACATATTCACCGCGTGCAAAACCCGCAAAAATTGCAGGGTTTCCTCCACGTCATGCACGCGAAAAAGGCGAACTCCCGCCTCAAACGCCGGCACAATGCTTGCCAGGCTTCCCGACAGCCTGCTCTCGGGCCGCGCGCCGGTTATTCGGCCGATGAATGATTTTCGCGACGTTCCCACGCACACGGGGTACCCGGCCATAACGAATTCCCTGATCCGCGCGAGCAGAAGCAGGTTGTCCTCTTGCCGCTTTGCAAATCCGATTCCCGGGTCCAGAATGATATTTTCCCTCAGGACGCCCGCTTTTAAAAACAAATCGGTTTGAACGGACAACTCCTGCTTGACTTCCGCAATAACGTCGGCGTAGCTGGGATCGATCTGCATGGTGTCGGGCGCTTTCCTGCTGTGCATGAGAATGACCGGGCATTGCTTTTCGGCAACCAGAACAGGCATGTTCGGGTCAAAACGGCCGGCGCTTATGTCATTGACCCAGCGGGCGCCCGCGGAGAGCGCCCGGCCGGCGACGGCGGAACTGAACGTGTCAACGCTTATCGGGACGGCGACCTCCTTCGCCAGGGCCTCGATGACCGGAATGACGCGCCCGCATTCCTCCTCGGCGTCAACGGCGGCCGCGCCCGGCCTGGTCGACTGTCCGCAGACGTCCAGGACATCGG
>JBAVGL010000269.1:0-7860 GCA_049684795.1 Chitinivibrionales bacterium | reverse complement strand
CGGTTCAATCATCCGGTAAACGGTGATTTCCATGTTCTTTTAATGAACAGATCCGTGGACAAAAAACGCAAGGTCTCTTTTGAGAATGATATTGATTTTTATTTTGACGATGGCACGGAGGAAATCGATATACGGTCGGCTATTTTTGATGATATTATAACTACACTTCCCTTGAAGCCGATCTGTTCCGAAGAGTGTCCCGGAATACTCATGCCTTCGGAAGTATTAAAAGATGCAGGACAGGGACATAGCGAGGAAAAACGCGGTGATCCTCGATGGGACGCTCTAAGAAAGCTGAAAAAGAAAAATTAAAAAGTCAAAGGTTAAAACCGGAATTTTTTAGGAGGAATACATGGCAGTACCCAAAAGGCGGATATCCAGCACCCGGCGCGATAAACGCAGGACGCACTTTAAGATCAAGCCTTCAATACCCACATTATGTTCGCATTGCAAGCAACCCAAATCACCCCACCGGGTGTGCAAAAATTGCGGCTATTACGCGGGAGTGGAAGTCGTCCAACCCGAAGAATAAAACCATTACCAATAACATATAGTAATAATGTTTCCATCTCGTCTGGCAATTGATGTGATGAGCGGCGATTATGGCTCCGCGGTAATTATAAAAGGAATTATCGAGGCCAAACGTTTATGCAAGGAGCCGTTTATTGTCCATGTGTGCGGAGACGCAAAAAAAATCCATGAGAGCTTGAACAACCTTGGCATTTCCAGAAAAGAGTACAGCAACGAACTTGTCATCGAACATTGCTGGGAAAATATTACTCCGCAGGACAGTCCTTCGCGCGTTTGGAAGAACAAAGTCAATTCTTCGATTATTCGGTGCATATCTTTGCAAAAGCAAGGATCCGTTGACGCTTCAATCAGCGCGGGCGACACGGGCATTCTCATGGGCGCCGCTATTTTTATATTAGGACGTCTTGAGGGTGTTGTCCGGCCGGCATTGGCGGTATTCTTGCCAACGACGCGTCCTCGTCCGACCCTTCTTTTGGATGTTGGCGCGAACCTCAACTGCCGCGTGAATCACCTCGTGACATTCGGTCTTATGGGGTTTAAGTATTTTAAAATTTTTTTTGGAATTAAAACACCCAAGGTCGCTTTACTTAATATTGGAAAAGAACCCTCAAAAGGAACTAACGCCGTCATTGAGGCCGATAAGAAACTCAGAATTTCCTGCAAAGGTTATATGGGATTTGTCGAGGGCTCGGGTATCCTTTTAGGCGAGGCGGACGTGATAGTCTGTGATGGTTTTGTGGGCAATATTCTGCTCAAGACCTGCGAAAGTTTTCATTTACTTGCCCAAACCGTTTTAGGGCAAAATAAGAAACTTATGGAGCAGATCTTCGATAATATGGCAATCCTTAATCCGGAAAACTATGGCGCGGTCCCTCTTGTGGGGATCAATGGAGTGGTTCTTAAAGCGCATGGCTGGTCTTCATCCAATGCCATAGCCAACGCAATAGCAACTGCGCTGATCGCGGTCAAAAAAAATTCCGTAGTATAAACCGATCATACCTCTGAAAGGCGCTACACCAAGGTGACACAAAGCAAACGAGGCCGTATAGTATCCGTGGGCTGCGCAGTTCCCCCAAAAACCCTTACCAATAAAGACCTTGAAAAAATCCTGGACACAACCGACGAATGGATCGTCAAGCGCACCGGGATCAGGCAGCGCCATATAGTGGACAAAAATGAGAACGTGTTTGCTTATGAAATCGGCGCCAGGGCCGCGCAGGCCGCGCTTGTCAAGGCAGAGTTGACGAAAAGTGATGTTGACGGCATCATTTGCGCGACATTTACCCCGGATTACTTTTTTCCGTCGACCGCTTGCAAAATACAGGCTGTTTTAGGCTGCGCCAATGCTTTTGCCTTTGACGTTTCCGCCGCATGTTCGGGGTTTGTCTATGCCCTGAGCGTCGCCAACGCAATGATCGTTTCCGGCAATTACACGACGATCCTGGTTGTCGGGGTCGAAATAGCCTCGAAAACACTCGACTGGACCGACCGCTCAACCAGTATTCTTTTTGGAGACGGGGCAGGAGCGGTCGTTCTTCAGGCCGATGAAACCGAAGGCAAAGGCATACTTTCCACCTACCTCAAGAGTGACGGCTCCCTTGGAGATATACTGTACCTGCCGGCGTGGGGTGAAAACCGTTTCATGAAGATGAACGGCAACGAAGTGTATAAGCACGCGGTGCGCATGATGGGCGAAGCGGTAAAAATCGGTCTTGATAAAGCAGGGCTCGGGATAGAACACATGGACCTGTTGATTCCTCACCAGGCCAATATGAGGATCATTTCCGCGATTTCTTCACATTTAAAAGTTCCCATGGAAAAAATAGTGTGCAATATGGACCGCTATAGTAACACCGGGTCCGCTTCTATTCCTCTTGCCCTGCAGGATGCCTGGTCGGATGGCCGCATAAAAGACGGCGTTCTTGCGGTTTTTACGTCCCTGGGCGGAGGATTGGCCGCGGGGAGCGTTGTGGTGAGGTTTTAAAGAAAGATTTATTATGAATTATACCTTTTTATTTCCGGGACAAGGTTCCCAAAAAGTGGGAATGGGGCAGGATTTTTTTCAGGCCTTCGATAATGCAAAGCGGCGTTTTGATGAAGCTGGCAGTATCCTGGGTCGCGATGTGGCCTCGATTTGTTTTAACGGGCCTGAAGAAGTTCTCACCGCAACGCAAAACACGCAGCCCGCGCTTTTTACCGTTGAATCAATCATCTGCGACACAGTTCGGGAAAAAGGCGTGCTGCCCTCGTATACCGCCGGACATTCGCTGGGAGAATACAGCGCATTGTATGCCGCGGGGTTTATTTCGTTTACAGACGGAATTCGCATCACGGCGCAACGCGGTGAGCTGATGGCCCGGGCCGGCAAGGACGCTCCGGGCGCCATGGCCGCGGTCATCGGAATGACAACACAGCGTATTCAGGAAGTCCTTTCGACGCAGGTGAAGGGCATTGTCGTGTGCGCAAACCAGAACAGTCCCGACCAGACCGTCATATCCGGTGAGATCGCTGCGGTTAAAGATGCGTGCGAAAAGCTTAAAGTTGCGGGCGCAAAAAAATCAATAATACTTCCGGTAAGCGGGGCCTTTCATTCTCCATTGATGCGGAAAGCAGCGGATGAATTTGCCGCTTTTATCGATTCTTTCACCTTTCAAGACCCCCGGTGCCCGGTCATAGCCAATGTCACGGCACAGGCTGAAAACGATCCTGCGAAAGTCAAGGAACTTCTGGTCAAACAGCTCGTTTCGCCGGTTAAGTGGGTCGACAGCATGAAGTTCCTTGCGTCGCTTGACTGCGGCGCCTGCATTGAGCTCGGCCCGGGGTCCGTGCTTCGAAATCTTGCTAAAAAATGTCAGGACGAATTGAATGTGCTACCATGCGGCACGGTTGAAGACGTATATTCTTTGGTCCGTTTATAAACAAGGAATTGATGTGTGATTGATTGTAAAGGGAAAAATGCACTGGTTACCGGCGCGGGCCGGGGTATTGGAAGAGAAATAGCCCTTCGGTTGGCGCAGGCGGGCGCGAACGTTGCCGTATGCGATGTTGACCTTTCAACCGCACAAAATACGGCATCAGAAATAGAGTCATTGAGCCGGAAGGCAATCGCGCTCCAGGCCGATGTATCGAAGGCCGGCGCCGTGGCGAATATGTTTGCGGCATTTTTCGAAGCTTTTCCTTTATTGGACATTCTGGTCAATAATGCCGGAATCACCCGGGATGGGCTTATCATGCGCTTGAAAGAGGAAGATTGGGATCTGGTGCTCGACATCAATCTTAAGAGCGCATTTTTATGCTGTCGAGAAGCTTCGCGGCACATGATGAAAGCAAGGTCGGGAAAAATTGTAAATATCGCTTCGGTGGTAGGTATTATGGGAAATGCAGGCCAGGTGAATTACTCAGCCTCAAAAGCCGGGCTTATCGGTCTTACCAGAACCCTTGCGAAGGAATTCGCTACCCGTAATATCCAGGTAAATGCCGTTGCGCCCGGCTTCATCCAAACGGCAATGACCGATAAATTATCCACGTCGGACAAGGAAAAACTTGCGGCTGATATCCCAAGTCGAAAGCTGGGAGTTCCCCTGGATGTTGCAAATGCCGTACTGTTTTTATCGTCGTCCCTTTCAGATTATATCACCGGCCAGGTGCTTGCCGTTGACGGCGGACTTGCCATGTAGCATGGAAAAAATCATTTTATAACACTTTCTTATTTTTAACTCTCTTTTATGTTCAACACTCTCGAAAGGAGTTTATTGTGAGCGAGAAAGAAACCAAGATAAAGCAGATAATCGCGGAAAAGCTTGGTGTCAGTGAAGATAAGGTCATACCTCAGGCATCCTTCATTGATGATCTTGGAGCGGATTCATTGGATCAGGTTGAGCTTATCATGGCTTTTGAAGATGCGTTCGATATTGAAATACCCGATGAAGATGCTGAAAAACTCCGTACCGTCAAAGATGCAATGGATTATTTGGAAAGCAAAATCTAACCAGGATTGGCCGGATAAATCAGGATTCCCATGATTTTAATGGGGATGATATTTTCTTTGCTGAGTTTCCAATTCATTAATAAAGGCGAACGTTAAATGTCGAGAAGAATAGTGGTCACAGGCCTGGGTGTGGTTAGCCCGGTAGGCAAGGATGTTACTGCATTCTGGGAATCATTGTGCGCGGGCAAATCGGGGATCAGCCTTATTGAATCTTTTGACGCGACTAATTTTCCCTCTAAAATTGCCGGGGAAATTAAGGGCATTGACTTTTCCGGGATTGTAGAGGCCAAGGAAGCCAACCGTACTGACCGCTATATCCTTTTTGCGCTTTTAGCCGCGGAACAGGCAATCAAGGATTCGGGGCTTGATCTCAATAATGAAGACCTGACCCGGATAGGAACGATCATTGGTTCGGGGATCGGCGGATTGAAAACTCTGGAAACCGAACATGCTAAGCTGCTTTCCCGTGGCCCCGGGCGCGTGTCGCCATTTCTGGTCCCCATGATGATCACCGATATGGCGGCGGGCCGTGTATCAATAAAATATGGTTTTAAAGGTCCGAATTTCAGCGTCGTGAGCGCATGCGCGTCCGCGTCACACTCATTGGGAGAGGCGTTTCTTGGAATTAAGGCCGGAATGATGGATGTCGCCATTGCCGGAGGCAGTGAATCGGGGATTACGCCGCTTTCATTTGCCGGATTTTGTTCCATGAAGGCCCTTTCTTCCCGCAACGATATTCCTGAAAAGGCCTCTTCTCCTTTCGACAAAAAGCGTGACGGTTTTGTCATGGGCGAAGGTTCGGGACTTGTCGTGCTTGAAAGCCTTGAGCACGCTCTTGCTCGCAAGGCACGGATTTATGGCGAGTTTTTAGGATACGGGGCGACGGGAGACGCGTATCACATTACCGCTCCCGCCCCGGAAGGCGAAGGCGCGCAACTGTCAATGGTCATGGCCCTTGCAAGCGCGGGCCTTAAGGCGTCTGACATCGATTATATCAACGCCCACGGTACATCAACGGAACTTAACGATAAACTGGAGACCTACGCAATCCATAAAGTTTTTGGCGACCATGCTTCAAAGCTTAACATCAGTTCAACAAAGTCAATGACTGGACATCTTCTAGGCGCATCCGGCGGCATTGAATTTATCGCCACCGTCCTTTCACTATGCAACAATATGGTTCATCCTACCATTAATTACGAAGATCCGGACCCTGATTGCGATCTTAACTACACCCCGAACACGGCGGTTGCAAAAACCATTCGATATGCGATGAAAAATTCGTTCGGATTTGGCGGGCATAATGCATCGCTGGTAATTGGAAAGTATGAACCTTCCTGAGCTGCCCGGTTTTTTCGGAGCATTGCATTTGTTCCGAGGAAAACGCAGCGAATCGTCGCTTGATAAACTTCAACGATCGCTCCATTACCGGTTCCGTGAAACGCGATTGCTCAGACAGGCGCTCACCCACAAATCATCGGTAAGCCCGGACGACAAGATAGGGTTGGACAGCAACGAACGCATGGAATTTTTGGGGGATGCCGTCCTCAATTGCCTCGTGACCGATCACCTGTATCGCCTCTACCCGAAAAAATCCGAAGGCCAACTTTCAAAAGTCAAATCCTTGATCGTCAGCAGGAAGATCCTGGGCGAAATCGCGCTGTCCATTGATTTGGGTCAATTTCTTTCATTCGGCAATTCCGAATTGAAATCAGGCGGAGTAGGGCGATTGTCGATTTTGTCGAATGCGTTTGAGGCATTGCTTGGGGCGGTTTATCTTGATGGCGGTCTTGAGAAAGCCCGTCAGTTTTTAAAACGGTTCCTGTATGATCGCATTGACACCTTTTTAAGCGATTTGGACAATATAAATTATAAGAGCAAGATTCTTGAATCTTCCCAGCGCGACGGATTCGGGATCCCGCGATACGCGACGGTCGCGGCAATTGGCCCGGATCATGCCAAGGAATTCAAGGTGCGTATCGAGATCGCCGGAGTGGCTCTGGGTGAAGGTTGCGGCCCCAATAAAAAAATCGCCCAGCAGAACGCGGCTCGGGAAGCAATAGCTGTTTACAGTAAAGATTACATTCTTTCACAGAGCAAAGGAGCACGTTACAATGAACTGGTTTCTCACTGACGAGCAACAAATGATTGTCGATACCGCGCGCGAAATCGCCCGGAAAAAAATATTGCCGGTGCGTGAAAAATACGACCATGACGGGATCTTTCCCTGGGACGTTGTCAAGGCCTGCGCGGAGGCCGACCTCTGCGGACTTTATATTCCCGAACAGTACGGAGGGTTCGGCGGAGGCGTATTTGAATTATGCCTTGCGGTTGAAGAACTGTCGAAAGTTTGCGGTGGCATTTCCCTTGCCATGGCCGCCACGGCGCTGGGCACGTTTCCAATTCTTCTTTTTGCGACCGATGAACAAAAAAAGAAATACCTCCCCGATATCGCCTCGGGAAAGAAGCTCGCCGCATTCGGACTCACCGAAGCGAACGCCGGCTCCGACGCCCTGAGCATGAAAACCACTGCCGTTAAGAGAGGCGATCATTATGTACTTAACGGCACCAAGCAATGGATCACCAACGGCGAAAACGCCGAAATTTACACGATCATCGCCAAGACAAATCCGGCAAAGGGCGCGCGGGGACTGAGCGCGTTTATCGTTGAGAAAGGGACGCCGGGATTTACTTTTGGAAAACACGAAGATAAAATGGGTATCCGCGCGTCCTCCACCACCGAGCTTGTCTTTCAGGACTGCAAGGTGCCGGAGGCAAACGTGCTTTCGCGCGAGGGCATGGGCGCCGTCGTCACCATAACCACGCTTAATAATTCCCGCCCCGGGGTGGGCGCGCAGGCGCTCGGCATTGCCGCGGGCGCGCTGGAAGACGCCGTCAAATATTCACGCGAACGCGTGCAATTTGGTTTACCCATTTCATCGTTTCAGGCAATCCAGCACATGCTCGCCGACATGGCGACGCAGGTGGAGGCCGCGCGCGCCCTTATGTATGCCACCGCTCGCACCATCGATGCGGGCGAAAAGAAATTCGCCAAGGAATCGGCCATGACAAAACTGTTCTGCTCTGATGTTGCCATGAAGGTGACCGTTGACGCGTTGCAGGTCATGGGCGGCTACGGTTACATGCGCGAATATCCAATGGAAAAGCGCATGCGCGACGCTAAAATCACCCAGATTTATGAAGGGACAAACCAGATCCAGCGCAATGAAATCGCGCTGGCGCTTATTAAAGGCGCCTTGGCCTAGGCCCCGTACGATCATCCGCCGAGCTGCACGCGCTTGCCTACCAAAGCCGTCGATTCGCACGCTTCGACCATGTAG
>JBAVGL010000268.1:0-1542 GCA_049684795.1 Chitinivibrionales bacterium | reverse complement strand
GGGGAAGCGTCCCGGTATTTTAGTTGCCCACGAATGGTGGGGGCTTAATGATTTTGCTAAGACACAGGCGAAAGACCTCGCAAAAATGGGATATGTGGCTTTCGCGGTTGACATGTACGGAGACGGCAAACACACCGTCGACCCTGCAATCGCCGCCAAAATGGCGGGAGCGGTCAGGGGCACGCCGCTCATGAGGAAAAGGATTACGGCCGGGCTCAAGGCGCTTCTGTCTCAAGCGCCGGTCGACTCCCAGAGGGTCGCCGCGATTGGTTTCTGTTTCGGCGGAACGGCCGTTTTGGAGCTTGCTTACAGCGGAGCTGCCATAAAAGGGGTGGTTACATTTCATGGCGGGCTGTTCTCGCCAAAGCCCGATGATCTGGGCAACATAAAAGCCAAATTGTTGGTCCTTCATGGCGCCGATGACCCGACCATGACTCCTGAAACAATAGCCAACTTTCAGGAATCAATGAGAAAATCCGGGGCCGATTGGCAAATGATGTTCTTTGGGAATACCGTGCACCGGTTCACAAATCCTGAAGCCGGTAACGATAAAAACAAAGGCGCTGCTTATAATCCTCTCTCAGCCGAGCGCGCTTTCGAGTATATGAAAATGTTCTTAAAGGAAGTTCTTTAACTTTAAGGAAACGCAATTAGCGATTTTGACGTAATGTATAGACGAGCTTAAATAGCACAAGAAACGGTTTCACCGGTCTTGGCGCTTGGATATGGGATGATCTGATACAAAAATTGGAATATCCATTTCTTACCATAAATCTTCCCGGCAGAGGCCAACATGCCAATGTTGCAACTAAAGGTCGTTGGTTCCTGAAGGCAGTCGTGGTCGATGAAATTGACGCGGCAATATATTATAATTGATATGATGGCTTCAAACAATTACGATGATTTTTTGTACTTTGCATCCAACCCGACTCTTAAAATATAATAGGGAATAACTATTTTTATCCGTAAAGGAGAACAACAATGAAAATCTTGGTAGTTTACTATTCAAACACCGGAAGTAATAAATATCTTGCCGAAAAAATTGCCCATACTTTACAGTGCGATATTGAAGCAATCGAACCGCGATTGAATTTCTTCCCGTTGTTAATGTTCTTCTCGATCACCAAAACCGGCCTCGGAATCAAACCTCTCGGGCACAAAGTAAATGAATATGATCGCATAATTTTGTGCGGTCCCATTTGGATGGGCAAGATTATTTCACCATTGCGTGATCTTATCAACAGGAACCGCACAACCATCAATAAACTGTATTTTGCCTCTTGCTGCGGGAGCAGTGATTCCGCCAAACACGGGAAATTTGGATATGCCAAAATCTTCGATAAAGTTAAGAATATGCTTGGGGACAAGTGTGTTCACTGCGAAGCCTTCCCCATTGGCCTGGCTCTTGATGAGGCTAAAAAAGAAGACGGTAATGCCGTCATGAAAACTCGTTTGTCGGATAATAATTTTGCAGGTGAAATTCAAAAGAGATTTGAAAAGTTTATTCAAATAGTGAAGGAATAAAAGGAGAATCTTATGCGC
>JBAVGL010000267.1:0-2115 GCA_049684795.1 Chitinivibrionales bacterium | reverse complement strand
TGAAAATAAAAACGCCCGGCTTAATTAAAAAAGGCGTCGCCCGGTTTACCCTCAATGCGTCCGGCGCGTCCTTTAAACAATTGCCTCATGCGGCGGACTGCACGCTTGCGCTTACCGATATGACCTTTTCAAACGGCAAAAGATTGCCTGCCGCGGGCCTTAAAGCCGAAATCGCTCATGACTCTTTTTCCGTGAAGGGCGAATGGCCCGAGGTTTTTTCCGTTAACGCGCGCGGCTCCTTGAGTCATGAAAATGGTTCGGGAAGCGGGACTTTGGATATAACCAATGCGCGCCCATTGTCGGTTCTGTTCATCGACAAGGATATTTCCGGTGCAATTAAAGGCGATTTTTCGGTGAAACAAATTCTTTCGGCACCTTCGGCCAACGTGCAATTACTCGGCACGGGAATAACTTGGGAGGGACTTGTCGTCACGGACCTTACAACCGATTGTTCGTATGAAAAAAAAACGGGATTAACCATTAATGCGGCGTCCGCTGAGCTTCATGGACATTTAACAGAAGCAATGAAAAATATCGGGAAACCCGGAATGCGCGGCTATGTAACGGCCTCATTGACCGCAAAAGGCCCTGCATTATATCCGAATGCATTGGCGCATATAATTATTGATACGCTTGTTTCAGGCATGCCGGTTGCGGATTTGATCAAGGCGACAATCACCCTTCACGACAGCATCATTGCGTTTGATGATCTAAAAATTACCAAGGGGCTTGCCAACATCGGCGGCAGCGGCTCGTTCGACCGGTCGGGAAAAAACATTGCGGCTGAATTGTCAATAAGCTCAGACGTCAAAGGATCGGCATCGGGGAGTCTGGTAATTAAAGGCCGTATTGCGGACGATAGCATCAGCGATGGAATTTGTACCGCAACCGATGTTCCCACGGATGTCGCCCGTGCCTGGTTTCCTTTGCCGTCGATACCCTCCTCCAAGCTTTCGATGCAAACGTCCTTCAACGGAAAGTTTTCCAATCCATCGGTTATCGCGGCTTTCCGATTATCCGATATAGCTTTTGTGAAAACCGAAATCAAACCGCAATTAAGCGGCAAGGCCGAACTTGCCGACCATAGAGCGTTAGCGGCATGTACCCTGAGCGTTGGTGGCACATGCGGAGGACCATTGGCCATACTTGCGAAGGCCGCGCTGCTGCAGTCCTTCGGCGTTGACACCCTTTCGCCCATGCCCGTTGAAATTAAGATATCAGGCTCAAAAGTATGCCTCAGGCCTTTTGTTCGGGCCTTTTCGGAGGACATGGTCGTTGACGGGACGCTGAGCGCCGAGGGTTCAATTTCTTTGCATAAAGGCATTTGGACTCCGGAAGGAAGCATTTCCATGATTTCAGATACTTTTTTCTATCAGCCGCTCGATTTACGCATGGAAAAAGTTTTCCTCACAGTGAAGCCGCGATCCAATGCGGCGTTTCCGGGAATTGATGTTTTCGTGCAAACCGGCCGGGTTCGCTATGCCGGCATGACGCTACCCAAGACGTCCATGCAAGCCGCGTTTAATAACAACGCCTTGATAATCGATACCGCGAATATATTTTTTGAAAAAGGAAAACTATCCATTGCAGGCAATGTGCCTTTGGCTCCCATCACGCAATTATTAACACGTCACGATATTCACCTCGACCTTCTCGCCGACAGCATTGGGGCAACCAATTGCAACCCCTTCATAGGCGGCGGGCGTTTCACCGCAGGAACGTTAAACGGTCACATAACCGTGTCGCCCGGTCCCTCTAAAATTAAGCCTGAAGGCGAGCTTTCCGCCGAGGGAATCGTATTCGCGGTTGACGAAATATCACCTTCGATCGGCCCTAGCCGATTCAAGGTCGACATTTCCGGGGATTCTATAAATGTAAATGGCAACGGACTTTGGGGCAAAGGAACAATTTCCGAAACCGGTTTCGCGACCATTTCCAACAATTCGCTCGGCCTTATGCAGGCGGCGCTTATCGGCAAGAACCTTACAATCGATTATCTGGACGATACGCACGTTCGGATCGATTCGCTCCAAGCCACGCTTTCGAACCCGCTCGGGAAATGGGGCCTCGACGGTTATGCGCTCTTAGGCGAATCGAGCGCGGCGTATAATGTTC
>JBAVGL010000266.1:0-3493 GCA_049684795.1 Chitinivibrionales bacterium | reverse complement strand
CGGATTTAATATCAACCGGCTGTTTTCATTCTAAGAGGCATGCAATTTGCTGTTATATAAGGGTGAATTTTACTTTTGTTTGATCTCATTTCATTAAAAGGGAGGTTGACAATGAGAACTCGCGCGAAAAAAAGATTTCAAAGCTATGTTTTTTCAGTTGTGGGACTGTTTGTTTTGTTCTTTGCGGAAAATAATTATGCGGTGACCCATGTGGTAATGTTCGGGGGAACTCTCGGCTACGTTTACTCGCCAAGCAGTTTTTCCGCGTCGGTTGGGGATACGGTAAAATGGGAAGGTGATTTTACCGTCCACCCGCTCAGCTCAACAACTATTCCCGCTCAGGCGGCAAGTTGGCACAACGGGACGGGGACCGTTTTTACCTATAAGATTGCCGTTGCGGGGACGTATCATTATCAGTGCGACGTGCATTTCAGTATAGGTATGGTAGGATCTTTTACCGCATCCGCTACGGAAATCAAGGGAGATCAAACATATCTTCAACAAAAATCTTACCCTATGAATATCATTGTCAGACCGGAACAAAATATCATTCAATTTATTATACCAAACGATGGGAAAGTCACTATCAGTTTATTCGATTTGAATGGACGAGAAATTTCGACGATTCTCAGCAGATATCTTAATGCGGGATCGCATCAGGCCGCATTCGGTCCCTTGCCCGCGGGCCTGTATTGCCTCAGACTCTATTCCCAAGGACAGACCCTGGTTCGGTCAATACACATTATGCGATAACTTGCCTGCGGGGATCGCACCGGAAGAGATTGAACCGAAAGCAATTCGACAGGTGCTGAAATAACACTTATTTCGCGGGGACCAACGCTCGTTTTAGTTCGTCGGATATTTTTTGAGCGCTTTTGATAATTTTCCGCGCATCTTCAATTTTGTCCCAGATATTGCAGAGCATTATGCCGACCACCCGGTCGTTATCAAGATAATAGACGACGCCCGTATCATTTTCTTTCTGCCAATCGGTGGATGTCGTGAGCCTCGAATCGATCGATCCCACGGCTTCGTATCCAAAATTAAACAGGTCCGAAAAGAAATAGGGCATATGAGCATAAGGTTCGCGGGCCCCGGCCATGTTCTTTCCCGCCTGTATTCCCTGGTGCTGGGCGTTGTCCCAATGCTCGACCCGAGCTTTTTTGTTGAGCGCCGCATATGGAAAAAACGCCAGGTCGCCCGCAGCATAAATATCGGAACGGGATGTTTCAAGCAGTTCATTCACGACAATGCCGTTTGCCGTCACCAACCCGGCGTCGCGCGCAATGGCGATTTCCGGTTCGATACCCAGCCCCGCCACGATAATATCGGCCGTGATGACCTCGCCTTTATCGGTGTGGACCCTGTACGAACCGCTTGCCTTCTCAATTGCCCGCGGCTTGTCCTGAGCGACAATCCGGACTCCGCGGCGCTGGTAATCGTTGCCTAACGCATGTCCCAATGGGGCTGGAAATACGTTCGAACACATATACTCTTCTGGGAAAAGCATGGTAACCTTTAATCCCTGCATGGCCAGCGCCGCGGCGATTTCGGACCCTATAAATCCTCCTCCGATAACCAGCGCCGTTTTAGATTCGGAGCTCCGCGACTTTAGGTTCTGGTAGTCGTCAAGAGTGCGGAAATAAATAATTTCATTAAGGTCCCCGCCCGGAATCAAGAGTCTTCGGGGCCTTCCGCCGGTCGCAAGAAGCAGTTTCTGAAAACCGTATTCTATCCGGCTACCGGTATGGACCTTCTTGCCTTGGGCATCGATGCGGGTGACGGTTATACCCAGCTCGAGCGACACGCCGTTGGCATCGTAATACGAAGGGTCTTTAATGGAAATATCTTCAACCGTCTTTTTACCGGTCCACAGTTGCTTGGAAAGAGGCGGGCGGTGGTAGGGAAAATGTTTTTCATTGCCGATAAGCAGTATCGGACCCTGTTTGTCAATCGCCCGAATTCCCTCGATGGCCGACGTTCCGGCAAGACCGCCCCCAACGATAATGTATGGGTAATTCATAAAAATCCTCCTTTGGTACAGAACCTAACCCGCCACGGGGCGGATAAGTCTCTGTACGCAGGAATTATATACGCTGGACGCCTGCCTACCAAAGTGATAGCGCAGGCAGGCGTATATGATCCAGCTACAGAACCTAACCCACAAGGTGGATAACACACTGTTATCAGAATTTATCTACGCTTCCAGCGTATATAAATTAGATACAGTGTCTAAACCGCCTCAGCCTCCGCCTGCCAGTAGCCGTGGAGATTGCATACATGCACGACCCGGACCTTTGTACCGGCGGCCTTTACCTGGAACGTTCCCGCGGCATAACTACCTAATGTCAACATATTGCGGGACACGTGTTTGTCATCGACATAGCAGTCGAGAAACCGGATGTGGTGCGCTTCTTCCATGGGGTGCAGTTTTTTCCCTATCCTGACGGTTATTTCCATGCATGGCGCATCGGAAATCAGGGTTGACTTCTTTTTTGCGACAAGGACCGGCGTATGCGACACGGTCAATTCTTTACCTTTGGCCTCGGCATCGGAAAACACGGCATCATTCTGTTCGAACTTTTCTTTTGGCGCATGACAAACGGGACAGTTCTCCGGCGCGTCGCCGAATTCGATATGGCCGCACACTGAACAAACGAAAATCCGCATTTTGGCGCCGGAAGTTTCCGATTTGCCCAGCACATTGAAAATATTACCTGCCGTCAATGCAGCCGCGCCCGCCGCCGCGGCGGTCTGGATAAAGTCTCTCCGGGTTACTGGTTTCTGTTCCATGTTTTTACCTTTCTATTAAATTATGGAAACGTTTATTTAAAAAAACGGCCGCATTTACCCCTTTAAAGAGGATGCTCCTGTTACGCCCAAATAAGATACTCAAAAATCATGCCAATAATTATTTAATTATTTCTTAATTAAAAAAACAAAAATTCTCAATAATAGGAAACAATTTCTCACTGGGCCAGGCCAACTGGCGCGAAAAAGTCACCAATTTTACGGAAGATCAGCTGCTTTTGGCTGGAATTTTCAAAATAACGCTTGTCCATTTTCCGCGACCCGACTCGACCCTGACCGTGCCTCCGTGGGCTTCAATGATTTTCCTGCAATTGTAAAGGCCGATTCCCGAGCCTCCTTTTTTACCGAACGTTGCTCCAAGGGTGAAAAGGTTTCGTGAAAGTTCCTTGGAAAAGCCGGGGCCGTTATCACGAATGGTCATGGAGGCCATTTTGCCTTCGCATACGGCCACTATTTCAATGTTCCTTTTATCTCTTCCGTACGTCGCCTCATCCGCATTCTTGATAAGGTTCCAAAGCACCCTTTCAAAATAGTCGATATCGACCAGGACCGTGATGTCTTCCGGCACATTAACGCTTAACGAGCTGCGGGGACGAACCAGCGCGGCAACATTATCGATGGTCTTTTTGAGATTATTCGGTGTGGGTGAAAGAACCAGGCTTGTGGAACCCAAGGCCACGGT
>JBAVGL010000265.1:0-10324 GCA_049684795.1 Chitinivibrionales bacterium | reverse complement strand
GCAAGACAGTAGTGTAAGAATAAACGGGGCGTTTGATCTCGTGGGCAGAAAAGATCGTACCGCGATTCGGATGGGAGGTGGAAGAAAACCGCTCCAGGAGCTTATGGAATCCACGGACCGCAGTCTTCCCTGCATTCTCATGGACCACCAGCCTTTTCATCTTGAAGAAGCGGAAAAAAACAAGGTCGACATTCAGTTTTCGGGCCATACCCATCACGGCCAGCTTTTTCCCTTGAACCTGCTCTATCGCTGGATTTACGAAACAAGCTGGGGTTATTTAAAAAAAGGGGAAACGCAGGTCGTCGTTTCGTGCGGAGCAGGCACGTGGGGGCCGCCCGTCCGGACGAATTCAATTTCGGAAGTGCTGAAAATCAGGATGAAGTTCGTGGAGTGAGCAGCTATCGTTGCGGTTTAGCGGGCGTCTTCCTGCAATAATGCTCGCAGCGCGCGCCCGTGGCCTCATAGACTGTTTGTGAAGGCGATACTCTCGATTTAAACCTGAAAAGCCTGCACCCCTTCGGAAAATGCGGGTCCCAGGTGACAACATAGTGTTTGCACTGCATGCAATTGATTCTTGGTTTTTCATCCATGGGAATACTGGTTTTTTAGGCCGTGGCTTTCCTGGAAGCACCCTTGGGGGCTTTTTTTCCGAGCGCTGCGTTACGTTTTCTTAAGATTTGTTTTCTTTCTTTATTCATCCTTCCGCCTTTGGGCTTCTTCTTTTCCCCCGGCACATAATACCGTGCGCAGGGCATATCGGCGAAAATAGTGTCCCTCCGCTCGACTTCTCCGAGCCAGGACTCGTCAATCGCTTCGTTCTTGATGACATCGTAGAGTTTTGTAAACCTTCCGATATGCGTTGCGATCCGTTTTTTCGCATAGGGTACCATGGTGCCTGTTTTCAGGATGAACGGCCAATCGCTCGATTCTGCCAGCAGAAGTTCGCGCGCAGCCTGGTGGAGCGCGCGGGCAACAAGGCTTCGAGGGCCTCGGAAAATATTTTTTTTGAGCAGGGTCGCGTTAGCCACGGCCAATTCAACCATTTTCGCGGCCGCGTGATGAAGGTGGCGGTACAGCCAGTCGTTTGAGCCGTCGAGCCAGTGTTCGCAGTACCCTTTAAAACCCCAGCTTGACAGCGATGGCCTGCAGCGTTGATTGACGGGATGCTTGGCCAGATAATCCGACGGGGAAACGAGCGTGATTTCGTCCTTGCCCGCCGCGATTTTCCTGACAAGAAATTCGATCCATTGCGGTCCCTCGTACCACCAGTGGCCGAAAAGCTCGGCGTCATACGGCGCCACGATGATCGGCTTCCTGTCCATGGTTGCGCACAGGCGGTCGATCTGCTTGCGCCGGTTCTGGATGAAATTGCCTGCATGCAAAGCGGCCTTGTCCCGCGCCCGGTCGGGCCGGTAGGGCTCCTTGCGCTCCGTGTTGCCGGTGATGCGCCAGTATTTAAGTCCGGTATTTATCCTGAACCCGTCTTTGTGGATATACGGTTTAATGTAATCGTAATCAAGTTCAAAGCCGATGTCGCGGTAATATTCGCGATAATCCGGATCGCCCGGATACCCTTCTTTTGCGCTCCACACCTGCTTCGATGATTCCGGGTCCCTGCCGAAAGCGGCGATGCCCGTTGGGCAATAAACGGGGGCATATACGCCGTATTCCGGTCTGGGATCGGCATTGAGGATGCCGTGCGAATCGACGAAAAAATAACGGACCCCCGCTTCTTTTAACATTTCGTCAACTTCAGGATAGTACCCGCATTCGGGCAGCCAGAAACCCAAGGGCTTCCTGCCGAATATTTTTTTGTAATAATCCACGCCGATGCGTATCTGCGCCTTTGCCGAAGCCGGGTTTATGCCGATGTTCGGGAGAAAACCGTGCGTGGCGCAAGAGGCAACGATCTCGATTCGGCCCTTGTCCTGGAAATGCTTAAATGCGGCAACGAGGTCATTTTTATATTTGTCAATGAATATTTTTTTTGTTTCCACAAGCGCATTATTATACATGTGCGCGAGACCGCGGTATTTTGGCTGGAAGCGCGTCCGAATGATTTCCTTTTCCGAAAGTTCGATGAGCCTGTCGAGGTAGCGGACGTAACGGTCCTGCAGAAGCCTGTCTTTGAGCATGGAAACCAGCGACGGGGTCAGGGACATTGTCAGGCGAAATGGGACGCGGTCGTTTTCGAGGCGCTCGAACACGTTTAAAAGCGGGACATACGTCTCGGTAATGGCCTCGTAGAGCCAGTTCTCCTCCAAAAAATGTTCCTGTTCCGGGTGCCTGACAAAAGGCAAATGCGCGTGGAGGAACAGACACAGGTAACCTTTGGCCATGGTCGGGCGCTACCAATAACCGGTTGGAGTACGGCGCACCGCGGTGATGACGGTCCTGGTCCTTGATTTGTCACGTGACTGCGCGGTAAAATCAAGCGGTATCGTGCCTTCGGGAAGAGCCAAGCGAAGTGAAAACCCCCCGTCGTTCCCAACGGATATCTTTTGAGTTCCCATCCAGACGGCCGCGCCGGGCTCGGTACGCCCGTACACGACAAGCTCGGTATTAAGGTCAAGGAAAAAATCCCTTTGAGATTGGAGCTGTTCGCTCGCTCCGCCCATATATGCGCTGCTTCCCCCCAAAACCTTGGGCGCGGAAGGTTCCGGAGCCAACAAGCCGGCAAAATCCGCTAGCGGAAGTTCCTCCGCAGAAACGGAATCCGGTTTTAACAACGTGAGCGACGAATCCATTTGTGACAAAGAGGCGTTTCGAGTTTTTTCCGTTGGAGAGTCCGTGACTGGAACGGTCGGCTTATCACCGGCAAATGTTTTACGTCCCGAGGCGGTCTGCCCGAACATTTCCGGCCGCGCCGCCGGATAATTGACATACGAATAAGTGCCCTTTCCCTCGACCTTCATCCATGTGACATCCGGCATTTCCGACATGGTTGCGCGCGGCGTCGTCACGGTGTTTGATCGGGCCAGGGGATAAAACGCTCCTTTGGGCGTGCGAACGCCGAAATCCGCGAAATAGGTGACATTGTCGCGCCAGAGGTTTATATACCAGTTCCGGGCTTTCGGATCAACGTCGATATCGAAGCTTGCCCGGGAATTTTCTTCATTGGAATGACCGATGGTAATGTCATGGATCCTCAGCGTATATACTGATTTTTTGAAAGGAGCGCCGATTTTTTTTTGCACCTCCCGCACTGAGGATGGAGCGGTCTCCCAGAAGGCATGGATCCAATAGGGGTCCCGTACCATAAGCGTCACATCGGTGGAATTATAGCTGTCCGGCAATTTTTCACTGTCAATAAATGGGGCTTCGGACTTTTTTTGAACGGGCAAAGGTTTTAGTTTTTTGACAGGCTTCTTTTTTACCGGTTTTTTATTGCTTTTTTGGGGAGAGGTCTTTTTTTGGGGTTTTCGAGACCTTGACAAAGAAATAACACTCAGAACGGGTTTTTTGCGCTTTGATTTTACCGGTTTGTTTTTTGGACGCAGCTTTTTTGCCATTCAAGCATACTTTCATATGACGAATGTGTTTACTTTGCTCGTGAAAATATGGTTTGTGCTCCTTTACAATTCAAGTAATAATGCTGCCGATCGCGATTCCAGATGATAGTTTGGGTCTTCGATCGCTGTGGCGGATTGGATATCGAGGAAATCATCGGGGGACGGCAATGACGTGTCTACAATCCGGCGCCAGAGTTTTCCCCCCGACGCGGGTCTTGGAAGTTCAAAGGATAGCGGCTCGCGATAGGCGTTAAGCGCCACAAAAAAGCGTTTGTCTTCTTCGGGGCTGCACAGTGAAAAAGCAATGCTGTGTGAATCTTCCTTCCAATCCGGCCTGCCCTGCGTCACCCCATGCCATTCTATAGAGGGCTGCGTTCCCGCTTCGCGCGTGCTTAATAAGCGCTCCTGCTGGAAAATAGTCTCTCGCTGCGTAAAATGGACCAGTTTTTTGACAAAGAGCAACAGGCCGCCGTTTTTTTTCACGTCGCCCCAGTTGAACCAGCTTAGCGGGTCGTCTTGACAATACGCATTGTTGTTGCCCGCCTGCGTGCGCCGAACTTCGTCGCCCATGAGCAGCATCGGCGTGCCTTGCGACGCCAGAAGGATGAGATAAAAGTTTTTTATCTGGCGCAAACGAAGCCGTTCTATTGCTTCATCCGCGCCAGGCACGCCGGTGAGCGGGCCTTCCGCGCCGCAGTTCCAGCTGAAATTTTCTCCTGCGCCGTCGGCATTATTCTGCTTGTTGGCCTCGTTGTGCTTTGTATTGTAAGAAACAAGATCATTGAGCGTAAAACCGTCGTGGCACGTGATGAAATTGATGCTGCGGTTGGGTCCATGGCCTGATTTTACGTAAATGTCGGGGCTTCCCATGATCCGGGAGGCTAGTTTTGTCACCGTCTGGTTGTCGCCGCGGATAAAACGCCGCACATCGTCGCGGAACTGGCCGTTCCATTCGCTGAAACGGTCGCCGATGAACGAGCCCACCTGATACAGGCCCGCGGCGTCCCATGCTTCCGCGATGATTTTTGTCCCCGCCAGTATTGGATCGGAATCGATGGACCAGATAACGGGAGGGTTTGCCATCAGTTGCCCGGACTCGCCCCGCGCCATGACTGATGCAAGGTCAAAGCGAAAACCGTCAACATGCATTTCGGTGACCCAGTAACAGAGACAATCGATAATCAGTCTCCTGACGATTGAATAATTTGAATTTATCGTATTGCCGCAACCGCTGAAGTTCGCGTATAAAGCGGGATTTTGTTCGAGTATGTAATATGCCGGGTTTTCAAAGCCTTTTAGCGAGAGCGTGGGACCGCGATGGTCGCCCTCGGTCGTATGATTGAAAACCACGTCCAGAATGACCTCGATGCCGGCTTTGTGCAGGGCCTTGACCATATCGCGGAATTCGTCGATGACGCCAAGCGGCGAGCTTCGGCAGCCGTATCCGTTGTGGGGCGCGAAAAAAGCGAGCGGACTGTATCCCCAGTAATTTTTTAATGATTCGGGCGCGTCTTGTTCGTCAAACTGCTGGATTGGCAGCAATTCAACGGCGGTAATTCCCAGGGATTTAAGATACGGGATTTTCTCGACCAGGCCGTCATAGGTTCCGCGCTTCGCCGCGGCCACCCCCGAGGACAGATGCCGGGTGAAACCGGCCACGTGCATTTCGTAAATCACGGTCCTGGAATACGGTATGCGTAATGATGTGTCATCTTCCCAGTCATAAGAGCTAGTGTCCACGACCAGCCCTTTAAAAGCCCTGGCGCAGTTGTCGCCGGGCGCGATGGCGGCCGCGCGGTCATACGCGGGACATTTCGCGACGGCCTTTACATACGGATCGAGCAGGACCTTTGTCCCGTCGTAGCGAAGGCCATTGTGCGGTTCAAAAGGCCCGCGCGCGCGATACCCGTACAATTGGCCGGAAGCAAGGCCGGGCACGAACATGTGCCAATAATAAAAAGTTTTGTGTATCGCGGGGTCAAACGTCAGCACCCGTGACGGCCGCGGGTCGTTTACGTCGTCAAACAACAGAAGCTCCAAACCGGTGCAATGCTGTGAAAAGACGCAAAAATTGACGCCGTCGCCGTTAACGGTCGCGCCAAGCGGATAGCTCTGGCCGGGCAGGATCTCTGAACGCATACGGAATAGTATACAATAAAGCCATATTTTTGACAAATGGAAAATTACCTAAAACTATTTTTTTTACTGCAACGCTCATTGTTATGTTTGTTAAACAGTGGTATACTTACCTTTCTATGAAACGTCATGCAATCGCACTGTTCGTCCACCCTTTTAAGGACCGTCTGCTCCCTAAAAGCGCCCTCATCGAGCGCCTGAATGATTTTTGCAGGGCCCTTATCGATTTAGGCAATTCGTTCCAGAACATACGGTTCAATCTGGTCATTCCAGGATATTTTTTGGAACTTATGGACCCGCTTCTTCTCCTGCAGCTGCGGGAACTGCACAAGCGCGGCTTGATCGAATGGCTCTATACGGGATACACCGAGCCGTTCCTCAGCTATTCCCCTCCATGGCTCCTAAGCGAAAACCTCAAATATGGAATGAATACGTTTACCGAGTTTACCGGGACCAAACCCTGCGGGTTCGTGCCTGGCTTTTCGAACTGGGAACCGTCGGTCATCGACATTCTTCGGGACGCGGGGGTCCTCTATTGTGTCGTGTCCAGGGCCCTGCTTCCCCCGAAGTACCGGCAGTATTACGGCTATTGGATCACCGAACACATGGGTTCTTCAATAGCGTTTTTCCCGGCCCATGTCGTGCGTCCCTCCGAAGCGGAAAAGATGCTCAACGGATTAGACGGGTTTTTCAGTGAAGACCGACAGAACGCCTCCGCGGCCAAATTAATGTGCGTTGAATTCCTCTATCCGCTTTCGGATTCCGGAGACGCGGCCCCGAAGGCCTTGCAAACGGCAATACATACCCTCGACAGGATGCTCTTATCGTATCAGTCCGTACGCTGCACGGAGTTTTTCTCGACGAATTTCAACCTCGGACTTCATTACCTTCCCTCCAGCATTGTGCTGGAAAGGAACGATGCCGAAGCCCGCCCGTATTTTCTGAACGAATTCCACATCTACGACCAGGCGGGCATCATTCAGCGCAAAATGATGGACATCGCCGAAAATATTGCCGCGCGTAAAGAAACCAAATACTACGAACCGATGAAAAAGACGCTCTTTTTCGTCCAGGACGTCAACCGGTTTGTACCATCTCTATCAAGCGGGTTCATGCTGTTTAACGACCGGAAATGGTGTTTCGAGAAAATGATCGGGATCGAGCAGGCGCTCGACGAGAAGGATGAAATAAAGGGCGGCCAGATACGCATTATTGATTTTTTAAGAAACGGCAACAAGACAATCATCATGTCCAACAAAAATCTCGCGCTTTCCATCGATTATAAAAACGGCGGTCAGGTTTTCGAAATGGATTTCAAAAGCAGGAACAGCAACGTGTGCAGCGCGCTGGGCCCTTCCGGTCACCTTCTTCCCATGATAATAGAGCCGCCCCAATCAAGGACGGCTTTTATCGACCATTGCATGCCCATTGAGGCTGGAATTAATGAGTTCTTATGTAACCCTTTTCCAGAACTTGGCGATTTTTTTTCAGGAGACTTTACTTATAAGGTCAAAAAAACGCTTACGGGCATAAAAGCCGCTCTTAACCGGAACGGATCACTTATGCAGGGCGAGAAAAACTGCCCCCTCAATATGGAAAAAGTATTCGGACTGGAAAAGGATTATCCCGTTATTTCGTTTGTTTATCAGTTTTCAAACCATTCCCTCACGTCATACGCGTTTAAGTTTGCCTTGGAAATGACCTTTTCGCTTCCGGGGATCGGAAGCGAAAAGGCGCGTATATCGCAGGGAAAAAATGTTTACGGAGATTTCGATAAACGACCGTTTTCCATGCTTGGGATCACCGAATGGACCCTTGACGACCTGCACGGCGGCATCCGGCTGAGTTTCAGCCTCCAAAAGCCGGTCGATGTATGGTGTTTTCCCGTCGCGCCGCCGACGGGATCGCGTGACGGTTCCCATGCGGTGACCATGGTCATAAACACGCCCGTTACCATCGAAGGAAGCAAGGCCTGGTCGCTCATGGGAAACATCGTCCTTAAAAAACTTCGGGCGCAAAAGAAGAACGATGATGAAATCTGACGCGTTGGACATCACCATCGTAAGCCGAAGCGATTCAATATGGGTTTTGCTCAGCGGACCGTTTCATAATGAACAGGTCCCCAATATTAAAGAAAAAATAACCGGCCTCATCGACGACGGCAACCGGCGGATTGTCATCGACATGGAAAACGTATCCGACATCGCCGATTCGGTCGCGCCGATGTTTTTAACACTTGTCAATCTAATCAAGGGAAAGGGCGGGGACATTAAATTCATTTTTAAGAACGAGGCCGTCACGAAGGCCTTTTCCGCCTACCGGAACCTTTTCAGCATTTATCCCGACGCGACGGCCATGCGCACCGGCGGCTTCTTCGGCATCCTCAGGCGCCGCAGGAGCGTTTTGTCCAAGAAGACCGGTGTGCGCATGTCAAGGCCGGTCGCGTTTATCCTTCTCGTTTCGCTGGGGGGCTGGTTTTTGTCGCTTGTGGTCATTATTCTGCTCCAGAACCAGCGCATCCGCCGGCAGGAAGCGGAAGTTTATAACCTTTCCCACTGGAAGCAACAGGCGAGCGTGGAAATAGTACGTTTGCGGGAACGAATACGGCCGCTTGAGCAGCTCGGCATCCTTAAAGACACCGCCGAAGCGCATGAACGCAAATAAGTTTGATAATCCGCATGCGCTCCGGATCGGGGTCCTTTTTCATGGGAACAAAATTTGGTTTTCGGAATATGTAAGCCTCATCAGCGTCGGAATAATCCTTTTCCTGCTTTTTGCGATGAGCTTCCTCATTCTTTTCAATGAATCGCTGATCCTTCATAATAACGGGAAAATTGCGGCGTTGAGAACGGAAAAAATAACGATGGACGGTTTGCTCGTCAAGCTCAGCGCCGAGGAAAAAATAGGCGCGGCTCTTAAAAACGTCCTGGGCAGTTCGATTTCCGCGGCAACTTACTATCAGCTTGTCGACCTGGTTTACAACAACAGTACAACCTACGGATACGATCCGTTCCTGGTGCTGGCGGTCATGCAGGTGGAAAGCGTTTTCCAACCTCTCGCGCTCGGCAGGTACAGGAATTTTCAGCTCAGCGGGGCCCTTGGGCTCATGCAAGTCAAGCCCGAGACCGCGCGGGAGATTGCCGGTTATCTCGGCATCGTCATCGCAAGCGACAAGGACCTTTTCAGGCCCGAAATCAACATGGCTGTCGGCGTGGCTTACTTGACAAAACTCATAAGCTCCTTTAAAAGCTTCAAACTCGGGCTCCTGGCGTATAACCAGGGCCCGGGCGTCGTCAGGGATTATCTTTCGGGAAAACAGCCGCTTTCGATGGAATATTACAGGCGGGTGCTCAAGAGCTATTACAACCTCAAGAAGTCGGCGGAAGCGCAGATGGCCGATACCCTGGGGTGATTATTTTGTGCAAAAACTCTTGTTAGTGATTTTATATTTACCTGGTTTCTGCATTTATCTATTTTTTTCAAAGCGTATTAATCTTATCACTCCACCATTTTCGTTTTTTACCAAATATACACCTTGTTTTAATCCTAGTTTTATCATGCAAGAATTGAAATTTAACATCTGATCGGAAGGAATTTTTGCAATATATCTTCCTGAAATTGAATAAATTTTACTACTTCCGAAGCCAATATTATTATTTATACGATCTATTGACTTATTGGTAATGATTATATTTTCAATGCAATATGCCGGCGGAATACATTGAATAGAATCAAGTTTAACAGTTCCGTCCTTCGAGACTCTATAGAAGTTATTAAAACCTTCAGTACAACCCAAAGGACAATCGCCATATCCGGCATATTGATTAAAGTACCAGTATGAAGAGTCATTGTAAGCGGATAGTTTCCAAGATGGGTCTCCTGCTTCTACATCACGGAATATTGGGCCTAATTTTAGTATTCCGTTTTTAGGTGGTGAATTCCCTTTAAGGATACTGGTTTGGTTTATGAATGTATTTAAATAGGATATTGCATTGTTCAAAGAAAAATTAGAAGGTATTTCAGTTAAAAAGCAATCTTTTGTTTCTGAAATCCACCAATATTGGTTTCCGTTTTGAGCAGAGATTTGAAGAATAAAGACATTATTAAATTGTTGGCCGATAGATGGATTATATAAACTGTTTATGGTGATTAAGCTATCGATGTGATGTCGTGGAAATCCGGAGGTGTCGTAGCTTATTACGTGTGAATTAGTATCAAAAGGATTGGGTATTGGAGTTGAATAATAAATTGAAGTATCAATTTGGGAGATGGAAAGCACTGAGAAAGTAATCTTGTTGTTTACAATGCTGTCTATTACCACAGTCGCGATGACTTCAAGGCCTTTATTCCATGGTATCGTTTGTGTATTATACACATGGCAATTTTGAGAGTCACAATAGCCGGCGCCTACAAAAAGCAAAACAAAAATGACGACTTGAAGTTTTATTCCATTAAAAATAACAGACACCTCCATAGACTTTTTTAAATACCGGCTCAAATTACTCCATTTGTTTAAAACAACTATAGTGGTCAAAAATAACCTTCTTAGAGATTTTTCGTTCATATATTCTCCTTCCATGTAGTAAATTCTTATTTCATTTTTAGTTGCTCGCTAATCTTATAATAAATCAGAATTAAAACTATTTCAATAACTATTATAAAATACCGCTTTCTGC
>JBAVGL010000264.1:0-23047 GCA_049684795.1 Chitinivibrionales bacterium | reverse complement strand
GATTTGACGTGCAGTATTCGTTCCAAACCAGGTTCTCAATTTCCTCCTGGGAACGCGCAAAATACGGACGAACGGTTTTGGGAAGCGAACCATTTTGAAAACCGATGACGATATCAACCTTCTTGTCTTTAAAAAGGCCCTTCACCGCTTCCCGCATCTTTTTTTCTACAGTTTGCATGATATTACGCCGCTATTTCTTCCTTGACCTGCTTAAGTGCAGGTAAGTTACGCTAACCTTTCAAACGACAAAAAATTGTCGTCCAAAAGCTAAGCGTAACTAACAATCTTGCGTTTCGTTTTCAGTTTCTTCACGTCGGCGACTACCTTCTCGATGAGCGCCGCGAACCTGCCGCCCTCGGACGCCGAGACCCATGAAAATTGGACGCGCTCAGGTTCTATTCCAAGATAACCCAGAAAACTTTTCAGCATGGCGAATTTACGCCGCGCGACAAGATTGCCGCTGATATAATGGCAATCTCCCGGATGACAGCCCGAAACCAGAACCCCGTCCGCGCCTTCCTGAAGCGCCTTGAATATATAGAGCGGATCGACCCGGCCCGAACACGGCACGCGCACTATCCGAACGTTCGCGGGATACTGCATTCTGCTGACGCCCGCAAGGTCCGCCCCGGCGTATGAACACCAGTTGCACAGGAACGCCACGATGGTCGGTTCTTTTGTAGTGTCCGCTTTAGCCAATGAAAATCTCCTTGAATTCTTAATCAAAACTTTTACCTCATCCCCTGCCCTTCTCCTTACTAAGGAGAAGGGTGCTCGAAGAGCGGGTTGAGGTTCCCACTTCGGGGGAATTTAAGGGGCGTAAATTTCTACATCGTATTCAGAACGCTCAATATCTGTTCGTTCCTGAACCCGTTCAAATCGATCGCGTTCGCCCTGCACGACGCGGCGCACGCCCCGCACCCCTTGCACAGCGTTTCGTTGATCACCGCGACGTTTTTAACGGGATCGAGCTCGATCGCGTTATACGCGCACACCGCGACACATGTTCCGCAGCCGCTGCACATCTCCGCGCGGACGCAGGATATTTTTCCTTCGGATTCCAGCATGTCCCTTGACAATATCGTTGCCGCGCGTCCCGCTGCCGCACGAGCCTGGGCAATCGTTTCGCCGATGTCTTTCGGGTAATGGGCAAGGCCGCACACGAAAACGCCGTCGGTCGCGAAATCAACAGGCCGAAGCTTTACATGCGCTTCGAGGAAAAACCCGCTCGATTCCAGCGGGACTTTAAGGAACTGCGACAAAGTTTTATTGTCGGGATTGGCCACGATCCCCGTGCTGAGCACGAGCAGGTCGGGCTTAAGCGAAACCTTTTTCCCCAGCACTTCGTCGCGTACGGACACAACAAGGTCTTTCCCTTTACTGGAAACTTCGGGCTTACTGTTTTTATCGTATCGGACAAAAATCACGCCTTTTTCCCGCGCCATCCGGTAATATTTTTCCCGAAGGCCGTAGCTTCTAATATCCCGGAAAAGCACATAAACCGCAATTTTAGGATTGATTTCTTTTAACCGGATGGCGTTCTTGATGGCGTTCGAACAGCATACCCGGCTGCAATAGTCGCGCGGTTGCTCGCGCGAGCCCACGCATTGTATCATGACGACTGATTTCAGGGAAGCAAGCGAAGACGAAAATGCAGTATCGTCCTTGACATATAACATTTCCTCAAAATCGCGCTGGGTAACCACGCGCTTGTCTTTGCCGAAACGATATTCCTCCGGCTGGCGCTGCTGCGCGCCCGTGGCAACGATCACCACGCCATGGTCAATTCCCGCTTCAAGCCCTTCAATGTGCGTCGTGAAATTCCCCACATACCCCGAAACATCCGAGATTTTGGCATTAAGATATGTTTTTATTTTCGGATGCTTACGGATTGTTTCGATCATCGAGGCGAGTTTCGGGGCGGTTTCATCGCCGGAAAGCGTGCTGTGCACGTGCAACAGATTACCGCCGAGCGATTGTTCCTTTTCGACCAGCGTCACGGGATAGTCCTGCTGCGCGAGGTCGATGGCGGCCGTCATGCCCGCCAGGCCCCCGCCGATGACCAGGGCGGACTTGTTGACGCCCATGCTTTTTTTATACAGCGGCTGCGCAAGCTTTACCTTTGCGACTGCCGCGCGCACGAGGTCGCGGGCTTTTTGCGTGGCCTTTTCAGGCTCCTTCTGGTGCACCCACGAGCAATGCTCCCGGATATTGGCGAATTCGAACATGTACGGGTTTATGCCCGCTTGTTCTAATGTCTTTTGAAAAAGCGGTTCGTGGGTCCTGGGCGTACAGGCAGCCACCACAAGGCGGTTGAGCTTATGTTCGGCGATCGCGGCACGAATTGCTTTCTGGGAATCCTGCGCGCATGAAAACATGAGTTCGCCGGCGAATTTCACGCCCGGCAGTTTCTTCACGTACTCTACCACCGACGGCACGTCGACGACCGAAGCGATGTTGATGCCGCAGCGGCAGACGTAGACGCCAATACGGGGCGGCTCTCCGCGAAGGTCGAGCTGCTCCGGAATGTCAACGGTTATTTTCCTGACCGGGAATTTTCCCATTGTCGAGGCCGCGGCCGACGCCGCTCCGCTCGCCTCCATGACCGATTCGGGAATGTCTTTGGGTCCGGAAACGCTTCCGCAGGCAAAAATACCGGCCTGGTTCGTGGTAACGGGCTCCAGCGTGTTTACGCTGACAAAACCCGATTTGTCAAGTCCCACGTCCAGGCGCCGCGCCGTGTCCATTGACGAAGCCGACGGCCGCAGGCCGACCGACAGGACCAACAGGTCGAACGTGTCGTCGATTATTTTACCGTCCTGGGTGATATACCGTATGAAAAGGTCGTTTGTTTTCGGGTCGCTTTCCACCGACGCGATGCGACCGTTGATAAACGTTGTATCGTGCCGGTCTCTGGCCTTATCGATAAAATTGTCGAAACCCTTGCCGTACGCCCTGATGTCCATGTAAAAAATGGTGGTTTTGGCTTTGGGCAGATGTTCTTGCGTGATGATCGCGTCCTTGGCGGCCTGCATGCAGCAAATGGCCGAGCAGTGCTCGCTTCCCGCCTGGATGTCACGCGAACCAACACACTGAAGTATCGCAATTTTCTTAGGCTCCGCATGGTCGGATGGCCTGCTGATATGCCCGCCGGTCGGGCCGGAGGCGCTGAGAATCCTTTCGTATTCGATGCTCGTGAGCACGTTCGGAAAAACTCCGTAGCCGTATTCGCCCTTGAGTTTCGCGTCGAATTCGGCTGTCCCGCTGGCAAGAATGACCGAGCCGACTTCGATTTCGGTAACTTCTTCTTTTTGATTGAAATCTATGGCATGCGTACCGCACGTTTTTTCGCAGATCCGGCATTTACCTTTTTGTAAATAGAGGCACTGAAGCGCGTCGATGACGGCGATCGCGGGCACCGCCTGGGGAAACGGGATGCGTATTGCCTTGGTCAGGCTCAGCCCTTTATTGTAAGGATCGGAGACTTTTGTCGGGCATTTCGTCACGCAGATGCCGCAGCCCGTGCATGCGCTTTCGCTTACATATCGGGGCCGCTTCAGCACCTTAACCGTCAGTTCCGGCGCTTTTCCTTTTATACCGATCACTTCGCCCATGGTGATTATATGTATGTAAGGGTGGGAACCGGCCTGGACGAGTTTGGGCGAGAGTATGCACATTGCGCAGTCGTTGGTGGGAAATGTCTTGTCAAGCTGCGACATCCTGCCGCCGATGGACGGGCCGCTTTCGACCAGATAGGTTTCCACGCCCATATCGGCAAGGTCCAATGCCGCCTGAATTCCGGCAACGCCCGCGCCTATTACCATTGCTTTCTTGTGCATTGTATCCGGCCTTATGCTTTGCTTTTCTTTGTTTTCGAAACGACGGCCTTTTTCACGGGGTTTTTCCCATTTACCGCCGCCTTGACAAGATCGCGCCTTACCATCTGCGCTTTTCTATCGAACTCGTCCTCTTTGGCGAGCATGTGCGCGGGGGCGAAACCGTCCCTGACGGCAAGGTGCCGCAGGGCGCGCATGATATCGGTAAAATTCACCTGCTGCGGGCAGCGCGCATAACACCGGTAGCACATCACGCACAGCCAGATCGCGGGGGATCTTAAAACTTCCTCGCGCATACCGTAAAGGACCTTGCGGATGATCGTCCGGCAATTGTAGTCCTCGTCGATACTGGTGACCGGACATCCCGCCGCGCAGGTGCCGCAGGCATAGCATTTCTTTATATTGCTCCCGCCCGGCATCAAAGCCACTTCATCGCGAAAACCGGGATCGAGATCTTCCATTACGATTGTGTCTGGACTGATTTTAGTCATGCTTTCGGCCCCATTCCCGCGATGCACTGGTCTTCGCGCACCACTTTTCTGGCGCCGCCGTCATTCGACGTCGACCAGTCCTGCGCGGGCATTAACGAATCCAGTACCTGCACCTTATTTAATGATTTTGCACGGTCGTAAATGAGCTGCCATGCGCAATCGGTTGAATCGCTTACTTCGCATTTGCCGCCGCGCGAGCCGCCGCATGGCCCGTTAAGCTGGCGCTTGGCGCACCGGGTGATCGGGCATATTCCAAAATACTGCCCGAGTTTGCAATTCCCGCATGCGGCGCATTTTTCAGCCCACACGCCCTGCGACTCAAGAATGCCGATGAATTGCGTGTTCAAGCCTGGGTACACGGCTTTTCCGGGAAAACGCTCGGCCAGGGCCTGCACGCCCGCCCCGCAGCCAAGGGAACAAATTGCATCGTATTCACCTACCCTTTGTGCAAGTACGTCGATGAATGCGTCTTCGCATTGGCGTTCGATAGTGCATTCGTGAACCGTAACCGCTTCCCGTCCGATCAGTTTCAGGGACATGCGCAAAGCGGAACCGATAAGGCCCGTTTCACGCTCGCCGCCGGCAAGGCACACGGTGACGCAGGTGCCGCACCCGACAAGCAAAACCCGGTCATGGCCTTTGATCATATCGCGGATTTCAGGAATTTTTTTACGGTCTGCAACGATCATTTCCTACCTCCTTGGATAGCCAGTTCTGTTTGTTTTTCTAAAGCGGCGATTCCCGCGTCCATTGCCGATAGGTTTTTACGCAGCGGACTCGGACCGAGCGGGGCGATACGATCGCTCATTTCCCGCACGATCTCCGCGAAACGAGGCCCCTCGGCCGAGGAGAGATTGAACATTTCCAGCCGCTGCGGTTCCAGCCCGGCTTCGCCGAGAAACTGCTTGGCCCGGCCGACCCTTTTGCGCGCCCTTAAATTCCCTTCGAGAAAATGGCAGCCGCCTTCAAGGCACCCGGCCACTATCACGCCGTCAACGCCCTGTTCGAATGCCGCGAGCAAATAGTTTTCCTCTATTTTGCCCGTGCACGGAAACCGCAGGACACGGACGTTGGCCGGATACTGCAAACGCATTGAGCCCGCCATGTCGGCCGCGGCGTACGCGCAGTAGTGGCAGCAGAATGCGAGAATTATCGGTTTGTTATCCATATTTGTTTCACTATGTCGGGGCAGGCCTTGCCTCTGCTCCTTGGGGTAACCGCAAGGGTTACCCTTACAATTATTTTATATTTATTCGCGGCTGCGCGACCCCGACCGTTTCAAGATACGTCGCCTCCAGCGGTTTTTCTTCGTAAACCTCTCCCAGCAAACTGTTGATCGCCCCGAGTATTTGTATGTCAAGATAATGATGCAGCGTTATGGCCTTGGCCGGGCACGACGACGTGCAACTGCCGCAGCCCATGCACACCGCGCCCTGCACCTCGGCCTTGTTGTCTTTGCCGATCTGCGGCGCCAAATAGGGGCAGACATGCACGCAGGTCATGCAGGCAATGCACTTGTTCGGGTCGACCCAGGCGGTCTGGGCGCCCACGGGCATTAACTTGCGTGACAATATCGACGCGGCGCGGGCGGCAACGGCATTGGCCTGCGATATGGTTTCGCTGATGAATTTCGGCGCATGCGCCGTTCCGCACAGGAAAAGGCCCTCGCTCGCGAAATCAACGGGCCGCAGCTTTACGTGCGCCTCTAAAAAGAACCCGTCGGCGTTGAGCGGAACGCGCAGAAGCTCCGAAAGCTTCTGGCGGTCGTCGCGCGCCACGATCGGCGAGGCCAGAACGAGCAGATCGGGTTTCATGGTCAATTCACGGCCAAGTACTTTGTCAAACGTATTTACCGTGAGCGCCCCGCCTTCGGAAACAACCGGTGGCCTGTCAACATCATAGCGGACAAACAAAACGCCCTTGTCGCGTGCTTCCTTATAGGCCGCTTCGCGAAAACCATAGGTCCGCATTTCGCGGTATAAAACCACGATCCGCGCCTTGGGATAGTGCGCACGCAGGAGCAATGCGTTCTTTACCGCGGTCGTGCAGCAGACCCTGCTGCAATACAGGCGGTCGGCGGTGCGCTGCTCCACACACTGGATCATGACGATGCTTGATTTTTCAGGAAGATTAATTTCCTTGCGTGCCAGGCGGCCGGAAAGTTCGAGCTGCGTCATGACTTTGTCGCTCGCGCCGTATCCGTATGAATGCGGCTTGAGCTCCGTGGCACCAGTGGCAAGGACGACCACGCCGTGTTCTATTTCAGTTTTCGTTTCATTCTTGACAATTTGTGACGCGAAATCGCCAACATGCCCGTCGACCTTCGCCATGTTCGATCCGAGGTGCACGGTAATGCGCGGATGTGAAGTGACTCGTTCGATCAGCCCATCAAGGAATGCATGGACATTTCCTCCGTCAAGCGTGGTGTAGACATCGCGCGCCATGCCGCCGAGCTTATTTTCCTTTTCCACGAGATGCACCGGATATCCCTCTTCGGCAATGGCGTAGGCGGCGGTCATGCCGCCGATTCCGCCCCCGATGACCAGGGCGCTGTTTTTGACCTGAACCGTACCTTCAGTAAGCGGCTTGAGGCCTTTGACGCGTCCAACGGTCATGCGAACCAGGTCCTTTGCTTTTTCCGTGGCCTTGTCGGGCTCCCCCGAATGCACCCACGAGCACTGGTCCCGGATATTGGCCATTTCGAGGAGATACGGGTTGAGTCCCGCGTCACGGAGCGTGTCGCGGAAAATCGCTTCATGCGTCCTCGGCGTGCACGAGGCGACGATCACCCGGTTTAAACGGTGCTTGATGATTTTTTCTTTCATCTGGTCCTGGGTATCGTCGGCGCAGGTGTAAACATTGCGCTCGGCAAGCACGACATACGGCAGCTTGGCGGTGCGCTGGACCACTGCCTCAACGTCAACAACCGAGGCGATATTGCTGCCGCAATGACAGATAAACACGCCGATGCGCGGCGGCTCGTCGGAAATGTCGCGTTCCGGCGGATAAATTTTGGTTTTGACCCGAGTGCCGCGCGCCGACGCAAGCAGGCCCATTGCCTTGGAAGCGGCCGCGCTGGCCTGCATCACGGTGTCGGGAATGTCTTTGGGTTCCTGGAGAACGCCGCCCGTAAAGACCCCGGGGCGTGACGTTTCCAGCGGATTAAGCTCATGGGTCAAGGCAAAACCCCATTGGTTCAGCATGATGCCGAACCGCTGCGCCTGTTCCTTAAGGCTCGCGCTGGGCTCAAGCCCCAGCGACAACACCACCATGTCATGTTCCTGCGTTATGCTCTTGTTCGCGTCGTCGATGTAGGTAATGCGCATGTTTTTGCTTTCGGTAATTTCTTCCACCGACGAAGGCCTGCACCTGACGTACGAAACGCCCATTTCCTGCGCCCGGTTGAAATACCGGTCAAAGTCCTTGCCGTAGGCGCGCATGTCCATGTAATAAATAGTGACCTCGGTTTCAGGCTCATGCTGTTTGGCGAGGATGGCTTCCTTTGTCGCGGCCATGCAGCATACCGAGGAACAGTAATCATTGTCGCAAATCGCATCGCGGGACCCGACGCACTGGATAAACGCGATATGCTTCGGCGTGACCCCGTCCGAAGGTCGGCGCACGTGGCCGCTGGTAGGACCTGCCGCTGAAAGGAGCCGCTCGAACTGGGTGTTGGCAAGCACGTTTTTGTCGAAGGCCGACCCGAACTCGATGCGCCGAACGGGGTCAAACGCCCTGAACCCCGGCGTGAGCAATACTGCCCCGACGTCAAGATCGACGGTTACCGCCTCCTGGTCATAATCGATGGCGCCCGCGCCGCACACTTTGGAGCACAGGCCGCATTCACCGGTCTTGAAATGTAAACAGTTCTCGCGGTCGATGACCGGAACGCGCGGCGTTGCCTGCGGGTGCGCCATGTCGATGTTGGGCCGTGCGTCGAGGAATTGGTTATAGGCCGTGATATGCTGCTTGACCGGGCGGGTCGCAATCCGCTTCAGGTCGATCGCGCCGGTCGGGCACACAAAACTGCACGCGCCGCAGACCTGGCACTGATCGGTCAATTCCCCGTATGCCGGACGCACTTCACGCCCTGCCCCGCGGCCGAACATGCCGATGGCCCCGCGCCCCATCAAGTCATTGCAAATGCGCACGCATAGCCCGCACAATATGCAGGAGCTATTCGAGGCGTTAATGGGCGTTTTTTTAAAAGGCGTCGATGTGACGCCGTATTTTGCCGCGAAATCGGCGAGTTTTTTCGATCCCGGCGCCTGGGCAAGCAGCAGCTCTAAAATGGTCCGCCGGTTGTCGCGGATGTCCTGAGTATCGGTGTTCACCCGCATGTTGTTTTCAACTGGATAACTGCATGAAGCAACCTGTTTCGGCCCGCGCGGGGTTTCGATTTCCACGATGCACACCCGGCAGGCGCCCAGCGGTTCGATGCCCCGGTAATTGCAAAGCGTCGGGATGGCGATGCCCATTTGGCGCGCGGCATTGAGTATGGTCGTGCCGGGGGCCATATCGGCCTTCCTGCCGTCGATCGTCACCGAAATTTTATTGGTCGCTGATGTTTCCATGTCAATGTCCATCCATTGTGCATACCCCGGCCGGGCATTTCTTTTCATTGATGTGCTGTTCGAGTTCCTGCCGGAAATGCCGTATCGCGTTCGTCACCGGTCCTGAGGCCGTGTTGCCGAGCCCGCACACCGCGGTCGCGTTCATGGCCCGGCCCAGGCGTTCAAGCTTATTTATGGAGTCAGGGGCGCCTTGACCGGCGCAAATACCGCTTAAAAGCCCGTACATCTGTTTCGTCCCTTCGCGGCAGGGCGAGCAGCGGCCGCAGGATTCGTCGACGAGAAAGCCCAGGAGAAAGCGAGTCATGTCAACCACGCAGGAATCGTCGTCCATGACGATGATTCCGCCCGTGCCCATGTTCGCCGATTTTCCTGACACGTCAATCGAATCGATGGCAAGGTCGAGCATCGTCGGCGGAATGCATCCCACCGACGGCCCGCCGGTCTGCACCGCCTTGCATGGCTTGTCGCCACGCACGCCGCCGCCGATTTCGTAAATCATATCGCGCAGTGTGATCCCGAACGGCACTTCCACGAGTCCCGCGTTCTTTACCGATCCTTCGAGCGAAAACACGGTCGTGCCCGTGGTCGTTTTGGTACCCATGGCGGCGTACCAGTCCGCGCCACGGGTAAGTATGGGCGCCACGCTTGCCCATGTTTTCACATTGTTGACGACCGTGGGCTTGCCCCACAGTCCTTCGGTCACCGGAAACGGCGGCCGTCCGCGCGGCTCGCCCGCGTGGCCTTCGATCGATTCGATCAGCCCGGTTTCCTCGCCGCACACATAGGCGCCCGCTCCGCGCCTGACGCTGAGGTTAAACGACCACCCGCTGCCGAAAATATTTTCGCCCAGAAGCCCATATTTTTCCGCTTCGGCGATGGCGTGTTCAAGGATGGTTATCGCCAGAGGATATTCGCTGCGAACGTACACATACCCCTGCTGCGCGCCGATGGCGAATGATCCGATGATCATTCCTTCCACGATGGCGTGCGGGTCCCCTTCCAGCACGCTCCTGTCCATTGACGAACCGGGCGCGCCCTCGTCGGCGTTGCATACGATATATTTGATGTCGCCCTTTGCGTTCCTCGCGAACTGCCATTTCTGTCCGGTCGGAAAATATGCCCCGCCCCTGCCGCGAAGGCCTGATTTGGTGATTTGTTCGAGCACCGCTTCGGGTTTCATTTCGGTAAGCGCCCGGAGGGCGCCGCGATAGCCGCCTCGCGCGATGTTTTCTTCAATTGACATGGGATCAATCGAGCCGCAGTTGCGGAGAATGACCCTTTTCTGGCGCCGGTAAAAATCTATCGCTGACAATTCAGGAATATCGCCTGCCGCGCCGGACGACGCGTACGAATGTTCTTCCCCGGTCAGCACGTGTTCCTCGGATGTAAAACGTCCGAGGGCATGGTCCTTCTTTATGGTCCCGTTGGTAAAATAAGCCGCAAGTATGTCGTGCGTTTTTCTGGGGGTCATATTGCCGAAGCTTATCCGCGGGCCGCCCGGCAGTATCATGTCCATGAGAGGCTCGCGCGCGCAGAAACCAATGCACCCCGTTCTGGTCACCAGCGCGTCTTTCTTGAATTCCTTCAGCGTCTTGACAATTGCTTCTTCAATTTTCCGTGCGCCCATGGCAAGGCCGCACGTTGCCGAACCAATGCTTATTTTAAGTCGGTCGGGATACAGCGTGGCTTTGCCAACGGACGCCACCCTTTCGATGTCTTTCATGGTGTGCAGTTTCTGACTCATGCGAATTGCTCCAATATCCGCGGAATGTCATCGAGGGAAACGTGCCCGAAACTCACGTCGTCGATGCGCATTGATGGTGAAAGCGCGCAAAGCCCAAGGCAGCGTACCGTCCGCAGGGTAAAACGTCCCGATTTGTCGGTCTTCCCTTCCGAAATCCCCAGTTCCTTTTCAATCCGTTTGAGCAGGGCCGATGATTTTTGCGAATGGCAGCTCGTGCCGTTGCAGACCTGAACGACGTGACGCCCGATCGGTTCGAACCGCATCTTGTCGTAAAAACTTGCCACTTTAAGCGCGGAAGCAACGGGAATATCGAGCCGCATGGCCACCTGTTCGAGCAGCGGCCGGGGAAGGTATCCGTAGGTCCTGTTGATGGCCTCGAGCACGGGCATGAGCGCGCCTTTGTCGCCTTCATGGCGGCCGAGGAGCTCTTCCAAGAATGTTTTATCTTTGATATCAAGATCATCGTGTTGTTGGGGCGCTGCCACCGTGAACGCGACGTTTCTGACCGGGCACTGCTCAATGCAATCGCCGCAGCCGGTGCACTTGTCTGGATCGACGCTGCGCGGGTTTGTCTTGACGGTCGCGGTGAAATTGCCCGCCTCACCCTCAAGCTTGACCACTTCCGACATGGTCATCACCTCGATGTTCAGGTCGCGCATGCAGGCCACAACTTTGGGCGATATGATGCAGGTAGCGCAGTCGCCCGTGGGAAAGGTCTTGTCGAGCCGCGCCATGTTACCGCCGATGGTCGGGCTTTCTTCCACGAGGTAAACGTAAAAACCGGCCGCGGAAAGGTCGAGGGCCGATTGGATGCCGGCAATGCCGCCGCCGCACACGAGCACCGCGCCACTGAGCTCTTTTGGCTTGGCCGGTGCGATTGAGGAAGGTTTCATTGTTGTATCGGCGATCATGCTATTCTCCCGTTTCTTCCTCTTCGATTTCGTCCTTCTTGGCCGCGCTTCGCGGCATGACCTTCCGGTAAACTTCGACCGGGGACTTTACATCTCCCTTGACGGTAAGAAGGTCCCGCTCCATCCTGATACCGAACAGGCGCTCGTTTTCCTGCAAATATGGCAGGATGAGTTTCCAATCGTCGGCCGAAAGCTTGCGGAACATCCCCCCGTTGAGCTGTTCGGCAACGAGGGTGCGAAGCGGGTCACGCACGTAAATCGCCCCGCCCGAGGCCAGCGACAGCAGATTGCTGCCCGGATACGGCAGTTCCAGGGGGACGATGGCGCCGTCGTCCTCGATGCGCAAGCCATTTACAATAGCGAAGCCGCCGCCGGCCAGCGGATCGCCCGCCATGAACGATTCGGCGAGAAAATCCAGGGCCGTGCCGTTGATGACGACTTTGGGCTTTCCCACGGCATTGATCATCGGGCGGCCTGCCGCGTTGCCGAGCACGAAGATATCGCCGCCTTTCGCTCCATAAAGAAACGTTTGCCCCACGTCGCCGAACACGACGACCTTGCCGCGCTTCGAGATCTGGCAGACCTGGTCCTGCGCGTTGCAGTGGACATAGGCTTCGAGGCCGTCGATGCCGGAGCCCAGATAATCGCCCGGATTATCGTAGCAGTCGATACGAAGCCCGTCGGTGGCCGCTCCGAAACCCGTTGCGTGAAAGCGCGTGCCGCGCGAATTATAATGGATGATATGCCGCCATCCGCTATGATACGCATCCACCGCGCAATAGGCGTCGCAGTCCGGGCCTTCGGCCTGGAAACCTTTCGCGTCGATAAGCAGGGTTTTCTCGCCAGACTCCGGTCCTCGAAGAAGCGCGCGCGTGTCCCAGGTGATTCTTCGATACGTTGCGCCGGGCACGGACTGTCCGAAGATCGGTTGCGAGCCGAAAATCCGTTCGAGGCCCCCCCGACAAATGGTAATGATCGAGCTTCGCTTTTTGTTTCCAGTCGGAAATCGCCGGTCGATGCATAAGGTCAGGGCCGTAATGCCGAAATCAATGTTTCCCGCGGCAATGGACCTGTCGGCAATTTCATTTACGAGCCAGCGCAAACGGTCGTAATTCATGGCGCTCATCGATGTGCAAAGGTATTCGTACAAGGCATGAGGATTATTCGCGCTTAATGAACTTTCGATGGCCTCGATGTCATGACGAGTATCGCCGGGAATGGTGATTGGTTTTGAAAGGTCGTACGGCGCCTGACCCGGCCGCGTGGCAACCTGCGCGCCGAACTTATTGGTCACCTGCAACTTGTACGAAGGCCCGGAATCGCCCGCATGCCCGTTTCCGGAAGGAACAACATTGAGAAAAAAAGCGCCGCCGTCGGTGGAGCTGCCGCCGCGCGCGTTCCAGTACATGTCGGCGATTGGCAAGAACCTGCTGTCTTCGCTTGCCAGGTTCGCGAGCGTGGCGTCGATCGCCTGTTTTTCCGAGCAGATGAGCCCGATGGAAACCTCGCCTTCCTGCAAGGCAAAAACCTGTGGCCGCAGCATGGCCGTGTCGGTGATGCCCAGCAGTTGGAACCCGTTTTCCATAAGATTACGCGCTATGATGAAAAACCACGGCCCGTCGGGCGACGCATGGATCTGGGCGGCCTGGATCTCGCGGTAAACACGCTGCTTTTCGACGGGCAGGCGGTCGAAATCGAGCTCTGTGGTAGGCGCGAGCGATTCGATAATGTATTCCAGCGGGTATTTATAGACCCGGTTCATAAGGTCGAACAGCATGATCGAAGCCTCGGTATCGGTCAGGAACTGCGGAAAAAGGTTGCGCTGCGCGAGGTATTCGCACACCGAATGGTAGTTGGCGAAATCGCCGTTGTGCACAAGGGCCTCGTTCATGCCGATAAACGGATGGCAGCCGCCGGGATGCCACACGCGCCCTCTGGTAGGATAGCGCTGATGGGCGATCCACACGTGCGCGCGGGAATTTTCCATGCAGTAATACTGCACCACTGCCTCCGCGTAGCCGACCACCTTGAGAATGATGAGGTTGCGCGCATGCGAAAGCACGAACGCCCGCTTTTCGCCCATGGACGCATAGAACTTATTGTTCAGCCTGTTGGAATTCTGATAGACGAACTCGTCTTCGATCTCGCGGTCGGAAAGCAGCGTCAGGCTTTTTTCCTTCGCGAACCGATCGAGAACATCGGGCTTGACACGCACGAAGTACCGGGCAACATCGGGCGGCTTGACTTCCAGAAGAGGCACGTCCCGGAAGTCCTTGACCGTCGGAATGATTCCGCCCTGATCTACGGTGAAAAATGGTTCTATAAACTCCTTCTCGACCTCGCCTTTCGCGTTGGGGTCCAAAAGCGCCACCTGGACGCAATAGCTTTCTTCGAGCGTTTTCCTCGAAACGCCGAAATCCCCTGGCGCCAGTCCGCATGCCGCTATGCCGCCGCCTTTGCCGTTGCCGCGATTACGCATCTGGATGCTTGGCTCGTAAATGTGCTTGCCGCGCACCGGAATGGTGCAGGCGAACCCAGTGACCCCGCACCCGCCCTCGGCCTCGGGAGACTTGCGGAACCACTCATCGCCCTGTGGACGCAGTTCTTCGCGACCGCGAATGAGCGCCTCGGCGTGGTTAAAAGGTAATGGCGTATTCACGGTTATTTTGCCCCAGCCTTTTCGTTATCATAATCAAGATGCATAAGTAAATCTGTCCGGCCCCTAAGCGCGGCCACCGACGGAATCCCAAGCCGGTAGAGAATGTCGACAAGGCATTCCCGCAAGGCACTGTGGAGGTTCACCAGGCGCTGCGTGCACCATTCCACGGTCAGCAGTTCGAGCAGCTCCGGGTCCGTGGTGCAAATGCCTCGCGCACACCCGCGGCCGCTTTCGCAGCATCCGCAGCGTATGCAACCCAGCGCTACCAGCTCGGCCGTGCCGATGACTATTCCATCGGCGCCCATGGCGATTGCCTTTGCAATGTCTCCGGGAGATCTGATCCCGCCACTCACGATGAGCGTTATTTCGTCGCGGACCCCTTCGGCAACGAGGAATTGATGAACGTTACTTATGGCGTATTCTATGGGCATGGCGATGTTCTTCTTGGCGATGTTCGGGGCCGCGCCTGTGCCGCCATAGCTCCCGTCAAGATGGACGATGTGCGCGCCCGCGCAGTAGGAGCCCACGGCGACCATTTCAACGTCGTTGGGGGTCGACACTTTCGCCGACAGCAGCGTCGTGCGATTGACATGCGCGATCCAGTCGAGGTGCTTTTTGTGGTCTTCGATCGAATAGACGCTGTGGAACGGGAACGGCGAGAACAGCGACGTTCCCACAACGGCCTCCCGCATCAAGGCAACGGCAGGGGTGTTTTTGCTGCCCAGCAAATGTCCGCCCAGCCCCGGCTTGGCGCCTTGGGCGTATTTGAATTCCACGATACGGGCGCGCTGGATGGTCTCTTCACGGACGCCGAAAAGCCCGGTGGCGACCTGCGTGATCATGTTGTCTTTGTAGGGAATGAACCGTTCCGGGTACCCACCCTCGCCCGTGCAACTGAAGGTGTTCCAGGCCTTTGCCGCCCGCACCTTGGCGAGCTGGGCCCTGATGTTCGTCGACCCGAAGGACATGCCCCCGCCATACCAGGGAACGTCAATGGTTATTTTAGGCCGCGAATCATTTTTTCTCTTGTTAAGGAGCAAGCGGGTATCAATGTCCTCGCGCCGGAGATCAGCGGGCACTTTATCGGGAAAAACAAAGCGGAGCCTGTCGAACCCGCCGCCGGAATTGCCGATTTCGCTTTCGAGATATCCGGGCGGTTTGTGACCGGTTTCGGCCATATGCCAGTTGCTTGATAGCAAATCGGGTGTCCAGCGATAATCGCCCAGCGTCTTGAAAACAGGATTTTCATCGAGCGTCAGCGCCTTTTGCGGACAGCTTTTTATGCAAAACCTTCCGGTTTTTTCGCACTCAGGGCCGATGCATTTGTAATCGAATGGACGAAGCACCTGGCGGTATCCTGCCGGGCGGACATGAACGCCATATTGACAGGTTTCAACACATTTTCCGCAAGAAACACAGGTAGAGGCGCGATGGATGCTGAATTTCCCCATTTCGTTTCTATACCGCGGCCCTGCCTGCGAAACCGTGCGGGAGATCTCGGCGAAATCGGGATGGGACAAAAAGTCCCGTCCCGATTGCGGGGGATTTTTTAATGTTGTTGTGGTCATATTTATTTGTTTTTTGTAGAGGCAGGTCTTGCGCCTGCCCTTTTATTTTAAGGGCAACCGCAAGGGTTGCCCGTACATCGTCGTTTTTTGTAGAGGCAGACCTACGTATCCGCCCTATTATAATTCAGGCCTAACCGCAAGGGTTACCCGTACATTACATTTTCTTTCCGTTTCCCGAAAATACGTCCGAAGGCCGCTTTTTCAAGGTCCTCAAAAAACATGCACCGTCCGACTTCTCCTCGCAAACGTCTTGCTTCACGGATACCCATTGCCCCGAGCATTTCGAGCAGTTGGCTGTGCCAGGACCCCATAAGGTTGATCACCCGGTGCATGGCGTAATTTTCATCAATATGTTCCAGATCGACCGGACAGGGCTGGCCCCGCTCGCACTCTCCGCACAGCCTGCAATCCATGGCAAGCACGAGCGGAATGTCAACAGTCACCAGGTCGGCCCCGCAAATAATGGCTTTTGCCATGTGTTCGGGCAGCGCGATACCTCCCGAAGCGATCAAGGTAACTTCGTCGCGGATTTTTTCTTTGACAAGGGCCTGGTGAGCTTCCCGGATATTGTCGCGCATATGGCGCGGGTTTGCTCCGGCCCGCTCCATGCCGTGCTTGTCAAAAAAAAGATTAATGACCTCCGCGCCGTGGGTGGCAAGCCACAAAACCCGTTTGGCCGAATCTGGGGTCGCGGGGAGGCGGATTGCCACGATCCTCTGAGCGTTCTCTTTTTTAAGCCTGGCCACATCCTCAAGGATTTCGTCGTTATCGGGCACAATGACCATGGGCGCATGCGCCACATGTTCCTGCGGCACTGCCCCGGATTTTTCCCATATTGGGACAAGGTGGTTGTTTTTGTCAACAGGGACGGACGCAAGCTGTCCGGCCGTTGCGATGGCGAATAAACCGGTTTTAGAGGCCGCCTTGATAATCGATGAAACCACGGCCTCGTGCTGCCAATGCTTGGAAACGGCGTCGAAGATGATCGGCAGGGGGCTTTGCAGGAGCGGCAGGGGCGTTCCGAGCAGGTCCATTTCCTTAAAAGTCAAGCGACCGGTTTTTCGGCCGATGTCCACGCCCGTATTGATGTATTCCCTGCCATGGATGCCGTCGCGCGTAGGCCGGACGATTTCCGACATGTCGGTCCACATCGAATCGAAACCCTGGCCGCTAAACGGGCCGCCATATCCGCAACCGGACACCGGAACAGCCCCGGTTTCCGCCTGGTACCATGTCGTGAGGATTATATCGGGGGTGTAATATGCGTCGCCCAGGCGCTCGTATTCAGGATTGACCACACGGGTAAGGATATTTTTCGTGCAGTTCTGGACGCAGGTAAGGCAGCCCTTGCAATGATAAATATAATCAAGATATCCGATTTCATCGTGCAAAGCGTCCTGCTCGTCACGGTATAAGCCGTACACACAGCCTTTTTTGACGCAGTTCTTGCAACTGGAGCAGTCTTCCCGCCAGTCAACAATGCCAAGCTTGCCTTCAGGCCGGATGCGGGGAGGCGTGAGCTGCGTATGGATATGGTATTTTGCCGGCACTTCGTTTTATCCTTTAAAAATCGGTGCAAGGCTTTCAAGAATTTCGATGGCGACTTCGTGATCATCGTCGCAAACAATCTCAAAGCCCCTTACTCCGTCTATGGCAGAGAGTTTTTCAATGGTTTCAAGGGCTATTTTAATGCCTTCTTTTCGGCCGCTCTGTGCATCGGATTTTGAAGCAAGACGGCTTATCACCGCCTCCGGTATCAATGGCAAAGGCCGCTTTTCAGCATAGGCCTTTGCGGACGCTTCGCTGATCAACACTTTTATGCCGGCGATAAACGCCGCTTTTTCCGGAAGGCCCCGATTGGAGACTTCTTTCCACCACATATTGAAACGGTCGAGATCGAATATCGGCTGGGTGATAATGAATTGCGCGCCCGCAAAAATCTTTTGTGCAAGCCGGGGAAGTTGTAATTCAATGGGATCGGCATACGGCGACGCGACCGCGCCAAGACAAAACGGAACATGCCCGTCGATGCTTTTCTCGCCGACGATGGAAGCGTTTTTTTCAAGCCCTTTGAGGCTTTGCAGGAGGATTGTCGCGTCAATGTCATAGACGTTTTTCGCGGCATGGAACGGAAGAAGCGATTGATGCGTGCCGCTGGTGCAAAGAACGTTTTTAATGCCCATGGCCTGCGCCCCGAGGCTTTCGGAAATGAGCGCCGTGCGGTTCCGGTCGCGGGTGGTCATGTGAAGCACCGGTTCGACGCCTTCGGAGAGTATGATCGACGCGGCGGCCATGGCCGACATTCTCACGCCTTCCCGGTTGTCGCATACGCCGAGAGCATGGACTTTCCCGGAAAAGCTTTTTGCGAGGACCCGAACCTTTGCGGCATCCGCAGACTGCGGAGGCGCGATTTCGGCCAGAACGATCCGGTTTCCCGATTCGATTCGCTTCTGTAAATTCGACTTCTCGTGCGGCATAGTGTTTACTTTCCTGTTTGAACGGGCGATTCACGAATCGCCCCTACTTCTTCGACCAGGCTGGAAAACCGATGAATAGCCTCGTTTATAAGCCCGTGTAAATGCTCCATTGTTTCATCAGGATGACAGTTTATGAGCTGGGCGCGACCGGGGTCCAGGCCGATTTCTTCGAGCAGGCGCTGCACGGTGCGGACCCGTACTTCCGCCCGGTAATTCCCCTGCGCCAGCGTGCACTCGCCATGCGGACAGGTGACCACGCACACTCCCAGAAGCCCGCCTTCAAGCGCATGAAGCATGTATTGCGCGTCAATTTTTCCGCTGCAAGGCATCTCCTTGACCCGTATATGCAAACCGGCATCGGTCCATTGAACTGGCGCATACCTGCCGCCGGGAATGCAGTTTTTACAAAGGTATACGATAACGTCGGGATGTGCTGGTGTTGCCATAAATTTACTGTCTTTTTATGCAAGAAAATAAACGTATGTCGGTTTTAAAGGATTTCAATATAATTCCTGGCATAAAATGCGGATTAAATAAATGTTTTTTAACTACGAAAGAAGCAAAATTTGGCAAATTACGTGGTGGAAATTGCATTCAGGCGAATGCCGATAGTATAAGCGACTGTCCCCAGGGCCTCGGCAGGAAGCGTGTTGCTTTTAACGGCCAACAATGCCAAGAGCTCCTTCCCTTTATTAATCCGCGTGTACCTGACGCCCAATATATTCTCATCCGCCAAGTCCATGACGTCGTTCGGGTGGTCCTGAATGATTTTCAGCCGTTTTTCAACTTCCTGGGACAGATTGGATTGCGCGGCCCCGGTAAAATGCCGCCACTTTCCCTCGCCATAAACATGGATCGAGCAATATTCCAGCGAGAAAATATTCAGGGCTTCTTCGGCAATTACCGACAGCGTGAGTTTATCGTTAGGAATGGACAAAAGCCGCTCTCCAAATTCCCTTAATTGACCCAAAGATTTATTGAGCGCGCTTACCTGAATTTTATTTTCAGCCGCCGATGCGGTAAGCCGGCTTATTATCACGGAAGTCAATAAAAACGCCGCAAGTGCAATCCAATCGGAGAAAGAAGCGATGTAGAAAGTTCCAAATGGCGGCAAAAAGTAATAATCGAAGCAAAGCGCGGCTACAATAGAGGTTGTAATGGCCACGATAAAATCGCCGAAAAACGCCGAGAGAAGAACAATGATAATGAAGCTGAAGGCGGTTGTTGATGTGGTCGCAAGCGAGCCGGACAGCAGTGTAAGTTTTGTTACGGCGAGAATTGCCGCCGTAAAAAAAATGATCTTCCCAAATCGTATCAGAGAAGCCTTGTATTTAAGAATAAAATCCATAGGTGGCCCCCAAATAAAGATTTCAAATGCCTGACTGGTGCTGTGCACCTTCTTCGACCATAAGCATTCTATACCCTACGCCCGATTCTGTAATAAGCAACCTCGGTTTTCCCGGATCAATCTCAAGCTTTTTTCGCAATTGCGCCATATGCACCCGCAGCGTTTGCGTTTCATCGCTACGGTAGGGCCCCCAAATTTCCTTTATCAAGTGCCTGTGAGTAAGCACTTTCCCGGCGTTTTTTATGAATTGCATGAGAATGGAATATTCCGTTGAAGTCAAGTTTACCTGTTTATCGGCGTTTTTAACGATGCGGTTGACAACATCGACATACAGATTCCCATTCCTGAATTCCCGGATCTCCTCTTCCGGTTTTTGTGAATGCCTTAAACTTACATGCAACCGGGCAATAAGCTCATGAACGCCAAACGGTTTTGTCACATAATCATCGGCCCCGGATTCGAGCGCTTCGACCTTTTCCTTTTCGTCATCCCTTACGGAAAGGACGATTATCGGAATTGCGCTCCATTCCCGCACGGTCCGCAAAACAGCCTGGCCGTCCATGTCCGGCAATCCGAGGTCCAGAATAATGATATCGGGATGCTCGGTCGTGGTTTTATACACGCCCTCTTTTCCGGTTGACGCTTCAATGATCGAATAGCCATTCGCTTCAAGTACAACACGGAGAAACCTCCGGATTTGCAACTCGTCGTCAATGACGAGTATTCTCTTTCCCGCGTCCATCACTCCACATCCGTCAGCGTAAAAGACTTGCTTTCAACCGGCAATCGGATCACAAACTTCGCGCCTCCCTCCGGGAGATTGCGGACTTCCACGGTACCTCCATGCGACACGACAAACCCCTTTACAATAGATAATCCAAGCCCCGTGCCGCCAGCCCTTGAGCCCGGTGCCCGGTAAAATTTCTCGAATATTTTTTTAAGCGAATCTTCGGGAATTCCAGGGCCTTCATCTTCTACGGTCATTATAAGGGTATTCATCTCAAAGTTGACCTTGATAGTAATAACAGTTTTAGGAGGTGAATATTGCGCGGCATTGAGAACAATATTTGAAATAGCCTGCTGCACCAAAACCCCGTCCAATTTTACCAAAGGAATGTCCTCGGGGACCGAAACCAAAACCGTATGCTCCGACAATTCGTTGCTTAATTCCGCGGTAACGCTGTTGATAAGGTCCCGGATGTCGCACCAGTCTTTCAATATCCTGATCCCGCCGGATTCAATGCGCGTCATGTCCAGCAGGTTTTCCACAAGCCGGTTGAGCCGCATTGCGGCCGTACTTATTTCATCCGCCAAAATCCCCTGTGCGATTTTATTTTCTGCAACGCCGGGGGCCATCAGGCTGCTTGCCGCCCCCGTAATAGTTGCAAGCGGCGTACGGAGTTCGTGCGATATTGAGTTGAGCAATGTTTTGTTCAGCCGCTCGCTTTCCTTGAGAAGCGAAGTCTTTTCCGCTTCCACCCTGAGGTGGGCGCGGTCGATGGCAAAGGCCCATTGGTGCAGGAACATCACCAGCAGCGCTTCCTGTTCCGAGGTTATAATCGATTTTTCCGTAATGACCAAACCTGCAACCCCTATGCAGTTTTCGCGGATGACCAGCGGAAAATAGATGGCTTCGGCAAATGGCAGTGTGGATGTTGAGCGACCGGCGGGTTTCTTGTTCACAAAGACCCATTCGGCAACGCTTGCTTCCTTTTCCGATTCGGGACGGAACGTGCTGGATTGATGAATAGCTTTACCCATTGTGGTGTTCGAGCCCGGTAAAAAAAGCGCCACCGACGTTTTAAATACTTCCGTTAGGCTTTGTATGCCTGCTTTGGCAATGTCGTCAATACCATTGGCCTGGGCCAGACTATTAACAAAAGAATATAACGTTGAAGATTGAAATTCCCTCTGGCGCACGACCGTTTCCTTCTTTCGTATTCGTGAAGAAAGAATGCCGCTTGCCACCGCTACCATGAAAAAAAGAAGCACCATCATCACATCGGATGGATGTGAAATTGAAAAGGTAAAAACCGGAGGGATAAAAAGATAATCCCATGATATGGTACTCAAAATCGCAGCAGCAAAAAGCGGTCCCCTGCCGAAAAAAAGCGATAAAACCGAAATAATAAAAAGCAGGAACATGCCCACGGAACGGTAATCGATATAATTCGATAAAAGAAAACAGACGGCCGTGGCGCCAAGCACCGCGCAGCAGGAAACCACGTACTGCCGCAGCGGTGAAATTATTCCGGGTATTTCCCTATGCCGCCGGCGCTTAAACCCCGGATTGGCCGGGTCGCCCTGGACGACGTAGATGTCGATGCCTCCGCTCGCGCGAATCAGTCGGCTCACCAGCGACCCGCCCTGGATCAAATCGCGCAGCGGTGTCGTCAGGGATTTTCCTATGACGATTTGCGTTACATTATTTTGCTTTGCAACCCGCAAGAGCGCGCGGACGATATCATCGTCACTCGTTGTGATGAGCTCGGCGCCCAGTTCCTCGGCAAGAGCAATATTTTTTTTCAATCGTTTTTCAGACTCATCGGAAAGCGACTGCGGCGTTTTTACGTAAACGGCGACCCAGGGCGCTTCCATGGTCGCGGCGATGCGTCTCGTCCAGCGGATGAGCTGCTCGGAATAAGGAGAAGGCCCGACTCCAACCATGAGCCGCTCTGCGGTTTTCCAGGGGCCGCTGATGCGGTGTTCCTGCATATAATCCTTGAGCTGCAGGTCCACGCGTTCGGCGGTCTTGCGCAAGGCGATTTCCCTAAGCGCGGTAAGGTTCCCCTTGCGAAAGAAATTGTTCGCCGCAGTCATGGATTGGTCGGGAGCGTAGACTTTTCCTTCCTTAAGCCTCGCAAGGAGCTCATCGGGGGGCAAATCGACCAGTTCGATTTCGTCCGCCGCGTCAAGGACGGAGTCGGGTACGGTTTCCCGCACGACGATGCCGCTTATTTGCCGGACCGTGTCAACGAGGCTTTCGACATGTTGGACGTTCAAGGTCGTGAAAACGTTTATTCCGTTGTCAATCAATTCAAGCACGTCCTGATAGCGCTTTGCATGCCGCATGCCTTCGGCGTTGGTATGCGCCAGTTCGTCGACAAGAACGTATTCGGGTTTTTGCGCAAGGACGGCATCGAGGTCCATTTCCTCAAGGTGTTTACCTTTATAGTCTATCCGGGCGCGTGGAATTATCGGGAGGTTTAAAAGAAGGGCCTCGGTTTCCGGACGTCCGTGCGTTTCGACATACCCTACGACAACAGAAACGCCCCGATTTTTAAAGGCTTGAGCCGCCTTAAGCATGGCGTAGGTTTTTCCCACCCCGGCCGCCATGCCGAAGAAAATCTTCAGTTTTCCCCGAAGCCCGGTTCGTTCGCTCTTTTTCAGCGAGGCAAGCAGATCGTCGGGATCGGGACGTTCAATATCGGTCATAGGC
>JBAVGL010000263.1:0-1694 GCA_049684795.1 Chitinivibrionales bacterium | reverse complement strand
CTCTTGTCCATCCTTTAAGAAATTCCGACTTACCTTCGGCATATACTGCGACAAGGTTAAAGTACGTTCCATACATTTCATTGATTTGATGATTCGTTAATGTGGTAAATGCAATTGAATCCCATTGACCTAAATTGATAGGTGCTGTTGTATCAATAGTTACGCCATTCTTGGCCCAATAGAATATAAAACCGATAAAATGATTATTGTTTTGCAGAGGCGGGTCCCATGATGAATTATACCTGAATCCGTGAGCAAATGTTAAAACAACTTATAGCATGTTGTTGACAATAAGAAATATCGGTAAAAAGCGCCTATTTGCAGCACTTTATCAAACGAATCGCATGTGAAAACATCAGTTTTGACATCTATTGACAAATACCTTACGCCTGTCCTGCCCCGGACCGATGATTTTCATGAATTAAGCGTACTCGGGCTTCTTTTGCCGTTATCCATCCGCAAAGACCAAGTATGTCTGCATCCAGGCCTTGCGAAACGGATTGCATCGCGACAGGGCCAATTTCAAACGCCGTGCATGCGTTACGACCCGTGCCGCCGTGTACATCAAATCCTGGATGACCTTGCGAAGCCTGCGGCGTTTCACCTCCCGACGGGGAACATACCCTTTGTCTATCGCCACTTGCCCGCACAGACGCAGCATATTAAACGCCAATACCGAAAGCGTCAGTACCAATGCATTCGTCGAAAACTTTCCGCTGGGAAGACGCTCCAACGCCATATCGCTTTTTATTTCCGAATGAAATTGCTCGCTGGTTCCGTGATCATGATACGCCGCAACCACTTCCTTAGCGCTTGCTTCCCGTTTGCTCAGACTCGTCCACCACGTGTTTACTTCGATCAGCGGCAACAGCAATGCGTTGCCATCCCGATCAATCGTCCGTTCAATCACCTCGAACACAACGCGCATGGTCTCGCCATCCCGCTGGCGCATCGTATCGCCAACGTACACGGTCTTTCCTTCGCGGGGAGAATTCCATTCGCCAAACGCCTGAGCATCCAAAAGCCATTCGTCGATAGACTCCTTATGCAGATTGCGCTTAATGATGTAGTCAACTTTCTCTTTCCGGCAAATTCGTATGTTCTCAACATCGTCATTACCGGCATCCAGTCGCAGCAGCAGCGAATGGTCCGTTATTTTCCGCGCCAGCTTTATAGTCTCACGCAAAAATTCCGGCGTTCCTTTCTGGCAATGCTGTTTCCCCTCGCGAAGCTCCGCATTGAGCATATACCCTTCAGCGCCGATATAGGCCAATATGGGAGCAAAACCGTCAAACAGTTTATACGTGCAGCTCACACCTTCCTTGCGCGAACCGCTGTTATCAAAAGGAGATACGTCCGCGTCAATCGGAATATAGCTCCTAAAGCAGGGCGTGAGTTTCGGCGCCATTTTCTTCAACAATGTCGCCGAGGCGCACAGTACCTCATTTCGCACTATCAAGCCCGTCTCGTCCATTCGCTGCCGCAACGTCGCCGCGGAGGGAACGGTTTTCAGACCGAGGCACTGGTGGAAATAATCGTCGTCCCGGAATTGTTCTACGGCATCAAAGTCGGGTTTGGCCAAACACAACAGCCCCGTCATAGTCAGCAGCGCGTCAGCGGTGCTGATGCTTCCATTCTTTTTCTCTCTAACAATGTAAGAAACTCGATCTCGAAGACCGGACCGTTGCGCAAGC
>JBAVGL010000262.1:0-7658 GCA_049684795.1 Chitinivibrionales bacterium | reverse complement strand
AATGGAAGCAAAAACTGAACCCAAGAAAGATGTTGCTGCGCCTAAAACGGAAGTGAAAGCTGAATCCAAAACAGAGCCCGCGCCCGTTCCCGCGTCAGCGCCTCCGCAGCAAGCAAAAACACCCAATTAAAAAGAAAAATCGTCCTCAGGTAAAGAACCGCCGACAGAGGTCGGCGGTATTCTAGAAAACAAAATTCGCGTATTTTTAATATCGCGCTGCAAACGTTGGTTCTTATGATTTGTTCCCCCGATATTATTTTATGGAAGTATGGCTTTTTTCCTGTCTGCTCTAATCATCTCATCCATCGCGTATCTCACCGCAACCCTATTCCTGTTTCAAGGACTTAAACACCTAAAAACCGAACACCGCAACCATGTTTTAAATCTTCATTTCTCCGTTGTCATTGCCGCCCACAATGAAGAAAACAATATTATTGATTGTTTGACAAGCGTGCTTAATCAAACAATCGAACGCAACCGATACGAGGTGATACTCGTCAACGACCGTTCAACGGACCGGACCGGCCGACGCGCCCAAGATTTGTTGCAAGCGCATCCCAACCTTTCAATCATTTCCATATCGCAAACCCCTCCGGGCATTGCCCCTAAAAAATATGCGGTCGCGCAGGGAATCTCGCTGGCGCGCAATGAAATCATTGTTTTTACGGACGCGGACTGCCGCGTGCCTCCAACTTGGCTGGAAGCGCTAAGCGCGCACTTCGCACCGGATGTCGGCCTGGTCCAGGGAATCACGAATTACACCTATGTTCAAGGCATGAACAAGATGTTTTTTAACCTGCAGGCCCTGGATTTTCTTTCTCACGGGGTTGTCGCGGCGGCGGCGATCGGAGCGCATTTTCCGCTTAATTCCAATGCAAATAACTTTGCCTTCCGAAAGGCCGCTTTTGACGCCGTGGGCGGTTACGGCGCCGCACGGGGTGTAGTGTCGGGAGACGATGATTTGCTTTTGCAAAGAATATCGAAAAGCGCGGCCTGGAAAATACGCTTCATGACGGATTTTAAAGGAGCGGTGGAAACCTTTCCCGCGTTTTCCTGGAAAGCCATGTTCGAGCAGCGGAAGCGATGGGGCTCCAAAACCGTGCATTATAATTTCCGGCAGGTATTTTTCTTAAGCGTGATATTCTGTTTTTATTGTCTGCTTGTCGCCTGTTTCCTGTGCTGTTTTTGCAGGGCCGCATTGCTGCCTGTTTTCGGATGCATATTTTTAATGAAGCTGCTGGGCGAATGTGTTTTAATGGTCCCCGGAACACGTATTTTCAAGAGAGAAAACTTACGTCCCTTTATCGTCCCGGCTTCTTTTATCCAGCTTCCCCTGGTCGTTTGTTCGGTCATATCGGGAGTGTTCGGAAAATTCGGATGGAAGGGACAAACATATAAGCGCAGGATCAATGCTCCCCGATGATTATTGCAGCGCAAAATACAAACCGTCGACACTGCTATCCATAAGGGCCACAGTATGACCCTCACGCTTTATTTCCCGAACAAAGGCCGTTTCAAAAACATGCTTCCCGTGGATAGTTGACAAATAAGATTTCATACAATGCTTTATATAATTTTCGCCAGCGATGCGATTTTCTCCGCAAGTTCAACGGACGGCTGTTTATTTCCCAGAATTCCTTTCAGTCGTGAAAGTTTTTCGATAGTTGCTTCATAGTATTCCGGCGATTCAATAAACCTTTGCATTTCTCGCGCAAGTGCATGCCCCTTAGCCTTTTGCTGGATGCACTCCGGGACGATTTTTTCATTGGCCACGATGTTTGGCAGCCCGATGTACGGCACGCGAATCATGCGTTTTAAAAGCAAGTATGTCACCGGGGACGTCCGGTATACGATTACCATGGGCACCCCGGCAAGTGCTGTCTCAAGCGTGGCGGTTCCCGACGTGACAAATGCGTAATGGGTCCGGTCAAGCAAATTGCGAAGCGGTCCCTCAAAAACTTTAATCCCTTTTTGCGCGCAGGATTTTTGATATAACTCCAAAGGAATCCCGCTGCATTTTGAAACAAAAATCTCCAGATACGGATACTGCCGCTTAAGCAGCTCTGCTGCCTTGACCATGGGGGGCAGTATTGCAGCCACCTCTTGTCGTCTGCTTCCCGGGACAAGCGAGAGTGTACGAGCGGAACCATTATTGGTTTTTAAACTGCTGGTGCCGGTAATCGTCGTCCTTCGCTGTATTGCCTCGACAAGCGGATGCCCTACAAAAGAGATTGGCGCAGGGTAAGAATTGAAAAAGTCAACCTCAAAAGGAAAAACCACCGCGATAAACGAAGCATATTTTCCCAGAAGCGCCGCGCGCTTCTTTTTCCATGCCCACACTTGCGGAACAATATACCACACAACGGGTATTCCACGTTTGTGCGCCTCTTTCATGAGGGGAATATTCAAACCAGGGTAATCAATGCACACGAGGGCTTTGGGCCTGTTTGAATCCATCGCGGTTACTAGTCGTTTGTGCGCCTTGAGAAAAAATGGTAAATGCACCAGAACTTCCCATAGTCCCATGCGGTTGAATTCTTCAAACCTCATGAGAGATTCAAACCCCACGGACTGCATTGCCGGTCCTCCGATGCCGAAACAACGCACTCCCGGCAATACTATTGAAAGGCGTTGTATGATAGGAGACGCATGCAGGTCGCCGGATGGATCACCGGCCACGAACATTATTGATGGGGCTGGCATATAAAAAAAATACCGGGTAATAATTCGCTATTATAGTCGCAGGGTCTGTTGGGCGCCGCCCACAATTTTATCTTTAAGGCTCTCCACGGCGTTATAAGAAACTTTCGGCGTTCCAATTTCCGATTTACTCTGGTTGTCATTATGAAAATCGGATCCGCCGGTAAATGCCAGATTGTTTTTTTTGCAGAAATGCATGTAAAACCGTTCTTTGACGGAGGTATGTTCCGTGTGAAATACCTCTATGCCCAAAAGTCCTTCATTGATAAACTGCGGGATCCGCTGATCAACGTGGGTAACGCCGGGATGGGCCAGCACGGGAATTCCGTTAGCCTGCCGGATCAATTCGAATACATCACGCGGTTGAATGGTCAGCTTTCTTACGTAGGCCGGTGAGTCGTATCCTATATGCTTTTCAAAGGCCTCACGAAAAGAGTAAACCAGTTCTTCTTTGAGCAACGCCGCGGCAATGTGCGGCCTGCCGATCGCGGCCCCATTGGCAATGTTCAGAACCGTTTCAAAACGTAAATCTATTCCCTGATCATTTAAATTTTTTACTATTTTTTCAGCCCTAATGTATCGGGCCTCTTTAAGCTCTCTGAGTTTCCTGATAAGCAAAGGATTACGAATGTCTAAAAAATACCCCAAAATGTGAATGTCAACCCCTTCGATTTCGCTTGACAGCTCTACCCCGGGAATGACCTCAATGCCGTGCTGTGATCCCAGCTCCTGCGAAAAAGGGTATGCATCTATGCAATCATGGTCGGTGATGGAAATCGCCTTCAGCTTCTTTTGTGAAGCCCGCTCGATAATTTCCTGTACCGAATGCGTACCGTCGGAGTATTTCGTATGGATGTGGAGATCTACATATTTTTTTCCAGCGATAAAATCTCGAAACATTTTCCTGCTATAATGGGATAAAATAAAGATCGATAAAATAACCTAAATCGTTTTTGTGCGTCAAGCCTTATTATTTTTGCAGCAAAGAAAGCGCTTTATTCACCTGGAGCGCCGTCCAGGAATTGGGCGGAAGGTCTTCTTTGAATTCTTCCAAAAATATTTCGGCTTGCTCCGGTTTATTGTTAATAAGCGCTTTCTTTGCATAGTAGTTAAGATATTCCTTACTGTTGGGATAAAAAGAAAGCCACGCTTTTTTAAACTCTTCCTTTGTGATGCAATCCCTATAAAATCGTGCGATAAGCCGTGGAAACGCAAAGGGATGTGGCGATGCAATTACATTGTCAAAAATACTTTCCGGCTTTTCTTCAAAATGCACCCGGCTTGCAAATTCACCGATTTTTATGCGCGCCATCCAGGGGAAAATCAGATATTTAGGACAATCATCGAATATTTTCCGGTATATGGTAAAGGCATCGGCATTATCCGCGTCATATTCATAAATTTCAGCCAGTTCCATCCAGGCCTGCCAGGCCGCTTCCGATGGCACATACGAGGCAATGCATTGATTCAGAAGGTCTGTTGCCAATGACTTATCGCCTTTTGCCAGATAAATCCTGCTCATCATCACCCGGCCCATCAAAAGAATATCGGGGTCGTTTTTATACACTTTCATGATCGTTTCACCGATGTCTTTTGCTTTGTCAAAATACCCATTGGCCAGGTAATACTCCATAATCATCAAATATGCCTTGCCGCATGTCCTCCTTGAGGACACGGACAAATTTTCAACCATCATTTTCATTTTCCGAATTGCCGATGCCGCATCGTTACTGCCAAGGTAGCTTACGATGCGCAACACCATCAGGTTTTGTACCGATTGGTTCATCGGACTTTCGGGCGAGCTTTTAAAAAGCTTAATAAATAAACTGTCCGCGGTTGCATCCCTGCCCTGCAGTATGTTCAAAATGCCTTGTAAATAAAGGTGTTTTGCGCTAATCCGGCTATTGCTTTTTTCAGAAAGCGGTATTTCTTTAAGCAACTTCATTGCCTCATCAAAATTCCTGAGATGGATCTGACAATCGCACATTTTAAGCAAAATGTCCTGGATTGCGTCTTCCTTGGAAAGTTCGGGGAGAAGTTCCTTGTATTCTTCCAGGGCAAGCTGAAATTCACCCCGCCGCGCAAACCGGTCGGCGCTAATATCTTTGCCCGAAAGCCGAGGAAGCGTATAGGTAGAAATTTTCAGGTTGCTTACCTTACATGGAAAACCATTAATGAAAAACCCGAGGTGTTGATGGTTTCTTCCCGCTGGCGGAAAAAAATCCCAGATTTTGGCCATAATTAGATCATTGATTTTAAAAGACAGTGCATTTTCCTTTTTTTCTATGGAAACATGGTATCGCATACCCGCGATAAATTCTATCGGATTATAATCCGCGAAAAGAAAATCGCTTGCCGGATAGGAAATTCCGCATTGGGCGCGGGCGCCTTTATGGATGTGAAAACAATATCCGCTGTCCGGGCAAATTCCATTAAGGAAAAAGCCCACGTTTGAAAAATTTTCAGATTCGGCTTTTATGTCGAACTCTATCCGTACATCATGCGAAAAAACCCTTTTAAGCCTTATAAACGAATAACCGGTTGCCGGCGAACGGATCTCATTTTTCCCCATGCTCCACTTTGCGGAATCATTATTTCCAGCCGAAGGCACCATATACCAGTCATTATTCTGCTTTGTCTTGTCATTTTCCGAATGATACGCAACCTGCCAGTAGGGCTGCTCCTTTTTATTGTTATAGTAGAAAGTAAACGCAAACAGCGAGGAAAACACTACAATAAGCAAGCCGATCACAAAAATGGGCCAATATACATGGAGGAGATGTTTCCCTTTTGACCATAGCGAGGGTGGGTTTGCAAGGACCTGCTCGCCCTTCTGGTAGCGTCTGATGTCGGCGGCGAATTCTTCCATGGTTTGATACCGCTTGTCGGGCTCCTTGTGCATGGCCTTAAGGGTGATGGCCTCTATTTCAATCGGGAGCCACGGCACGAGCTTTCGCGGAAGGATCGGATTTGCCTCCATGACATTCATGGTTGTCTGAGGCATGCTGCGCGGGTCAAGATAAGGGTTCTTAAATGTCAACATTTCATAGAGCATGATTCCCAGGGAACAAATGTCGCTGCGCGCGTCGGTATTCGAACCGGCAAGCCTCTCCGGCGCCATATACGCCGGTGATCCCATGATTTCCCCGGTTTTGGTAAGCGCGACTTCTTCGCCTTCAAGGGCCTTGGCCAGACCGAAATCAATAAGCACCGGCGTAACATTGTCCCTCATGATAATGTTATTTAATTTTAAATCCCTGTGGATAATTTTTTGTTTATGGGCATACGAGAGCGCATCAGCTACTTTTGCGGTAATTTCCAAAACCTCCACGAGTTTCGGCTTCTGGAAATTGAGGTGATAGTAAAGGTTCATCCCCGGAATAAAGTCCATTGCAAGGTAGTAAACGTTGTTTTCAACCGCCACTTCGTGGATATTGACAATATTGGGGTGCTGCAATCGCGCCACGGCATGCGCTTCGGAAAGAAAGCGCTCGACGAACCTCCGGTTAATGGTGATGTTGGCGGGCAGGACCTTAAGAGCGACCTCCCGGTCCAGATCAAGCTGGAGCGCCTTATAAACAACCGCCATGCCTCCACGGTCGATTTCTTCGATGATCCGGTATTTACCGATAGTAGAACCGATTTGAAGAAACGTGCGCTCGAGGGTAGGAAGAATATTGTGAATTTTTATTTTGAATTTATCAACGGATTTCTGAAATATCTTTGAGGTTTTTCCATCGGGAAAATCTGAAGATTCCATAAGACGCAGCCATGCTTAGGTATATTATACCTGTTTTTAAACTAGTTGCTTTTACCATTAACCTGATATTTTACCATACCGCGCAAGAAAAGGGCAATGGAAAAAGCGGGAAAGCTACATGGTTTCCGTGCTCTTCATGAGTTCAGCAAACTCATCCGGAACAGGGGCGGATAGCGTCAGGCGCTTATTGTCGAGAGGATGGATAAAACTTATATGGTGCGCATGTAAATAAAGTCGGCGAAAAATGTTTCTTCTCATGAAAAGCGCCTTGTCACGGTCTTTGTCGCCATACCGCACGTCACCCACGATCGGGCAAGCGATGTGCGCCAGATGGACGCGTATCTGGTGAGTCCTGCCGGTGCCGATGGTCACCTGCAGTGTCGCAAGCCGTCCGTTGGATTGTAAAACGGCATAGTGGCTTTGGGACGGCTGCCCGTTTTCATCAACCGTTACCTTCGTGCCTGAATTTCGTTCGAGGGTTTTTGCAAGCTTGACTTCTATCACGCCGCTTTTCTTCGGCGGTTGTCCATGGCAAACGGCAATATATTTCTTGTCGATCTGATGGTCGCGGAAATGTGAATGCAGATACCGGAGTATCCGCTTGTTTTTGGCGATAAGCACGATCCCCGATGTGTCCCGGTCAATGCGATGCACCAGCATGGGTTCACAGCCATTAGCTTTATGGTTTTTTGTAAGCACATAGCTTTTGATGACATCAATGAGCGTATCGTGGGCGCTGTGTCCGGTTCCCGGATGCACAACTAAACCGGGCGGTTTATTGCAGGCGATCAAATCTTCATCTTCAAAAATGATATTCAGGTTCCGTTTGAAAAAATCAGTATTGGCAAGGTTTACAAGAGCGTCAGTTGCCGAGGTTTTATTTTTCCGCAGTTCCGATTGGTCGATGTCCATTTCCAATGCATCGTGTTCGCGCAGCCGGTAGTCCTGTTTTGTTTTTTTCCCGTTTATCCGGATGCGACCCGTGCGAACAAGCCGATAAATATCCGAAAGCTTGGTCAGGGGCAGGCTTTTACGTAACAGCCGGTCCAGGCGGGCGCCAGAATTATCTATTCCAATTTTAAGGGTAATCAGCGGAAACATCCTTTAATTAAATAGTGGGCGCGTATGATTTAAAAATAGCTTTTATTACGAAACGCTACGGGAAAAAGTATTTTGATTTTAATGCTACGTTGAACCT
>JBAVGL010000261.1:0-9864 GCA_049684795.1 Chitinivibrionales bacterium | reverse complement strand
TGCCATCGCTGGGGCCGACAGGGTTTTTCAACAGTTCGGTAATTGCGACAAACTCATTGGCGCTTAAGGAGGAAATCAAAAACAATAGCGACAATAAAGCCGGTTTCAAACAGGCGGCCATTTGTTTTACAAAAGAGGTGGAATACATATTATATTTTTAATATAGATTTATGAACAGATAAGAGTGTCTATTTAAAATATCTACGCGGCAGGCGTAGATGTTTTAAATTTAGAGACTCTTATCTGCCCTTCGGCAGAACGTTCTAAACAGAAAAATTTTCCATACGGTCGCAAAGGACGCTTATGAGCCTAACAGATGTCATAAAAACAGCCCTGGACCAGATAAATTACATAGCAAAAACCGAAACGGTCATCGGTGAGCCGATCCAAGCCGGGAACGTGACCCTGATTCCGGTTTCCCGCGTTTCAATCGGTTTTGCCGCGGGCGGCGGAGGCAATGAAGGGAAGAGCGGTTCTGGAGCCGGCACGGGCGGCGGCGTGAACATCACGCCGGTGGCGTTTATTTCCATCATCGATGACAGAGTCCAGGTCCATCCGGTGGAAAAAAACGATCCCGGACTCGGAAAAATTTTGTCCCTGGCCCCGGACATCATTAGAAAAGTTTCAAAATACATGGGGAAAAAAAATGATTCCGACGACAGAGACGATAAAAAAGCAACAAAATAATATCTCAAAACCCTATGCTTTCCAACAATGATCAAAAATTTATCTGGGTGGCCCCCGGAGAAGATGTTTCCGGCGAGGGTACGTATGCCAATCCCTTTCGCTCGGTTTCAAAAGCCGTTGAATGCGCCCGGCCGGGACAAACCGTCGTGCTTAAACGCGGCCTGTACCAGGGCGATGTGACTATACAAAAAAGCGGCCTGATCGATAAACCCCTGCGCATCGTTGCCGAAAAAGACGCCGAGGTCGTATGTTCTGAAACCTGCTGGTATTTGTACGATGTTTCCGATATTATTCTTTCGGGAATTGCTTTCAGTGAGTCTCCGGGCATAGCGCTTTCCGTGGTGGGCAAATGCGAGCGCAACCGGTTCGAGTTTCTCCGTTTTAAGAATTGCGGGACCACCCAAAAGGAATCATGCACCCTGTTTTTAGGCGGGAGCGGACAGGCCTGCAGTGTCGTGGAATCGTGCTGTTTTGAGCGCGCGGCGGACAACACCTCCCAAGGGCTTTCGCGCAACATTTCCGTCGGGCTGCTGATTTCAGAGGGCGATTACCAGGAGGGCGAGCCGAATTGCGATTGCATCATCACCAACAACCGGTTTGTAAATTACGGCTACGGCATTCTCGTGGGGAGCCAGGATTCAACCACGGGGGAATACGGCCATCAGGTGACCTACAATACAATCGAAAATTGCTCCGCCGAGGGGATCATGGTCAAGTGCGGGGACACCCTGGTCAAAGGCAACAGGGTCGAAAATTGCGCCCAGCACTCGATTTCCGTCGTGGCGGGACGGAGCAGTATCGTTGAAGAAAACCGTATCGTCAATTGCGGCAGCGGCATCCGCGTCTCGGGCAAAGGGCATACGGTGGCGAACAATTGCATCGCTCGCTGTCAAGAGGAGGCAATTGTTGTATTGTCAAACATTTCGCCGGAAGCGGCGCCGGCGGCGAACATCATTATCGAGCAGAACACGTGCGTCGATTGGGGCGGCCATTTGCCGCGGCGGAAAAACCTCAGCGGGGTCCTCATCGGCCGGGGCGCCAGCTGTATCGTGAGAAAAAACCTGTTCCATGGTCCGGGTAAACCCTATGATCTCCAGGACGCGGGCCAGCGCCAATGCAAGAAAAAGCCTTCAAACGGCCGGGCGGGAAGTTGCTTGATCGCGGACAACATTTCTTCGGGAGGGTGCGAAGCAATGGACGGCAGCGCATGCAACGAGGTGAAATTTGCGTCCGTTCATCATGACAATTACGACAACGCTTCTGGCTATGGCGCCGAGGGTTGGCTGCTTAAGCCAGACCTCTTTGGTCCCGAGGAACAACCGTGCGATGATGAAGCGGAAAACGCGCCGATGGACGACCTCCCGCAACCGGCGCCGGAAGTGGACGAAGAGGCCCTTGACGATGAGGCCCCGGAAGAACTGGAGGAAGGTGAAGCGGTTTTCCGGTCGTTTTTCATGAGTCAAGAGGATTTTGTCGCGTCTTCGCGCGAGGAAGATGAAGATGCCACGTGCGCGGGAAACGAAGAAATTTGATTAGGTTCTGTAGGCAAATTATATACGCGGCACGCGTAGATAATTACCCGTACAGAACCTTATCCGCCTGCCTGCGCTGCCGCTTCGGCAGGCAGGCCTTGAGGCGGGTCAAAAATCCTTCAGCCGGATTTCATGGATTGCCACCCTGCCTTTAGGCTGGAATTGCCGTCGTGTCTTTATGTAAACCCCGTTGAGATTGGCATAGGGCGACAAGTCGGGGCGCGACATTAAATACATTCGTCCTTCAGGCAGAAGACGGTCCGGAAGTCCTTCCAGGACTTTGCGCAGCACCGCTCCTTCAAAATCATATCGATTAGCATCCGTCTGGTCTTTCTCATCCGTCGCCAGGGGCGCCTCAAAAAAAATCACGTCGAATTTTTCGCGGATGTTTTCAAAAGCGTCGCTTGCATAGGGACGGACATGGCGCTCGACGCCGCACCGCCTGGCCGCGGCCCGCGTATTGGCGACCGCCATCGGATTGATGTCCGTTGCGTCAACAAGGACCTTGTATTTCATGGCGATGCAGGCCGCGTCCAGGCCCGAACCGCTCCCCAAAACAAGCGCGCGTTTCGAACCGGAAAGCTCCGGAAGGCCGACCTCAAGCAGGTTTTCAACATAAGGATTATTATAGGAATACACGCTGGGAAAAAGAGGAATGTCCGGGACTTCGCCCAATGCCTCCATGCATGCGTTGACCGCTACGCCAAGCGTCGGTTTCATGTGCCAGATAATTCTGCAATCCACCTGACCTTTGAGCAAAACGCCTTCCCAGGAAGGTTCCAGAATCCGCAAAATGCTTTTTTCGTCATGCGCAAAGAAGAGTTCCATGGCCTTTCTGAGTACAGAATTTATTGCGGGTCCGCTTGCGTACGAATCGAGCAGAAGCGTCGAATGCCCAAAGAGAATTTCGTTTTCCCCGGACAAAAAATGAATTGACAATGGGTAAATCGTCCCCTTGTGGCGATATCCGAGGAGAACGGTCTTGCCATCCTTGCTTTTAAAGGTTGCCGCTGCCACGGGGCCGAGCGGGATGACCACATGGCCGTCCGCCCTATCTGGCGTCGGTTCCGGCAGCTTTACTCCGAGTGCGTCCAGAAAAAGCGCGAGGTCCTGTTCCTGAATTGATACGCTATTTTTGCTGGTGTTCATACATGAAAAATAGTTAATTAATCTGCGTGTTCGTTATTGTGGTGTCTTTCGCAAGCACAAAAAACCCTTTAAGGTCCTGGACGTTTTTTCCCGCATTATTATAAAAAGTCGACTGGTCAATCACAACCGACCCCGTCAGATCATTGCTAACGAAAAAAACCGCTCCCGCGAGTTCGTTGGCAAAATTGTCCGCGATAATGCTGCCGCAGATCGTGAGCGTGTAGGTGTCACCATCATTGTAGATTGCCCCGCCGCTTCCTCCGCCGGGGGTATTGGCCTGCGCGGGGTTCATACCGCTGCCAACCGCCCTGTTCCATGTCATAACGCAGTTAAGCACCGAATACGAAACGCCGATGCTTCCAAGCGCTCCCCCGTTGGATCCAACGTTTCCCATCGCGGAGTCGCCGCCGAACGTGCTGTTCACAATGTAAACTGGGCCCGACTGCTGAATTGTGTAAATGGCAGCCCCGCCCACGTCCGGACCGACAAGCGCGCACTGGTTTTTTGCGAACACGCAGTTTACCACCTTGAGTATCCCGCTCCTCACATAGAGCGCGGCCCCGCCGTCATTCGGATCGTTCGTGTAGCCGTCGGCGAAAATCAGGTTCTGCACGACCATCCGGGGATGCTCAAAATTCTGGCAGTGGCTCGTTATCCAATGCAGAGACTCATCGCACCCGTTCTGATACAGGATGCGGCACCGTCCGCCGCCGCTCAGCGTGATTTTGCCGCCGCCGTCGATAATCATGTCGCCGAGTTTGTTCGCCCCCGCGTCATTGATCACGTCAATCTCATGGTCAAGCGTTATGGTCACCGGGTCAGGCCCGCCATTAAAGGTGATGACGCCGCCATTGTGCACGGCTGCCTCAAAAGCAGCGGGCGTGCAGCTTTCCGGAGTTCCGGTGCCGACGACCGTGGTTGGATTGGAAACGTCCTCCGCGGCCGCCTCGGCTGGAATGGGGCAGGCGCCGGACGGATTGCCCGGCAGCGGGTAGGTAACGGTCGTGCGGGCGCCTCCGGCGGCGACGCCGTTTCCGACAGGGCCGCCCGCCGTGTTCTTGTTACAGCCCGGCTGCGCGATAAAAATACCTAATGTCAACAAATACCGGGGCAGAACAAGAAATATGGGCCGGCAATGGTTTTTCTTCATAAGGTATTTCAGGCGAACCGGACAAGCAAAACCAGGCACTAAATTGTAAACTTTATAATACCCTATTTCACAAAAGGAAGCAATATGAGAATACTTCGCCACTTATTGTCCGCAATGGTTTCTGCGATCCTGGTTGCGGCAATAATCGCTGCCGCCCAACCGGCAAACACCATCGCCTTGAACGCAAAAAATTATTATATCAACGGCATCAACGTCCCCTGGAACGCCTACGGATCGGACGTGGGCACGCATTATGAATGGGGGGCGTTATACAGCCCGTCATTTTTCACCACGTTTTTTCAGCAGTGCCAGAGCTACGGCGTCAATTGCGTGCGCTTTTGGATACATTGCGACGGCCGCACTTCTCCGGAGTTCGATGGTAACGGAAACGTGACCGGCCTGGACACCAATTTCTTTTCGAATTTCGATGATATTTTCAGGATCGCGGCGGCCAATAACGTCATGATAATGCCCTGCCTCTGGTCGTTTGACATGACCAAGGACCTTACCTCAACCGCGGGCAAATACGCGGGACTGCACGCGAATCTCATTCAGGACACGAACAAGACCCGGTCGTACATTAATAACGCCCTGATCCCCATGGTAAAGCGCTACGCCAATACCTGCAACTTATTTGCGTGGGAAATAATCAACGAACCCGAATGGAGCATCACCGGCCCCGGCAATACCGTTCAGCTCGTCAGCCCCCAGGAAATGGAGCGGTTTTGCGCCATGATCGCCGAGGCGATACACCTTAATTCCGGCAAAATGGCGACCGTGGGGTCGGCCTGCCTGAAATGGTGTTCTTCCCTCCAGCCGCCGGCAGAGTCAAACTATTGGTGCGACTCGTCGTTTCAGGCAGTGTATAAAAAACCGAAGGCCTTTCTCGATTTCTACGAGATCCATTACTACGACTGGATGTTCAATGCCGACTGGGGATACGACCCGTTCCAGGCGACAAAAACGCCCGCGTACTGGAAGCTTGACAAACCAACGCTCATCGGCGAGTCTCCCGCCCAGGCCGGCCAATATACCATGCGTCAAATGGTCGACTCGGCCTTTGCCCATGGTTATGCGGGCATCATGCCATGGTCGTACAACGCCAATGACGGAATCGGCACGTGGGACGCTTGCAAAAGTGAGCTCAAAGCTTTTCATGATGCGCATGCTTCCCTGGTCGATTTCATTTGCAATGCAGGTATAGTGCCGGGCAATGGTAAGAACTCCGCGAAACCAATTCAATGGGCGCTTGAGTTGATATCCGGCGTACGGGACCTTCCTTCGGGCATAAAAGTAAAGGTTTACGATATGCAAGGAAGACTAGTGTGGACGCGCCAAGCCGGGGCAGCGCCCGCGACGGCAATGGGGTTCCCGTTAAAAGGGACGTTTCTATTTCAAGTTATTGATGGCAATGACAAGGTGATATGTATGGGAAAAGCGGCTAATTTTTGTAAATAGATTTCCTTTTACATAGGCAACAAAAAGCAAATAATCAAATAGAAATATGATTCAATTCCGAATACAACGGACACTGCAACCTAATAAATCGCCGGGGTAGCCACGGCTCACATACGCGGTATTGTAGAGCATGATATGATTAAACGAGTCAGATGCGTCGCTCGCCGTAGATGACCACCAGCTACCGACGTAACCAATGTCCGTGAACTCATAGTTGTCACGATCACCACCCGGAAGCGCCGAAAAACCGCTTGAATTTGTTGCTCCAGTATTGGGAAGTGCCCAAAGCATAGAGGTACTTTTCAATGGCCCACCTGCCACATTATCTCCACCAAGGTAGTTGCCAAGCACTTCCCATTCGGAATCTGATGGCACATGCCAGCCTTTCGGAGCCAGCTTACCCGTGTTTACAGCATACCAGTTGTATAATGCCCCAAAGGTATTTTTATACGTGGTAGAATCGTTATTATACCAGCAGTAAGCCTCTGTCGTGAGATTGCCCCATGTGCTGGTATTCGTATCCAGTGTTATTGCGGTTCCATCGTTGTAGTGAGTCGTTTGCAGGTTTTCGACCATCCATACTTGCGTTCCGATTCTAACTGTCTGATAAACATTACCATCAATATCAACAGCATACCTCTGTAGTTCTATCGTATCGTAAACTATATTCGAATGGTCATCCGTAACTTTCACTACACATCGATAATATCCCGTATCATTAGTATTAAGCATGCCCGGCTCAATAATATTCATATCAATCGTCGAATCGAGCCCGGCTCCGGGTGAAAAATTACCCGAATCTCCCGCGTTCCACCCAATTGAGGTTATCTTTCCATATTTGTCAATAATATTAAGGTGAATATGAATTGTGTCATTATTCAAGAAAAAATGCGGATAGGTCACTGAAACAATCAGAGAGTCTTTCACGATGGTTATAAGCGCGGTGTCCGTCCATGCAGTTCCGGCCATATCCGTTACCGTGCATCCCAATCCTTTTACCCCAAGAGTGTTCCATGAATATTTTAGGGTGTCCACGCCGGTTTTCTTCGTCGAATCGAGCGTAACGGTTTGGACAATTTTGCCCGTTGCAAGATCGATCCATGCAAGTTGTTTAAGGTTCCGGGTAGGATTGCTCACTTTTACGTCCCAAAGAACCGAATCATTGATCGATGCGCTATCCGTGAAGAATTTCTTGGCAATATGGAAAGATGTAAAAGCAAACGTCGTTTCCACTTTTTTAGGCGATGCGGCGATAATGTCGACATATTTATATGTCGCTCCCCGGTTAGCGGAATTATCCTCAATGCAAACGCGATATTTAAAATGATAATCCTCGGTATCGGCAAAGGAAAATTGTCCGGAGCCTGAATGCTTGAAAACGGAATCAACAAAGGACGCGACCGTTGTGGCCGCAAGTGGATTTGTCGATAAATTAATTGAATCATAGTAGTCCCTGAAAACCAGGAAATTCTGGAAATTCCTGTAATTGACATTGCTCCACGACAAATGAACAAGCCCGTTAAGCGTATCATAGCTCGCCGTTATTCCGGTGACAACCGGAATACCCGTGTAAATAAGCCATAGAGTGTCCTTAAGCGTGTCCGCTTTTCCCGAAACAGCCGAAACGGTAAAGAATGTCGGCGTATAATTTGGTAGCGTCGTCGAAATACGCAGAGAATAGCTTCCTGTCGCAAGACCATCTATGGTAAAGGAGCCATTCGTATTAATATTTCTTGAAAACCGGTCGCTTCCCGTCATCTGAACATATGCCGACCGTGGATCATCGTTGGGTTGCATGCCGATAATGGCTGTAATTGACCCTGACGCCTGCAATGTGTCCTGATGAATAGTGTTCGTAGCAGGGGAAATATATACGGAATCCTGCACTGCGACGAGAGTGTCTTGTTCGGCCCAAATGTTATAGGTCCCTTTGGCAAATTGGCCAAGCGCATAGTGTCCGGTATTGTCGGTGACGGTTTGTGCGGCGGGAACGCGCGAAGTGTCGTTAACGTCAAACACCTTGACGGTCACGCCCGGCGCTGGGGCGCCATTGGCATAATAGATTGCCGCCTGCGTGCCGGTAATGGTTTCGTCGGTGGTGCCCGCGATATGCTTCGTGCATCGCGCAGTCAAAAGCATGACGATAAGCAATAAAAAGTTTTTCATGGGGTTCCTGCCTTTATGTTTTACTTTGAATTGGGAAACAACGCTATATCCAATTGGTACACACGCTCGGCAGGCTTCTCGTCCTTATGGACCAGCGACCTTATTTCCGAGCGGAACTTCTCTATTTTTTTTTCTATTCTTTTATACGCGCCATCGGAAACGCTGATGACGTTTGTCGAAATGGTTTGAGGCATGGGCGTACTTTTTATCAAAGACTGCTTTGCCATCTCAAGGCAGGACAATTGGTACTGTTTTACCAACTCGTCCTTGACATAGTCCGGAGTTGTAATTGATTGCTGCGTCGGTTTATAATAGCCGTGCTGGTTTTTTGCGATGAGTCCAAGTTTTTTCAAAAGTGTAATTGCTTCTTTCGTCTGCCTGACGGATATTTCCGGAAAAACTTTTTTAGCCAGATCGGAGTAATTATCGCTGAAATCATAAATATGCAGCAAGGCGCGGATCACGCTGTTATACCAGTTCTTATAAAATGAATAGATGTTTTTTTCAATGATTCGTTTAGGGGTCTTATTCAGGGAAATGAGTTGGTCGAAATACAGCTCCCGTTCCTCGGGGCTTTCGGCCTGATTAAACATGACCAGCACCCGGAAGAACTGGGCCTCGTCCTTGGTCAATTCCAGCACCTTGATAAACCGTTCGATGAACGCGCTGCTTACTTTCTTTCCTTTAAGCACGTCGGAAAAGAAGCTGCGGGTGTTGGGAAGCCCTAAAATCCTGCTTAAGGCGCTTTTAGAAAAATCGGGATCGAATGATTGCCGCGCCCCTTGATAATCGGCCAGGAATTTTCTGAAATTATTATATTCGTAAATAACAGGGAGTTTTGTTTTCATATGGATTAAGTATACTAAATATTTTGAGCATTAGCTGTGCATTTTTTATAGTACGCTCAATTGAATGGTTGAACTAAGTCGCGCAGCAGCGTACTAATAAGTATTTTTATTCCCATGCCTCTGGTTTCCGTCATAATCCCTACGTTTGACCGCGCTCATCTCCTTGGGCGGGCCGTAAACAGCGTATTGAAACAAACCTTCAAGGACTTTGAATTGATCGTTGTGGACGACGCCTCTCAAGACAATACGGGCGCCCTGAATTTTCTCAAGGAAAAAAACAACCTGTCGTATTTTTGTTTTCCTGAGCGCCACGGAGTGTCCGCGGCCCGGAATTTCGGGGTGCAAAAATCAAAGGGCGCATGGATCGCCCTTCTGGATTCCGATGACGAATGGTTTCCGGAAAAGCTCGAAAAGCAACTGGCGTGGCATGCCACTCACCCAGGATATCGCATTTCCCAGACGCAGGAAATCTGGGTGCGAAACGGGGTCCGCGTCAATCCGCCCAAAACGCATGAAAAAATCCTCGGGTTCCAATTCAAGGAAAATCTTGCGCGCTGCATGATCACTCCGTCATCGGTCATGTTTGAAAAAAAACTTTTTTTGGAAACCGGAGGTTTTAACGAAGACTTCCCCGGATGCGAAGATTACGATTTATGGCTCAGGATCACCTGCGCCTTGCCGGTGGGGCTTATTGACGAATTCCTGCTGACCCGCTACGGCGGGCACGCGGATCAATTGTCGTCGACAATTCCCGTGCTGGACAGGTTCCGCATTAAAAGCATGATGGCCATCTTGCGGAGCAAGAAACTTTCCGACGAACAACGCAGGCTTGCGCGTCAGGAGCTTGTCAAAAAGGCCTTGATCGTGGCAAAAG
>JBAVGL010000260.1:0-14556 GCA_049684795.1 Chitinivibrionales bacterium | reverse complement strand
CCGATGTCTTGGTCAAATAGAGTATTGCGCTATAAACGCCCGGCGCGGCTTTTGTTTTTCGAGCGTTTAACCCGTTCCAATAAATGTAATAATGTTGAACGGTGCCGCTCCCTATCCATGATGATTGAATGAGGTTCGTGCCGTTATCTCCCGCGCCGCAAACAAGATTGCCTACAACGTCATAAATCTTGATATACCCGGTTATCTTATCGTTACTATTCGTTGAAACGGCCACATCAAACGAAAGCAGCGTTCCATTACCATCAACCGCCCATTGCCGTGCATTATAATTATAGTTGTAATCAAGGGTCAGGTCGCCGGGGTGCGCATAGGATGGGACGGCTGGATTCGGGCCGACAGTAAGGACATTTGGCGCGTTGGAAATGACCTTTACCTGCACTTTCTGGTTGGTCTTTGCGGGATCATTGAGCGCGCGCGACAGATCAACAATCAAACTTGAGTCTGACTTCAGTGAAATATAGTATTCCGAGGTGAGGTCCTTGCCATTTGACATATAAAAGTACACCGTTTTGCCGTCGGAACTGACGGAGTAAAATCCGTTGATGCCGTTGAGGATGGTATCAAGCACGAACGTGTCTTTTACCGCTTTGCCGTTGACGGCAATCGCGCTGTCTTTCCACACGTAGAATACAAGGCTGGGATCGGTTGAGAGTTTGTTTTTAAAATCGCTTCCGTCCGACGCCTCAATGGGCTCGCTGAAGGTGATTGACACCAAATCGGTAGCCCTGTTCGTAAGAGACGTGATGTCTTTCGTAACGGACCAGATGACCGGTCCGGCGCCGTCGACGCTGGTTACGTTATTGACGGGCGTGGTCCCGGTAAGCCCGTTTATGGTGACTGACGGGGTCCATGCGGTTTGCGGGATGTTGTTTTTCAATTCAGACACGTAGATGGTAAAGACCGAGTCCGTGGCCGATTGCGACGTAACGCCGCTGTTGCTCGGAACGCCTCCGATGCTGTCAACGGTGAAAGTGAAATTCGTGCCCGCATAATTATACGTCACGTTAATCAAACTGTCGATATTATAGCCGGCTGGAATTGTCGTCTGCTTATCAAAGTGGAGCACGATGCCGTCGAGATACCCGTCTCCGTTGACATCCTGCGTGACCGCCGCGACCAGCGTCGTGGGTTTCCCGATAATCGAGACATACGCGCTGTCCTGGACCTTTTTGCCATTGATATCGGTGACCGTGGCCCTGATGTATCCCTGTTCGTTGTACGTGACGGCGCTCGCGTCATAATAAATGCGGGTAACATTGGTGGGCTTATCGATCGCATGGAGCGTATTGGTCTGGGTCCACACCGCGCCATTGGTCAGGTCCACCTTATTGCCGTAGGCGTCGAAGCCGACCGCCACGAATACCTGCGCACCGTCGGGATAAGCAAGGTTGACCGTATCCAGGTTTTTGCCATTGACGGTTTGAATGGCCAGCGAACTCAACGACGAAGGCAAGACGTTAAACGCGGGTGTTGACGCGGACAGGTTGTTGAGGGTAACGAATATTTGTTGTGTGCTGTCCTGCTTATCGACAGGCGCATAATAGAACACGTATTTTACCGTGTCCAGGCCGTTCTGGAAACACTCATGGGTGGCGGTGGCTGAAACAGGGCCTTGCTTAAGGACGGATGTCGAGTCATCAACGATCACGATCGGATTGGGCCTGCCGTTTCCGCCGTTGCCGAGCATTTCCTGGTACGAGGTGGTGTCGCATTTCTGGCCGGGGTACAACCCGTCTTTATTTCGGATCGAAACCACCGCGACCACCGTATCGCCCGCAATGATTTGCGAGGCGGGGGTAATCAGATTAATCGTAATGGATGTCGGAGCGCCGGGGGTGAAGTTTACAAAAACCGTATCGGGCTTTGTTGTGGTGTCAATTCCCAGGGTGACCCGTATCCAGCCGGTGAAGCCCGTGTCAGGCGTAACAGGGGAGAAGGACCAGCTCAAGGCCCTTTCCGGGGCCGATGGGGCCACATGGACTAATGCCGACGTGTCCCATTCCGCGCTCACGGGTTCCCACAGGGAATCGTCGGAACGAAGGCCTATGACGTAAAGGGTGGTATCGTCGTTGGTCGACATGGTCAAAGTTCCCATGCGCGTGGTAACATTGACGTTGCTGACAATGCGCAGCTGTCTGTAGAAATATTTTACGACAATGGCCCTGATCGTGTCAGCCAAACCGGGATATTCCTTGCTCGTTGCAATGACCCGCGCGGTGCCTTCGGCGCCGACCCGCTTTACAATGCCCTGGCCGATGCTGTTCGTGCCGTTTTGAACGCTGACCACCGAGGTATCGATGGTTCCCGAGCTATTGATGCTTATCCATGCGGTTTGCAGGGAATATTTAATGAAATTGCCGAGACTGTCGCGTACGATGGCATAAACGTCCCGGTATGTCTCGCTGCTGTTGATCTGGATGCTGTCCACTGGATTGGCCTTATTGGGGCTGGTCTGCCAGTTCTGGTTTGCCTCAATCACCAACTGTTTAGGAGCGCCGGGGACAACCTGCACCTGAATGGTATCGAAGTATTTTGCGCCTGTAGCGTTGAAAGTCGCAATAATATAGATAGTATTATAAGCGCGCTGCGGATTAAATGAACTTTTATAACCTATGACATTACCAAGCGACCCTGTAGGCGGAATTCCTGTAAGTTCCTGAATGTTCCAATTAAAATCGGTCGTGGTATCGCCTTCATAGCTATTAAGCCAGACATTGTTCTGATCGAAAACCTTTATTACCAGGGTGAGCGGTTTTCCCGCGGTATCGATAATTGCGGTTGCTGGACCAGGATAGGGCGAGTTGGAGGCGGAGGGAGCTCCGCTGCCTGGGTAAATTGCTATGCGGGAAGGCAGGCCATGGGTGAAGGTAAACGGTATGCTTGCGGGGACTGCTTTTTGGTATGTTACCGTGATTGTGCCTCTTCCGGTGTCGTTAGGAGTGAATTCTCCCCAGAAGGTGGCGTTCAGGGCAGGCGCAGGAGTAGTTTTAATCTGCGGAGAAATAGACCAGTTCCCCGGCACGGGTTCCCAGGTCTTGGTGTCCGAGCGCCTTCCCTGCACCTGCAGAATCGTGTCCTGGTCGGTACGCATGGTAAGGTTTGTAATGATCTTGACCGAGTCACCCATTGCCACCACAATGCGTAACGAATCATAGGTGACCGTGCTGAGTACAACTATTACCGAGTCTTCAAACCCGGCATGATTTGAGTCAACGGCATAAATAGTCGTCTGCCCGGTATTCGCTTCGCGCGTGATTATTCCCTGTCCGATGGTCGTAATTCCGGCGGCCGCGATGGCCTTTGTCGTGTCGGCGGTTGACCAGCCGGTACGGGAAGAATAGCCGACCCAATTGCCGAATTGGTCGCGAAGAATAGCATAAACCATCGCGGTAGTGGCGGAGCTGTCGATGGATATTCGTACGGCCCGGTTATCGGCATTCGGACTTGTCAAACGCGAAGTGTCGGATTCCAAAGTAAGGTGATTTGCGGGACCTGGCACCACGTAAATATTGATACTTTGAGTCAGCGGCACGCCATTTGCAACAAATGTCGCGGTGATTGTCGTTATCGAATATGCTTTTCTGCCCGTAAAATGTGTGATATAGCCATGAAGCGAATCGAGCGATCCGACCGTGGCGTCACTTGACGTCCAGGTAAAGGGTTGTCCAATGGCTTGGTAGGCGTTGAGCCATTTTCCTTTGTTGTCGAAAAGATTTGCAACAATGGTGAAGGGAACGCCGGCTGTTGCGGTGACCGTGGCGCCTGCATTAAACGCCACATTTGTTCCCGTGTCAGGCTGGCCTTTTTGAGGATACAGGGCCATTCTGTTGGGAAGGCCATTGGTAAAAAATACCCGGACCGTATCGTAGAGCGGCACGCCGCCCACGCCGCCTGAATTTAAAGCTACGTAAATAATTCCCGTGTCTGGAATTTGGGGTGTAAAATCCCATAAAGAACCATTTGCCGCCCTATTAAATTGCATGCCGGGAGTATTTGCCCAAATAAAGGATAGGTTGTCATCGTAAATACCGCTTCCATCGGCCCTGAGAGCTCGCACGTGAAGCGTAGTGTCCTGGTCGGTCCGCATTCGTAATGTATCAATAGACTTTATTCCGGGCGAAAGAACATAGATTTGCACCGACGAATACGTAACATTGCTGAGCGTGACCTGAAGGGAATCCGTAAAACCTGTTTGGGTAGCGGTAATGTATGTTGTTGCATTATTGGGCGTTTGACGCTGAATAACACCCTGGCCAAGCTGGGTATTTCCCGGTGTGGCCGTCACAACTCCGGTGTTGCGGGACAGCCATGAAGCAAGGGTCGCATGGCTTACCCAATTGCCGAACTGGTCCCTGAGCACGGCGTAAACGCTGTCAAATAAAGTGGTGCTTGAAAGTGTGAGCACACCCAGACGCGCATCGTTTAGGCGGCTGGCCATGCTATCGGAACTTGCTTCTATGTTAAGGTGCGTAGCTGGTCCGGGCGCAACGTAAACGGTGTCATACCATCTGATCGTATCTAGTATTCCGTTTACTATGGTATCCAAACTAGATTTTATTATGTACGTTGTATAGGCATCGACTGCTTTAAAGACATTTTTAACACCATTACTGTCTTCTAAATAGGTTCCGCCGGGAGTGATAGGGACCGGATTTCCTGCAGGGGGGATCCATGTAAACAGCTTCCATTTGACGGATTGATCGTATCCTGAAACTGGATTGACACCGTCTGTTACAACTGCGGTAAATGAAATTGAATCGCCTGCGGGGAGCGTATGCACATTGGGGTTAACCGTCATGGTAATTTGGGAAGGCGGCCGGTTTTGCCAGGCCAACGAGGCATACATAATGGCATCGTAGGTGAGCTGATACAAAGCCTGGGTTTTCTTCAAGAATTGGGGCTCAATTGAAAGGGCCACTGCTCTTCGAATGATTTTTGCTCCATTTTTAGTGATTGTGTCCTGAAAAGCAACGACAACGTCCAATTCCGAATCAGGAATTGCGGGAATGACGCGTGCCCCGTTGTGGGAACAATTTTCAAATCCAAGCATGGTCAATTTGCTTGCCTGACCGGGCAAAATGGTGTACTTGTCGGCATCAGCTTGACATCTAATAGTATCTTTACCTCCGGCGTCTCCGTTGATATACGGTTTAAAGTAAAGCGTACTGTCCTTAAGCACCGTATAGGCGGTATTGCGAACTACGCCGTTAAGGTAGGGGTACTTTGTTGAATCCAATAAATGATCGTTGCTCGGGTGCAATCCGACTAATAAGGAGTCCGTGGCCGCGGTATATTGCGTCCCGTCATTTATGGGCGGAGGCATATTATTTGTCAATGTAAATCCAAACGTATTGGTTGCTAACCAGGCTGCGTCATCGCCAACTTCCGCAATACCGATGTAATGGGCCACCGCGCTGTCAAAAAGGGCCCATATCGGTCCTTCCGCGGCGCCAACCGTGGTTGGCCCATTATAGCTTGCGTCTCCCCATCCTGCATTGCTATGGACAATAACATGAGGAAGTTTATTTATGCCCCATAGATTTACAATATCATTCCATGTTGTCCAGGTTCCATCAGCCTTATGCGTTGGAATAATTTTTACATTAGGATTTACTGTGGTCAGTAAATTGCCAAAAAGGCCTGCGGGGGGAATCGTAGTGGTGTTTGTGGACAATGATTTTAAAATAAAATCCCTCGTTTGGGCGCCAACAGAGTCCATCCAGCCGCAGTTGCCCCTCGGATTATTCCACATAAGAACGATTCTAACTGAATCTTCATAATTTATTCCGGTTCCCGGCAAACGGATTGCCGCCTGAGCAAAAACAGAACTTGCATTAAGTAAACAAATGGCCGCGAAGAAAAATAAAAAACACGGGAAACAGGACCTTTTGTTTCGATTATTAAAAATATTTTCATTCGTCCGGACACTTTTCCTCATTGGGATAATTCCTTTGTCAATAGTTCGTTTATTTGTGAACATGGCGCACCTCGACTTTTTACTTCCCTGTAAAAATCGGGAAGATGTAAAATAACGAAAAGGATCTGCCATTTCAACAAAAAAGGCAATTGTTCTTACATAATGATTATACCATTTCTCCATATAAAAATCCCGTAATTAATTTGAAATAAAATAATCCCGCGAAGTTTTCGTGAATCAGCGCTGGACACACTATTTCTACAATATTTAGTGGAAATGGACATATTATCCCCTACATATAGTCGCGTTTTTATCATAAAAAGTTCAAAAAAAAGGTCGGGGCAACCTGATGTGTTGCCCCGGCCTTTTTCAATGGCTTTGCCGCAAAGGCGTATTTCAATACGCCTTTGCGGGCGCGATATCTTGTGTGGTTACCGCCTGATTCCAACGATTCCCTGCTGCCTTGATTTGTTTACAATGGTTCCAAGGTGATTGTAGGTTGTCAGATACATAAACGCGTGATATACTCCAGGCGCTACTTTCATTCCTTTTGCGTTGACGCCATCCCAATAGATGTCATAATTGTAATTCCCCGAAGTATCTTTCGTCGCGCCGGTACCGTAATAATTCGTCAGTTCCTGCATTAAATTGTCATTCGCGCCGTCTCTGGAGGCCTGATTCACCAAATTGCCCACGACGTCATAAATTTTTAAGTACCCGGTGACCCGGCCGGAATCTCCCGGACTTATGGTAATGCGAAGCACGGTTCCGGTTCCATGTTGTTTTATAAATTGCGTGGCAGTCGGATCGTTTTTAAAATCAATAACCGATGGATCAAGAGGGTAGCTTGGTATTGAAGGATCGCCACCATTTGGTTTTAAGAATGTTGGTGTCGCGGGGTTCGGACCGATCACCAATGGCGCGACTACTCCGTTAATTTGGGCCTGAACCCTCTGGTTAGTTGAATCGGGCAGATTGCCCGCGCCGGCAGTGTTCGCCCTATCGCTGATCTGCGGTGGAATGCGGATGTTAAAATAATTATAATTAAAGATTGTCATATTATTGCTCATGGTGAATTGAACGGTGCTGGCATCGATGATTTTAGAAAAACTGCTGATACAAGGATAGTTAGGGGCCATGTTACAGGCAAGCAGGATCGTGTCCGGAACAAGAATGCCGGCAGTGTCTTTCCAAGTGTAGAAAACCATGCTGGGGATAGCGGAGTTTATTAAAAAATCGTTTCCTTGGATTGTCGCAATAGGCTCGCTGAAGGTAACGGTCACGACGTCCTTGGTCCTGTCCGAAGCGTCGTTCCTGGTGACTACTACCCGCCAGATAACCGGAGCGGCCCCGTCTTTGCAGCGCTGATTAGTAATGGTATTCGCGCCGTTTATCCCTGAAATGGAAATCAGAGGGCGCCACGAAGTTTCGGGAATGGCATTGGCTGGCTCAAGTATGCCTTTTGATGCGTTAACGTTGTCTTGCAGGGAAACAATAAAGGTGGAAGTGGTATCATTAAGAACATTTACCGGGGTAATGCTTTGGACAATAAAGTTTGTGATAATGCCCGACGTGGGATCGGTGTACACAACCGAAACATCAGTCGCGGGAATATTTGAATTAAGAGAGGCGGACACGGGTTTGTCAAGGGTTACCACAATCTGGTCCAGATACCCGTTACCATTAACATCCTTGGTAACCGCGGATGAAAGGTTTGCTCCGCGAGGAACAATAATTACCTGCACGCTGTCAAACACGAAAGCGCCAGGTGTCACGCCGCTCGGGGCTGTCGCGGCTATCCAGCCATTTTCGTTGAGAACGGAATTGCTTGCATCATAATAGACATTGAACTGGTTTGTCGTCGGCGGGGTCAAAGCATGCAAAGTGCCGTCCTGGGTCCAGGAGCTGCGTATGGGTCCTATTAAATTCCCCCATTGGTCAAATCCGCGTGCGTAAATATTGACCGCTCCATCCGGATAGAGCAACGTGTCCGGCCCCGGCATGTCTGTGCCGTTTGAATATTGAAGTGCAAGGGAAGCAAGCGGCCCGGGATAAACATGGAACGGGGTCGTGGATGCCACCGGCAGAGTTATTGATTTATTATTAAGGAACAAGGAAATCGTGTGATTGCTGTCAAGACTCACGGGAGCATTATAAAGAGTTACTGAAACGGTGTCCAGTCCATTCATAAAACATTCGCTGTCGGTTTGCGTGAGCGACCCAAGGGGATAAGTTATTCCGTCAATGACTATGGTAGGTTGAGCGCTTTTTCCGCCGTTACCGAGCAGGTCGGTATAGGTTGCTCCGCCTGGAGAACTGCACCAGGAACCGGGAACAAGGCCATCGGTGTTATAGATTTGGACGGCAATTTTAAAAGGCCTTCCGGCAATAATAGAGTCATTAGGATTTGCCAATTGAATGGTAACGCTCGACGGCGGCGCCGGAGTAATAATGAGGGGAATGGTCTTTGAAACGGCGCCTGCCGCTATGGTAAGATTTTCAACACCGGGGGTCTTTGGGCTTATGTTCCATGATCCTCCTTGCGCCGGCGGTGCCTCGTCCCATTTGATCGTGTCCGGCGCAAGGGTCCATGATCCTGTTCCATCAACCCAGGTTTTTGAAGCGTCAGTCGACCAAATGACCTGTATTTTTACGGACAAAGAAGAGTCCGTGTTCATCGAAATACTCGTGATTACCGCGCCTGTCACAGAGTTTACCAAACGTATGGAATCGACCACCCCGTTCTGAAGGACTACCTGGACGCTGTCAGGAAGGAGCTGGACAGGGGATAATTCATCCGCGGAAACGGTGTCGATCCCGTTTTGAATAGTCATGCGGGTAATTATTCCTATATATTTTGAAGCGCCCGCGGCGGCCATGGCTATAGCCGTGTTGTTGCTCGCCCATACCGCATTTGTCGCCATTCTTGTATACTGTCCGTACATGTCGCGCACGACCGCGTAAGCACTGGCCTGGGTCGTATTTCCATCCATGGTTATCGTTCTTAAACGCGAGGGCGCGAATGTGTCGATTATCGTATCGGCTTCGATCACCACGCGGTAATCCGCCGCGGGCTTGACATATACGGTATCGTATTTTCTAAGAATATTCGTAGGATTGCTTGGATCAACTAAAACGGACCCAATGACATAATACCTGTAAGCCTGTCCTCCATAAAAAGTATTTGAACTTCCGGAAGTAAGATGGAGCAATCTGCTGGCAGGTGAAAAATTTGGCAGTATGCTTCCCGGAACTAAAGGTGATATGCTCCATGTTATAAGGTTGCTTAGGTCTGTCCGGATACCTCCCGTATCATCAAGAACAGTCGCCGAGTAAACAATGCTATCACCTGTACCGATGGCTTTAGTGTTAGGAACCCGATTCAAATTTATTCCAATCGGCGGCGCGCTTATGATATTCGTGGTTATACGGATGTCTGAACCTGTCACATGACGTTCGGCGTAAAAGAAATTAAGCGTATCCAACCTATTAACCAGCCCAAGAGTATCGACATTGACGGAACCTGGCGTAGTATTATGGATGCCTCCGATGTCCATGACAAGCCGGTTGTTAATAAATGCCCAGACATCATCATCGCCTTCAAATTGGAATGTTAAACCGGCTCTGTTTTCAAATGCCCAATGCAGTTCCATGGTAAAGGAGTAATTATGGTTACGGTATGCAGCGTTGGGCTCATCAGCGCCGAACCCTCTGCCATCAAGGGGGAAGAAATTCGCGTTATAATATTGGTAAACGCCGGCAGATCCCGGTACTAAAGTGAATACAAGCGTGTCCGGAATTACACTATCCTTAAAGGCAGTATCGTAATTTACCGTGGTGATAGGATTGCTGCACGTAGTAGTGGCCGGATTATTATAATTAGGTATCGTGAAATCACCGGGTTTCCAGGCAACAAACCATTTTGCAATATCGCAATCCCAGTAGGGAGCAGGACCAAGCGTAGGTTTTCTGTTTGGGCCAAGAGTTGCAGCAACCATCCCAAGGCGGGTTGGCGCTCCGGTTGGGGTCTTCTCGAACTCCGGATTACTTCCGTCGGAATGGAAATCGTAAAAAGTAACGGGAACTCTGATGGTCGGTGGATAAATTTGTTGGGACCACACATGGGACGATATAAACAAAACAAGCGCACATCCCAATAAGCTAAACTTCTTCATGGAGGGTTCCTTTCGTTCCAGTCCTCATTAGTCGTTTTTTCGTGTGGAATTAGAAGAAAATTTTAAGAAAACCATTCGGTTTGATAGTCGCCAAATTAAAATAAAAAGTTCAATAAATTTATTAAAAATATTGACAATTAATCGATTAAGTTTTTCAAATAACTATTTCTTTTAAATAATATGATGTAATATAAACAAAATTCTTAAATTATAGCAAGAAAAAACCATAAAGAACGATAAAAAAAAGGCAGGTGATGCTTTTAATAAAACAATCACCCGCCCCTCTTTTTTAATATGATACTTTAACCCACAAACCCTAATTACATTTCGCGTGATGCAAGCTGCTTGAGCAACTTGTATTTAGCCGAGATATTTTTCTGCGCGGTTTCCAGAAGCTTTTGCGAAATCTCGGGCTTAGACCTCTTAAGAATCTGGAACCTGTTTTCGCCTGCCTCGAAGTCCGCAAGCTGGATGCTTGGGTCCTTGCTGTCAAGCTGGAGCGGATTTTTTCCCGCAATCTCAAGTTCGGGATTGTACCGGTAGAGCGGCCAATGGCCCGATTCAACGGCTTTTTTCTGCTCGCCATAGCCCGTGGTCATGTCGATGCCGTGGTTGATGCACTGGCTGTAGGCCAGAATAAGCGACGGCCCGTTGTAGGCTTCCGCCTCGACGATCGCCTTGATCGCCTGGTTCTGGTTGGCGCCAAGCGCGATTTTTGCGACGTAAATATATCCGTAGCTCATGGCGATCAACCCCATGTCTTTTTTGCTGACCGGTTTTCCGCTCGCTGCGAATTTCGCGACCGCGCCCATGGGGGTTGACTTCGACGATTGCCCTCCCGTATTCGAATACACTTCCGTATCAAGGACCAGAATATTGACGTTCCTGCCTGACGCTAAAACGTGGTCCACTCCGCCGTAACCGATGTCGTAGGCCCAGCCGTCGCCGCCGAACGCCCATACCGACTTTTTGACAAGGTAATCGATGACGGGCAGGAGCGCCTTGCTTTCTTGACTTGAATTTTTCGCAAGACCGGCTTTGGCAACTGCGACCTTGGCGCGGGCCGCTTCGATTTCCGAAGGCGAAGTTTGCGAAGCGGAAACTATTTCCCCGAGAAGGTTTTTTAAGCCCGCGTCGCACGAACCGTCGGCGATAAGCTTGGCGACGAGTTCCCTGGCGTATTCGTTGAATTTATCAACGGTCAACCGCGCTCCCATGGCCGCTTCGGCGTTGTCTTCGAACAGGGAATTCATCCAGGTCGGGCCGCGTCCGTCGGCCCGCGTGGTATAAGGGGTCGTCGGCAGGTTGCCGCCGTAAATCGACGAGCAGCCCGTTGCATTGGTAATAATCGCGCGGTCGCCGAAGAGCTGGCTGACAAGCTTGACATAGGCTGTTTCGCCGCAGCCCGCGCAGGCGCCGGAAAATTCGAACATCGGTTTGATGAACTGGCTGCCCTTGACCGTGTCGGCCTTGAAAAGCTTTGCGTCAGTGTCGGGAATTGAAAGGAAAAATGCGAAGTTTTCGGCTTCCTGATGACGGAGAAGTGCCTGCGGTTTCATGACGATGGCATCGCCTTTCCCCCTGGTGGGGCAATTGTCAACGCATGCGCCGCAGCCCGTGCAGTCTTCGGGAGCAACCTGAAGGGTATATTTAAGACCTTTGAATTCCGGGCCTTTCGCATCAGTCGATTTGAAAGTCTTTGGCGCTTTTTCGAGGTATTTTGCGTCATAGGCCTTTGGACGGATGGTCGCGTGCGGGCAGAGAAGGGAACAGCGATGACATTGGATGCACGTCGCGGGGTTCCACACGGGAATTTCCTGGGCAATGTTGCGTTTTTCGTATTGCGTGGTGCCTACCGGCCACGTGCCGTCGTCAGGCATTTCACCAACGGTAATCGTCTGGCCTTCCTGCTTCATCATCTTGGAAGTAACCTTTTTCACAAAGTCGGGAGCGTCTCCCGACACCGGTTCGATGAGTTTTACCTCTGTGGTCACTTTATTGGGATAATTGACCTTCTGGATGCCGCCTATTGCCTGATCAATGGCCGCGATATTCATGGCGACGATTTTTTCGCCTTTCTTGCCGTATGATTTACGCGTCGCCTCTTTGATAGCCTCGATGGCGACCGTGGAATCGATGACCTTCGAAATTTCGAAGAACGCCGTCTGCATGATGACGTTGATTCGGCTGCCAAGTCCGAGATCGGAAGCTATTTTCATCGCGTCGATTATGTAAAAGTTGATTTTCTTATTGACGATCTGCTGCTGGACAAAGCCCGGCAGTTTTTCCCAGATCGCATTTGTGTCATATTCCGAGGTCAGCAAAAATGTCCCGTTTTCTTCGAGGTTCTTAAGCATGTCGTATTTTTCAAGAAAGGAAAAATTATGGCATGCTATGAAATTGGCTTTCGTTATCAGGTACGGTTTACGGATCACATTTTTGCCGAAACGTAAATGTGAAACCGTGACCGCGCCCGCTTTCTTTGAATCATAGCTGAAATAGGCCTGTGTATTGTAATCGGTTTTATCGGCGATGATCCTGATGCTGTTGTGGTTCGCTCCAACCGTGCCGTCGGAACCAAGGCCATAGAACAAAGACCGTTGCACATCTGCCCCGTCAAGGGAATATGATGGATCATAATCGATCGAAGCGTTCGTGACATTGTCCGTTATGCCGATGCTGAAGTGGTTTTTAGGATTTGGCTTCGCCAATTCGTCAAAAACGCCTTTGACCATGGCCGGATTAAACTCGGCGGACCCAAGACCATAACGTCCGCCGATGATCACCGGATACTCCTTGAACACCGCGATCTTTACCTGCATCGCCTCGCCGACGGCGGTGCGGATGTCCCCGTAGAGCGGCTCGCCCATGGCGCCGGGTTCCTTTGTCCTGTCGAGTACCGCGATTTTTTTGACTGAAGCGGGTATGGCCTTGATAAAATCGGCCATTGAAAACGGCCGGAAAAGCCGGACTTTCAATATGCCGACTTTCGCGCCTTGTTTATTCATCGCGTCAACGGTTTCATGCACCGTATCGCAGCCCGATCCTATGCAGACGATAATTCGTTCGGCGTCCGGGGCGCCGACATATTCGTACAGCTTGTATTGGCGGCCTGTCAATTTCGCGAATTTGTCCATGTTCTTTTGGACGATCGCGGAACATGCGTTGTAATATTTATTGACCGTTTCCCGGCCCTGGAAAAAGACGTCGGGGTTCTGGGCGGTCCCTTTGATTGTCGGGTGGTCGGGGGACAGTGCGCGTTTACGCATATCGGCGACATATCTGTCATCAATCATTGCCCGCATGTCGTCGAAAGTGAGGGTTTCTATTTTCTGGATTTCGTGGGAGGTCCGGAATCCGTCGTAGAAGTGAACGAAAGGAACGCGGGATTCGAGCGTTGCCGCCTGTGCGATAAGCGCAAAATCCATTGCTTCCTGCACCGTGGATGAGCAGAAAAGCCCAAAGCCGGTTTGACGCACGGCCATGATGTCGCTGTGGTCGCCGAAAATCGAGAGCGCCTGGCATGCCACCGCGCGCGCGGTCACGTGGAATACCGTGGGCGTTAATTCTCCCGCGATTTTAAACATGTTCGGAATCATAAGCAAAAGTCCCTGGGACGCGGTAAACGTCGTCGTCAAGGCGCCGGTCGCAAGCGCCCCATGCACCGCCCCGGCCGCTCCCGCTTCCGATTGCATTTCGGTCACGCTCGGGATTGTGCCCCAGATGTTCTTTTCACCTTTAGAAGATTTTTCATCCGCTATTTCACCGAGGCCCGATGAGGGCGTAATCGGATATATCGCTATGACTTCATTTACTGCATGGGCCACGTGCGCGCACGCGGAATTGCCGTCATGAGGTTCCACTTTTCGTTGTGCCATTGTAGTACTCCTCTTAAATGTGCTTGTAAACAAATCGAAATGTTTTGAAGAAAGACTTATAAAATATATAATTGACTGGCCGAATTCAAGGTGGGGGAGAAAAGAAACACAGTTGAGGGAAAGGGACTGAATTTAGGCTTTTTGTTTTCTTTTTATATGCCTGTAAACATACAAACCGGCACAGGAAACTAAAAACAGCAATACCGCTATATCAATGAATTTACTATATTTCATGACTTCGCTCCAGTTGCTCTTTAGAACAAACCCGACATGGGCAAGAAATGCGTTCCAAAGACCTGCGCCGATTATCGTGAAAATTGAAAATTTGACTATGTTCATTTTGCCCGTTCCGGCGGGGATTGAGATGAGGTGCCGGACAACCGGGATGAAACGGCAGATGAGTATGGTGATGTCGCCGCGCTTATTGAAATATTTTTCGGTTGCCGCGAGTTCATGGACGTCAAGGAGCAGGTATCGGCCGAATTTTTTCACAAAAGGCATTCCGCCATAGTAGCCCGCGAAATAGGAAATAAGGGAGCCGACAATGCTGCCTAAGGTACTTACT
>JBAVGL010000259.1:0-15751 GCA_049684795.1 Chitinivibrionales bacterium | reverse complement strand
GATGTTCCGCGATGTCGGGATTAGGGACCAGTTCGATGTTCCATGAAACGTCTTGATCGCGATGCTTTTTATCGGCCAGACATTCCCTGGGCCGGTAGTCAGCCACAGCGGCGGCCATGATGCAGATGTCGGCGTCCGCATATTCCTGCTCCATGAAACGAAGCATTTCCAGAGCGGTAGTGACGCGGATGACCTTGACGGACGGCGGTAGCGGCGCCCATGCCGGGCCGCTCACCACGGTGACCTGCGCGCCGGCAAGCCAGGCGGCTTGGGCGAGAGCGGCGCCCATTTTGCCCGAGGACCGGTTGGTAATGGCCCTTACCGGATCGATGGGCTCGAACGTCGGCCCGGATGAAATAAGCACCTTTTTATGCGCTAAAAGTTTCGGAGTATTGAGGGAAAGGACATAATCGACGATGGTCTCAAGCTCTATCAGCCTGCCGGGACCTTCATCGCCGCACGCAAGGTCTCCGACGCCTACGGGAAGCACGTAAACGCCGCGACGAACAAGCGCGGCGACGTTTTCCTTTGTGGCCGGATTCCGCCACATGGCAGTGTTCATGGCCGGCGCGATGACGAGTCTTTTTTCAAAGGAAAGCGCCAGAGCGGTGAGGAGATTGTCGGCAATCCCGTGCGCGATTTTGGCGATGGTGTTGGCCGTAGCGGGACACACCAGGCAGAAGTCCGCCCATTTGGCAAGGGCGATGTGCTCCATGTCCGGATCACCCGCCGGGCCGTCGATATAAACCGGGTTGCCGGTAATGGTGCGAAGCGTCAGGTCGCTGACGAACTCCCGCGCCGCGGGAGTGCACACGGACTTGACTTCTACGCCGCTTTTTTGGAAAAGCCGGACCAGAGCGGGCGTCTTATAGGCGGCAATGCCCCCCGATATGCCAAGGACGATTCGGAGGTTAGCTGGCACAATCAACCTTCAGCTTCGGCGTTCTCGTTTTCTACCACACGGCCTTCAAACAGGCGCTTTAAAGCGGTGGTCGTGGGCTTGTCTTCGCTTTTCACGATGCCGAGCCGCACCTGGTCATTGATGAAACGGGCCTCCTGGGCGGCCATAAGCACGGCCTTGTACCGGTTGATCCCTTTTTTTTCTAATTCGTCAAGCGCGACTTCCATCATATTCTGGTCCATGAAGGTCTCCTATTCGATATTTTGGATTTGTTCCCGGATTTTTTCAATATATTCCTTCAACTTTACCGAAAGGTGCGAAATGACCGTGTCGTTGGATTTTGAGCCGATGGTGTTGGCCTCCCGGTTCATTTCCTGGAGCAAAAACCCCATTCTCTTGCCGATGGGCTCATTGCTCTGAAAATCTTTGGCAAACGCCGAAATGTGCTCCCTGAGGCGCTGGCATTCCTCGGAAATGTCGAGCCTGTCGGCCATGATCGCCACTTCGGCGGCCAGGCGCTGTTCATCGGGCCCCTGGCCGACCTGAGAGAGCAGCTTCTCGATGCGCTTTGTCAATTCTTTCGCGTACGCGTCGATGCGTTTCGGGGCATGGCGCTCGACTTGTGATAAAAGCGATAACATTTCGGCGATGCTCTTTTTAAGGTCTTTGATAATGGCCGCTCCCTCGGTTTCGCGGGATTTCTGGTAGTTTTCCAGGGCGGCGCCAAGGGCAGGGCTGAGATGTTTCCACAGCGTTTTATCGTCGTATTTTAATGTGGCGGTCTTGATAAAGTCGGAAAAGTGCATGAGGTCGGAAAGCAAAACGTCGCCGGAGAGGCCGTTGGCCTTCTTGATTTCCCGGAAGATGCGGATATAATTTCCGACCGCTTCTTTGTCCCAGGTAAGCTTTCCGGCCTCATTCTCCCGGTCGCTCGTAATAAACACCGAAATGCTGCCGCGCGAAATGGTCTCGCCTATGGTTCTCTTTATTTTCTGTTCCAGGTTCGAAAAGTACCGTGGTTGCCGCAGTTGCAGGTCCATGAAGCGGTTGTTGACTCCTCGGATCTCAACACGGTAGGCGCCTGATGGGGATTGCGCTTCGGCAAGCCCAAAGCCTGTCATGCTTCGTACGGGCATAATACTATCAGTGTCCTTTTGCAGGAAAGAAGGTCAAGAAGGAAAATCGAAGAAAACCTGTTAAATATATATGATACCAGGGGAAAGAATCAATGGAAAGGATTCAAATCACCTCTTGTTTTTTGCTTCCCAGAAACGCTGGCGCGCCTCATCTTTCCGGCGTTCGTTTCTTTTTTCCATGACCATCTCCCAAACCTTTTCCTCGTCGAGGTCGAAAAGTTCGTGGATGAGCTTGAGGTAAAAGGCAGCGCCCTTTGAGGCGAGCCGGTGAAGGAAAAGGATTTTTCCTTCGGTGATCACTTCGTCGAAAACAGGGTCAAGAGGTATGGCCGTTCGCGTCACTTTGCCGGGAAAAAGTTTTTGCAAAGCTGCCACGAAGCTTTTCTGGCGTATGGTGTCGCGGTAAAAATTAGGAATTATCCTGGAAATTTTTCCTGAATTGGGAAAATTTGAGGTAAGCATTTTTTCCATTTCCACGATGCCGTCGACGGCGAATTGCCTGAGTTCGATGGGGACGAATATTTCATGACACGCGAGAATCGCCGATGCCTGGAGCCTGTCCATGCCGGGCGCGTTATCGATGAGCACAAAATCATAAAAGCGTTCAAGCCCGCAAGCGCCCAGGCATTGTTTTAGAAAATCGATGGCGCCCACGTCGGCGTCGCACAAGTTTGAAGGGGAGGTGACGCAATGGAGGTCGGGCAGATCGGTTTTCCGTATCGCCTTTAAAAACCGCCGGGGCGCTTCCTGAGGCGTGGACTGATACACGTCACGGATATTGGGCGATTGAACCGTCAGGCCAAGCATCGAGGAAAGGTTATGCTGGCTGTCATTGTCGATGACGAGCACCCTGAAGCCGACCAAAGCCAGCGCCTGCGCCATGGAGCCGGTAAAGGTGGTTTTGCCCACCCCGCCCTTATGGTTTAAAATGGAAACTATTTTCATAAAAAGCTTTTTCGCCCCCGCGGGGGGATAATTTTTGTAAGGGTTTGCCATGGCAAACCCTTACAAAAAACCAATGAACATCTACAAAAGTCCCCGCAGGGGATTTAGGGGGCGTCACTGTCAAAAGTAAACTAATACCGTTCACCAATTCATAAATATTTTCGTATTCTTTGCCAGCCGTTTTCGGGAATGCTCGCGCCGACCACCTGACATACCTCGTAACCGCATGCCGACGCGAGCCGGCCGCACGCCTCGATCGGGTAATCGTTGACAAGTCCGTAGAGAAACCCCGAAGCCCATAAATCGCCCGCTCCGGTCGTATCGACCGCCGCGCCCGATCCCATGCGCTCGACTTTTACCGTGGCGCCCCTGTTGGAAATAAGGCTTCCCCGTTTGCCGACTTTGAGCACGGCCACGTCGGCCATGGCGGCAAGGGCGCTCAGCGCCTTGTCTTCATCGGCATGGCCGGTGAAAACGCGGGCCTCATCCTCGTTGGCGATAACGATGTCGACGAATTCCTTGACAACGTCGGCGAGGATATGCTTTGACGCTTCGACGACCGTAAAGCTTGCCAGGTCGAGGGATATCAGCGCGCCGCTTGCGCGGGCCGCATCAAGGGCCGCGATGAGGAGCTTTTCATTGAAGAGCAGATAGCCCTCGATATGCACGAGCGCGGCATCCTGAAAATGCGCCGGGGATATTTCTTCGGGCTTTGTTTCCGAAGAAGCTCCCAGAAAGGTGAACATTGACCGCTGCGCATCGGGCGTTATGATCGAAAGCACGCGTCCGGTGGGGGAGGGTGATCTGAAAAGCACGGGCTCGACATTATGTTTTTTCAAAGAAGTTTCAAACAAATTCCCGAGTTCGTCGTTGCCGCGCTTGCCGATGAATCGCGCGAGCCCGCCGAGTTTGCCAACGCCGAGGATTGTATTACACGCCGAGCCTCCGGGAACGATTAATGGCTTTGAGGGTGTTTTCGAGAGAATGCTCTCGATGAATGAGCCGCTATCCACAAGGGTCATTCCACCTTTTTGAGCGCCGGACGAAGCAAGGAATTTCTCGTCTTCGAGCAGCAGGATGTCGACAAGGGCCGAACCTATCCCGGCGATTAATTTTTTTTGCGGATCTTTTTTCCTGCCTTTGGCCATGAAAAAACCTCTGTCCGGAAGTTTAGAAGCAATTCTTATTAGAATCAACCGCCCGAATAAAATAATTTCCGCAAAAAAAAATCCTTCTGTTAGTTTTTGTTCAGTTGTCTTTTCAAAGGGAACTAATTATTTTTTTAGAGATTCTTTTGGGATTGCTTACGCTTTTGCGTAAACAATCCCAAATTAGAAGCTCTTATCTGCCTTCGGGAAGATCAGTGAGATTAATATTGGGGTGTCGTCCAATGGCAGGACTCTGGACTCTGGCTCCAGGTATCGAGGTTCAAATCCTTGCACCCCAGCCATTATATGGCGCTATCGTCTAGTGGCCTAGGACAAGTGGTTCTCATCCATTAAACCGGGGTTCGATTCCCCGTAGCGCTACCCTTTACCATGTGGCCCGTAAAAAGATTGGTCTGGCATGAGTTATTCGGTATTGATCTTGCCTTCCGCCTTAAAATCCCTCAATAAATTACCAGAACCTGTAAAAAAATTAATCGACAAAAAAATAAATTCACTCTCTGAAAATCCGCGTCCGCACTGAAATGTTCGACAAAATAACGAAGATCACTTTGTGCATACTTGGAGCGGCCATAGCCATCTATGCCGATGCCGGGCTCGACACGTTCGGCATTACCAGGTTTTATGCTACCAAGCCGGGAACGCGCGAATGGAATTCCGCGCACTGGAACAACGGTCATGCGCGTCTTGTGCAATATGCCGGAGACCCGTATGATCCAACCGGGTGGACCGATAACCACAGTTCCAGCAGCGGCGACAGCCTCTTTATAAACGGCAGCGGCATGCTGATGCTGAATGGTTCGGGGCCGAGGTTTCACATAAATTCAATCGAGGAATATTCCGGAAGCGACCCGACGCCCCTGATCGCGCCGCAATTTTTTCTCAACACGGAAGCAACCGGTTATTACCGCCGTCTCACGACCGGGGGCGGCGCGTATGACGGCGCGGAAATGCAGGTCCGCACTGACCCGCTGGCGCACGGGTCCGCCGGAGGTAACGTGTGCAACGCGACGGGACTTGCCTCCCGCTTCCGCGATGACGGAAAATGGGACTGGGAAAAAGAGCTCAAACATCCGGCAAGCACCGTGTATTCCACAAAATACAATTATGACGCCCCGCTGTTTGGCGAAGGCACGATCCCGCTCAATCCCTGGATCGGCATGAAATACATTGTTTACAACATAGATAATAATACTCACGTCAAGCTGGAGACCTACATCGACACCGTCTCCGACGTAACAAACGGCGCTCCGGCAAATGGCGGACATTGGGAGCTGGTCGGCTCAATGATCGACAGCGGGAGCAATTGGCCAGGCGCCGATATATCGGGCTGCCCCGATCTCACTCAGGACATGGCGGTCACAGTTGGACATGGAACAATGTTGCTGCGAACGGACGGGGAAGCCTGCGACTGGAAGTTTTTTTCGGTCCGCGAGATCGATCCGAGTTCTGCGGCCCCGGCATTTCCGCGGCCGCAGCGGATAAATCCGAATGCGATGCGTTTGTCAATAACCGACCGCGGACGCGTCCTGCTGCTCGGCAATCCCTCGGTGCATGCGCTGACCGTTAAGATTTTCGATCCGCGGGGGCGTATTGCGCGCGAGGCCGTGCTTCCGGCGGGAGCAAGGAAACTTTCCTTGGAAGGCACCGGCGCCGGGGTGCGGATCGTAAAGGTTTATTCGGAAGAAAGCATGCAACAAATTATAATTATTCAATAGCCGACATTTCCCGTATTAGCAATGCCCTTTTCCTTTCGGATATCCACATAGAGCCACCACATATCACGGCACCGGATACGCCCGCCGCTCGTTCCTGCTGTCGTCAAACCGGCAGGAAAACGTAAAAGGCCAGAACCAGTTTAACAGTTTCGGGAACATTATCGACGTGACTACAGGGGGCAAGAGCCTGTTGTGGGCAAGGGGAACGTCGGTTGAAACAAGAGGCGCGATTTTTGCGCCGTCGGGCCATCGCCCCATTTCAACCTGCTCCGCGCACCCGTTTCCCAATGCGACGTTCCGGGCTTGCGCGTCATTTTCGAATGTACATGCCGCAAGCGCGTCAATGAGCCGGAAAATCGCATAATAATGGATGTGCCCGACTGCGCTTGAGTCTTCACAGTACGGGGATTTATTATCCGGGTTTATTTCCCACTTGTCATGGCTGCATTGGTTGACGATAATGAAATCCTTGTTCGTGGGGTGGATGTTGATTGCATAGAAAATGTCCTCGGCTATACGAAAATCATTCCGGTGGTCGTTTTGGAAAACTTCAACGACCATCGTGGCATGCTCGGGAAATTGTTCGAATTGGACCTGCTTCATGCAGTGGACATACGACGGGCCCATCAGGAAAAGAAACGCGCCGCCGCTTCCCCACGCAAGCTCCCTGCAATAGTGCCACGCAACGGCCGGCAATGCGCCGGCGCCGTAGGAATGGCCCGCGAAGCCAATTCGCGTAGTGTCAATAAACGGCCTGATAAGTTCCAAAACGCCGTCGAACCCTTCCAAAAGGGCGCTGTAACGCCCGACGTCATTTACGAACAAACCGTACCGGTAGGTGGATGAAACCACGGCATAGCCCCGGCTTGCGATATGTCGGAGCAGTTCCCGGTACTTCTTGCCGGTGGCAAGCAGTTCGGGCGCGAAGAGCACGACCGGCACCCGGCCATTTACGCCCCGCGGCATGAAGCAGTAGAGATAATTATCACCCCCGGCCGGGTGCGGATAAAAATTCTCCTGCACTTTGAAAGGTCCTGAGGACCCGAACCCGGATTGGATGGGACCGAAGGCGTCTTTCTCCCGCGGGCGCGACGCGCTGTCCATGCTGTTTAAAGTATCAAAACCCCGAGAAATTTCCCCGAGCGGTTGACTATTCGGTTGCGGCACGGTTTGGGCCAGACCGTCATTTTGTTTCCTGAAAGCGGCCGATGATCGGTAATTTCTCAAGGTTGTTGCGGAATTTATCGACGATGTGTCTTCAGATTGAAAATATTTGTGGTAATGCGCGCGGGGATTCGCCGCATGGGTCCAGAAATTGACATAAGCGCTTTGCGGTTCAGTGAGCCGGGGAGTATCGCACGAGCTGAGCTCCCTGACCGGCCTGCCGTTTCGCCAGGTCCCCATGGAGCGCTGCGCGGGGCAGCCGTTGCCCAGGGCAATGCGCCGGGCCGCCTGGTCATTTTCAAATGTCAATGCAGCCAGCGCATGGACCAGACGGTAAACGCCTGAATAATCGAGCGCGTTGACGTTCCATCCATACGGATACGCGCCTTCGGGCACTCCATGATCAGCGACCAGGGGAACTCCTTCACAGGTATCGCTTTTGAGGGTTATAAAGTCTTTCTGGCTGTCGGGGATGGCAATCGACCTGAAAATATCGATTGCCATCCTCGGATCATTAGTCCTGTCGTCTTCGAAAACCTCCATGATGAGCGCGACGGGCTTCGGAAATTGCTCAAGCTGTTCCTGGGTTATATCGTATGAATACCACGGCGCCATTATGTACATGAAGGACCCGCTCGCGCCCCAGTGTTTTTCATTCAATGCTTTCCAGGTAAAGGCGGGGACCGCTCCGCCACCGAAGGAATGCCCTATGACGCCTATTCTTGTTGTGTCAATATTTTGCGACCATGCGCGCATGCCGGCGTTGAAACCGCTCCACATCATGGAATACGCGTTGCTTGACGACCCGATTGCGGAGGCTTTATTGTATGGCGCGTAGAGAACGGAATAGTTCCAGCTTACGATATGCTTGAGCAACTGCATATACACGAGCGGATTTTCGGCGCCTATTCCATGACAAAAGAGGATTATCGGCCGCGGTGTGCCGTCAAAACCAGGGTGAAAAAAATACACGAAGTGGTTGTTCCATTGCGGAACGGGCGCCGAATCGATGACTGTTTCGCATCGGCCCTTCGCGCCGTATCCGCTGTCGGGCGGAAGGGTGGGAAGCGACGTGGACAACGAAAAGGCGGCATGCGCTGCGGCAATGATTACAATGAGCGCGGCCGCGAAGCGCGTATAATTTGACATGATTTACCGGGTTCTTATCATACGGACCACGCATTTGGATTGGCCGCCGGTTCGCATTTCTAAAAGGTAAACTGATGGGGAACCGCTCCTCAACTTGTCCCAGGCAAGGATATTCGGGCCTCTTTTCGCGTTCATTGTTATCCGCCCTTGCACCCGACCATCAAGAGAATAAAGGACAAAAGTCGCCGAAGCATCGTGCGCCGATATAAAACGGACGGTGTTATCGCCCGATACGGTGGTGATGGAACGAAGAGTATTAGGAAAATCCCGGCCTTCCGCCAGAATTGGCGGCACAGTGACGGCCGTCGGCGTTAACAATCCGCCCGGCGTCGCTTCGTTTGAATAGGCGGAATTGCCTGAGGCATTATAGGCGCGTACACGGTAGGTATACGCCGCCGGTGAAGACATCGTGTCGCTGTAGGTTGCCACATCGGAGCCCGCTATGCTTGCTATCTGAGTAAAATTGGTATCGCCTACTCCGTTCGTCCGCTCGATCTTGCAGCCGGTCGCCTTGCTTGAATTGTCGACCCAGGTAAGAATGACCGCATTTGACGCTGCGGTTGCCTCCAGGTTCGAAGGGGCCACGGGGATTGTCGACTGGGCGTCGAGATATATCTTGAACCCATAGGCAAATTTACATGCGGCCGGTTGCGTCGCCGGCATGGTCAGTGTCAACGCCGTCGCGTTCTGCGACCACGCGACCGGACCGCCGCCCAGCAGGGTGATCTTCGCGATTTTCGTTTTGTCCAGATTTGACGAGTTATAGTTAGTAACGGCAAGCTGCGCGCCGTTTCCAGGCCAGACGGTGTCAAAGACATAGTAAACATTGTTCGCCTGGTTTCGAGTAAATCTGAGACTTCCGCTTCCAAAGATGTTTGCCGTTCGAGTGGCATAGATTCCCTCGCCGTTAAGCAGCAACCATCCGCCGATTTCACTGAGTCTTGCCGAGACCGTATCAGGCAGTGTCCCGTCGGGTCTGGGCGGGATGTCCAGCATCAGGTTTCCGTTTTTGCTCACGACGTCTATTAAATAATCTAGTATATACTTCGTTGTTTTATACTTTTCGGAAGGAAGATATCCCCACGAGGTATCGCCTATCTTCATGTCGGTTTGAAAGGTCATTGATTGGATGCCGGTAGGCGCGCCGTCCTCGAAATCATAGACCGCGCCTCCCGTTACGAACTGGTTGCTGTTGCCGCCCCCGCCTTTGTAAATCAATACCGCCCCGGGCGCGCCGTAGGCGCCGCGTCCCCAGGCAATGCTCTTGTTGTATTGATAGGCGCCAAGATATCTTCGATACGGTTCAAAGGTTGAATACATGCCCCAGCCATTATCGTAATAAACATAATAAGGTTGAAAAACGTCGATCATTTCCTTGGACAGCGCATACCAGCGTTTGAGCCACCACGAGGTCGGCGCGGTGTTGTACAGGTCGGTGTCAGGGCTATACACATTGTAAAGGTACTTCAGCGTGGTATCGGACGAATCAATGACCGCGTCGAATTTATTGTGGTAATTGAATTGATAGAACCAGTCATTTTCCGCGAGATGATTGCTGATTCCGAATTTTAACCCTCGCTTTGCCGCGGCCGTCATGAGCATCCTGCCGAGGTCTTTCTGCGGCCCCATGTTCACGCAGTTCCACGGCGTAAGGTTCGTGCCGTACATTATGAACGCTTCATGGTGCGAGGTCATGTGCGCGAAATATTTGGCGCCTGATTTTATGATCGCGTCAATGTAGGCGTCGGCGTTGAAATTTTCGGCATGGAACATCGGGATGAAATCCTTGTGCCCGAATTTGCCCGGACTCCCGTAGTGGGCAACATGCCAGGCATAAAAGGACGGTCCCGGCCCGACATTATATTCATCGTACATTCTTCGGCCGTACCATTCCGTCCCATAGCCGGGGACCGAGTAGATGCCCCAATGATGATAGATGCCGAACTTGGCGTCCTGGTACCACTGCGGGACAGTATAATTCTGCAAGGAATTCCAGGTGGTATCATATTGTTGTTGCGCAAAAACCGCGGTTGATATTGTGATTACCAGCGAACATATAATGAGACCAAATATTTGCATAGAACCCTCATTTATAAAATACGACAATAAAGCCGTTTTTGCTATTCAATAATTCGGCGCTTCGACTTCGCTCAGTGCCCGGTTTTGCACCTTCCCTTATGTATTGTCACGTCTTATGGCGGAATGGGATCATATATTTTATTCGTTCTGTTTAAGTGAACACCAGAGATTTTTAATCATAAACCTTGAGGAAATCATTGGAGAACACCGGGGACCATCCAAAATTAACGCTTTCGCAACGCATTGCTTCCCTGCATCGCGACATCCTGCTTTTTATTTCCAGCATCGCGATGGTAGGTTTTGCGGAAAGCATAGTCAATTCCGTTTTTAATAATTTTCTGAGCGACACCTTCAGGTTAAACAGTTTCCAGCGGACGTTCATGGAATTTCCCCGCGAGCTGCCGGGGTTCCTGGTCATTTTCGTTTCCGCGGCGCTTTACTTTGTGCGCAGCAGGCGCCTGGCGGTGTTCGCCACGATGTCGGGCGCGGCCGGCCTCGTTTTGATGGCTTTTTTTTCGATAAGCTTCCACTGGATGTTCGTCTGGCTTTTTGTATTGAGCCTCGGGCAGCACATGTTCATGCCGCTTAACACCAGTATCAGCATGGAACTTGCCAGAAGCGGACAAACCGGAAAACGCCTGGGCCAGTTCAACGCCGTGCGCAATTTTGCCGTGGTCCTGGGAAGTTTTTCCGTTTTCATAGGTTTCAAATATTTTCATTTCAATTTCAAGCTGTCGTTTCTGATCGCCGCGGCGTTTTATTTGCTCGCGGCCCTGTTCATCATGGCCATGCATCCCGGCAGGGCGCATCCTCCGGCCATACATCTTCGGCTCCACCGCTCGTACCGTCTCTATTACTGGCTGTCGGTGCTTTACGGGACGCGCAAACAGATATTCCTTACCTTCGCCCCGTGGGTTTTAGTGACCGTTTTCCGCCAGCCCACGGCGATTCTGGCCACGCTTCTGACCATTGCGGGAATTGCCGGGATCGCATTCCAGCCGCTACTAGGCAAATCGATCGACGCCCTGGGAGAGCGGGCGGTGCTTATCGCGGAGGCCCTGCTTTTGATCGTGGTGTGCTGCGGCTACGGTTTTGGCCGGACATTGTTTCCCGAAAACATCGCTTTTTTGATCGCGTGTTGCTGTTTCATCGTCGACCAGCTTTTGATGTCTGTCAACATGGCCCGTTCAACCTACCTTAAAAAAATCGCCCTCCATCCCGACCACGTTACCCCCGCCTTGACCATGTCGGTGTCGATGGACCATGTATTTTCAATCGGCGTGGCCCTGACCGGCGGTTTGATCTGGTCGGCCTGGGGATATCAGGCGGTTTTTCTGTGCGGCGCGGGCATCGCGATACTTAATCTTATTTCCGCCCTTTTTATAAAAGTCCCGGTTGGTTTAACCAAAGAATAATTATTGGCGCCTGCCATGGCGAACGACCTAATTTAAGGGCTGATGGCCGCATTGACTGGGGCGGCGTCTTGCGCCCGTCTCCGGTGCATTTCGGGCGATTCCTTTGCCATAAGAAAAAGCAGGCCGCTTGCCGCGATCATGACCCCGAGCCCGACAAGCGAGGGGACGTAGGAATCGTGGAACGAGCTTTTCAAGGCGTCCATGAGGACGATCAGAAGGCCGGAGGCCTGGACGACAAGTGCGAAAAGGCCGTTGCTGGTGCCTTCAGGGGCCGGATGGGTTATCTCGGCGCCATACTGGTAAGCCACGGGCGTCACGCCGGTGACGCAGAAACCAAGAACAAAGAAACAGACGGCCTCGAAATTAAACCCCGTTCCCATTGCCAGGCACAGGGTGGAAGGGACGGCGCCGAAAATGCCGAGGAGTATGATCATTTTCCTTTGCCGCGCCGCGTCCGAAAATACGGGCAGGACGACGCTGCCGATGATTCCCGCCGCAAGCAGCACGATGGTCAGGGTGACGCCTTGTTCCGTTGTCAATCCCTTTTCCCTGCTCAGGCCGTCGATCAGGGTGAACACCGCGTTGACTATCCCGCTGCCGATAAAGAGGGCGAACGACAGGAAATAGACCTCGCGCCGCTTAAGCATCATTTTAAAACCGTCAAGGACCAGCGCGCGCGCTTCGTCTTCCGGAGGGCCGGGCGGGGTCGGCGGTTTTGAACGGGCGAAGATCAGAAAAAGCGCCGCGGTAACGGCTGTGGTTACGCCGTATATCATCTGCATCCCCTGGAATTGAAAAGCGCGCAGTAAGCCGGGACCCAGCGCTTCGCCGAGGCCTATCCCGAGAAACGTCGCGAGAAAAATGACCCCCGTGATCGTGGCCCTTTGCTTTTGCGGGAACCAGAGCGCCGCGAGTTTGGTGAAGGCGTTGAGAAGGAAAGGCTGGCCGACGGCAATGCCGATCGAGCCGATGAGCGCAACGGAGTAATTAAAAGGGAACAGCGCGCGGAAAAGTCCGAAAACAGCCATGAGCGCGGCGCCGAAGCCCACGGCCTTTTTAAACCCGAAATGGTCGATGGCCCAGGACGCCGGGAACGCCACCGGTAGATAGATGAGCATGAAAAGGTTCGCCAGCAGATCGATGTCCTCCCTTTTGACGCCATAAAAACCCGCGGCCGTTGATGCGATGGGAGCGTAGCAGATCCATAATACCTGGACCATGATATTGATGAGCATGAAAACGCCAAGCACGACCCATCGGTAAGGATAGATTTTGAAATTTTGTTCCCGCATGGCGTTTTCCCTGTTTTCGAAGTAAAACAACCTGGTTAAAATAAACGATATACGGGGAAACCGACAAGGTAAATTCTTCTTGTTTTTCATACACTCAACTCCTTATTTTAATTGCATGCATTCTTAAGGTGTACAGGTCAGTTCATATGTTCCACATTTTCCATAAAGAGGTATCCATGGGACTTTCCAGCGCATTCTCAATGGTCCTGGCGGCGGTTGCATTTTTTTCGCTCGGATTTTCCGATGTCAAGGCGGCGCCCGCGAATTCCCCGGCTTCTTCCACGGCGCCGGATTCGGCGTTGACTTCAGGTAAACCGGCGGTCGACACGGCGGCGGTCAGGGAAAAAGGCCCGAAGCCGGACACGGGCGCAATCGTTGACATGAAGAAGATGGGCGAACAATACGCAAAGCAGGGCAAGACCGAAAAGGCCGTGGAGGCCTACAAACAATGGATCGAAACGAACGCCAAAGACACGGCGTCAGGCAGAATAGCGAAAATGCTGGGAGAATACTGTTTTTCAAAAAAACAATACGACGACGCCGCCCGGTATCTTTCGATGCTCACAGGAAAAAAACGCGAGCCCGCCCTTACAATCATGCTTGGCAAGTCCATGATGTATTCTGGAAAAAGCAAAGAGGCCATTGCTCTTCTCGAACCGCTTGCCGCCAACGCGAAGCTTGCGCCGGACGTAAGGCGCGACCTGCTGAAAACGCTCGGTGACGCCTGTGTCAAGACGGACCTCGTTGATAAGGCCCTGGCCTGGTATGCGAAATACCTCAAGGCGGGCGGGGCGAAGAACGCCGATATCATGTTTGTGATTGCCTTGTCGCAGGAAGGCCGGGCTCCGGCCAAGGCCAAGCCGCTCTATGAGGCGAACATCAGGAAGTTTCCCGCGGATTACCGCAATTACCTGTATCTTGGCGCCTTATTGTCAAAAAGCAAGCCGACCATGCAGCGTTCCGCCGCGCTGCTTAAAAAAGCCATGGCCAGCGCCCCCAACACGCCCGCCGCATGGACTGATATCGCGCGCGTTTTTGGCCGCGTGGGAAAGACCGACGAAGAACTCTCGGCATACAAGTCGTGTCTGAAGGTTGATTCCGCCAATTTTGAGGCAAGGGCCCGTATCGGCGCCATTCTTCTTAAAAAAGGGGAAACCGCCGAGGCCTTGAAGCTCCTTGAGGAGACGCACGCCATGGCGCCGGACAGCATAGGTCCGATGGCCGCGCTGGCCTCGGCGTATCTTAAAACCGGCAAGGCCGCCGAGGCCGTGGACCTGCTCGTAAAAACCAAAGCGGTCAAACCAAAAGACCCTGTGGTCCGCAAACAGTTATTTGAGGCGTATAGCGCGACCGGGCAGGACCAGTTGGCGCTCGAAGAGATAAAAGCGCTGTTGGACCTCAAGCGTGACAATGAGTCATTGCTCGCGTATGGAAAACTCCTGCTGAAAATGGGAAAACTTGACGAGGCCGCCAATACCATGGAAGACATTCGCGCCACTGCCCCCGACAACATTGAAGCGCTCATGACGCTGGCCAGTGTTTTAAGGGCGCAAAAGAAATTTAATGAGGCCATCCAGGTTTACACGGAGATCAGCTCCATCGACATGAAATACGCGCCCGCGCTCCTTGAACGGGCCGAGGTGTACCTTGCTCAAAACAAGGTCAAATGGGCCGAGCAGTTCTATAAACGCGCCCTGGAGGCCGACCCGAAAATGGGGCTTGCGGAATTGGGGCTTGCCAAGGTGGCCCTGGCCTATAAAAACAGCGCGGTCTATAGGGAACACCTGGAAAAGGCCTCATTACTTGACCCCGAAAACCCGATGATAAAGCAGGAGCTGGAAAACAGCAAAAACCCGAAGACGGATTCGATAAAATAAACGGGCGCCAATGGCGTTAAAAACCCGGAAAAAATTGCATGGGCCCGATATTTTATACCCTGTCGATTTCATTGTTCGACAGCCTTTCGACCACCCAGCAGATCATCATTTTCGTGCTGCTGCTTACCACCGAAAAACCGCTGCGAAATTCCCTGAGCTATCTTGCCGGCCTAAGCGGGGCATATTGTGCCTGCGGTATCGCCGGATACTCGGCGCTTGACCAGTTACGCATTTTCCTGAGCAGGTTCTTCCCGTCGACGGCAAACATCCCCAATCCGGTCTATTATCAAACGGAATTCCTCATGGGCGTCATCATGACGGCGATCGGCATCTGGTATTTCCGGAGGAAAAAACACCTTCGGCCGGGCCGGGGCCACAATATCATTCTGGCAAGGCTCCGGTCCATGAACGGTTATTTCGCCTTCGGCATAGGCGTTTTCATTTCGGTAACGTCATTTCCCGTTTCCGTCCCGTATCTCATCGCCCTCGGCAGGTACGCAACGCTCCGCCTTGGGTTTCCTACCGCAATCGGGTATATCTTGCTCTATAACATCGGCTATGCCTTGCCCATGATACTTGTATTGATTATTTATTTGATTGCGCGCAGGGGCGCCGATGATTTTAGCGATACGCTGCATGAAAAAGCGCGTATGCTGAATGTCCAGCTCACGACCTGGGCATTCGCGGGTTTCGGGGTATTTTCCATGATTGATTCGGGGTGCTACTTTGCGTTAGGCCATGCGCTGATCAAGGGGAGATATTTCTGAGTTTTTAAGATCAAGCAAAATAAAATTCTGAATGATCGATTTGAAAAATCCGTTTAAAATAACCGACCCCTCCCGGCAAGGCAGGAGGGGTCGGAAAAAATAGTCGGATCAAACTGTACAATTTTGTTACATTATATTAATT
>JBAVGL010000258.1:0-27258 GCA_049684795.1 Chitinivibrionales bacterium | reverse complement strand
TTGGGGGCCCGTTCCGTACGTTATTGGACCATCAGTCCCTTACTTGTTCGATATTGCAACCGTGGTCAATAACGGTCCGCTCCGATGAAAATGGAGGGCTTCATTTTTTACAGCGTATGGTCGAAATATTCTGCAATTGCCAATACCATTTTTCTGTTTTATTGCGGCTTAATTGAATATATCGTCGATAGGCGCGTTTCAAATAATCTCCGCCTAAAAACGCCCGCACCATTCCGGTTTCCTCAATGTACCTGGCCTTTAAAGTAACGGCCGATGCCGTATCATACCACATCATCCGGTCTTTGCAATTCTTTAAAGGAATCAAAAGACTGTCTTTCAAATGCTCCATTTCCTTGCAATTGCCAAGCATGGACAATGTCCTTACTTTTAATTCGTACGCTTCCATATAGTTAGGGTTTCTTGTTATTTCTTTATTTGCATAAGATAACGCTGACGCATAGTCTTCTTTTCCAAAGGCTGCGCACGCCTTGAGAAAATCGGCGGGCCGATAATTCGGGGCTGTTTTTTCAAGGCGATCGGCGACTTCACGCGCAAAATCATACTGCTGCGTGCGTATTGCTATAAAGCCCGCCTGAAACAACGCATTGGGATGGAATGGACAGACGGCAAGCGCGCGTTTTATTTGTTTTCCGGATTGCGGGCGCGGGTTGCCCGACGAGACATAGGATTGCAGGAAAAAATAATCGCCGATAATAATCCTTCCGAAAAACAAGGCAAAGACGCAATAAATCCCTACAGCGGTAATCCCGGAAATAGCGCCTGCCTTCTTTGGAATTTGTTTCCACGCGGCAAGGAAATAATTTCTCCACAAATACCCCGCCATGGCCCAGAAGACAATAAAGCAGGGAATACGACGAAGCGGCGTGTCCCAAATACCGTCTGTCAACATGAGGCAGAACAATACCAGAAGTATATACGTTTCCCATTTCCACGCCCGTTTCAATTCCCGGATACCCAGGACAATCGCGCCAAAAAGAAAAAAGAGATATAAGCCGAACCCGACGATCCCCTCTTCGGTCAGCGTTTCTAAAAAGTCGCTTTCCGCATTGGCAAAAAAATGCGCGACCATGCTTTTCCTGAAACTGTCCGACCAGAACGGAACGACATCGTGCACGAAATTTCCTATGCCGCATCCGAAAACCGGATGATGCAAAAACAGTTTCCATTCCGCCTGGTATAAACCCCAGCGCGCCGGATCGCCATGGAGCGTTATGCCCGCAAGCCTGGTCCACGTAGCTTCATTCCAAACAAATAAAGGGACCAACAGGCACAGGAAAAAAACCGCATATAATAAATATCTTGCTTTGGGCGATTTTAGATATCCGGCCCTGAATACCAAGGGAACAAGGACCGCGCAAAACCCAACCATTGATAAAAACGACACTCCCCGTGTTTCGGCCATAAATAACGCGACCACTTGAATGATGAGCGCGGGAAAAAGCGCTCTGGACAAATTTTTGTTCTCTACTGAAAAAATCAAATAGGTTGTCCAGATACCGCTGTTCATGATAAATAATGCACAGGCGTTTTTATTGGAAAATAATCCGGTTATCCGGATAGGCCAGTATTCGGGTTCAAAATAGGGAATAAAGGCGAAATACTGACAAAAGCTATAGATGGAAGCAACGACCCCGGAAACAATCAGGCTATATAAAAAAATTCTGAATTTTTCAGGAGCCGAAAGAAAAAAAGCGCCTAACGCGAATGATATAAAACAGAACGCCAGGCAGGTCATTGACCGGGTGCCATAATACGGACTGCCGAGAAAGTACCAATTCAAAAGAACATACCCGACATAGGTAACAAAAACAAAAAAAACTACTCTTGAAAATTTCGGCTTGAAAATTTCTTCGGAAGTTCTTCTATTATTAAACAGGAAAATTATCGGAAAGCAAAGAAACGCAAAAAGGTATTTGATGTCTTCCGGAACCAGTGATCGTGACCAGGATGGCAGGAAAATAAGGCAGAAGAGCGATATGATGAAACTGTTTTTGAAAAAGTTTTCAGGCAACTTCATGATCGAATTTTATAAAAATCCCGAAAAATAACAACGGGCCTTCGAAAGTTTCGAAGACCCGTTTTACTGCAATTGACCGAAGAATGGTCAATTAAAATTAGGAAGATATTTGCTATAACAGGCCTCCGGGCTATTAGCAATAGCGCCCGTGATTGATACCTGAGAATAGCAGGTTGCACCGGATGTGATTAAAGTCCCCATTGCGCCTTTGGCGGAAGCCGCATACTGAGCGGTATTGCCATTAGCAACACTAAATCCATAAGCAAACCATTTGCTGTTCGCCATGGCCGAGTTGTCAATGACAAGATCGCTTAAGTTCGTTGCGGTTGAAAGGCTGGCATTTTCCGACAAATACGCCAGCTCGGCATGATCAAAGGTGGCCAATACCGTAGGAATTTCACTTACTTTTGCCTTGATCGACGCATCCATGAATTTGGGGATGGCGATGGCCGCAAGAATGCCAATAATGACAATGACTACCATTAGTTCTATAAGGGTAAAACCTGTTGCATTTTTAGCGGTTTTCATGGTGATCTCCTCTGTTAGTAAAAAATTATTGATTGCTCAATACAATCGCTTACTTTGATGCAGTACTTCAGAACCTACTCTCCTCCTTTCCCAAGCATTTCTGCTCTATAAGAGAGATTTGGATCTACACCAATTCTACTATTTCGCGCAGAATGAGTCAAGATATTTATTGCTAAATTCAAAGATTAAATCCCGCATCGCGCCCCTTTCGGGCTTCGCTCGGGGATCAGAGCGCCTTTTTGAAATGAACAGAGGCAGAATCCGCCATGCCTTTCGCTTCAAAGGTTTTCGCAAGATTATAGTGCGCCTTTTTCCATCCGGGTTTTAACCTTATGGCCCGTGAATAATCCATGATGGCGGAATCAGGATGTTGTTGCAGAAAATATATGGCCGCGCGGTTAAAATAGGGTTCGGGGCTTTGCGGGGTCAGGCGGATTGTGCGGGTAAAAAGCACTTTTGCGCTGTTGAGTTTGCCCCTTTTAAATAAGACAACGCCAAGATCAAGGCTGGGCTCCCACGAAGAATCCCGGCATAAGTCTATTGCTTTTGTCAAATAAATGAAAGTCCTCTGGAAATCCCTTTTTTTATTGTAAACCAGGCCTAAATATCGGCAGGCCTGCCAGGAACCGGAGTCGCAAGCGAGCTCTTTGTTGAAAAAGGAAAGGGCCTCATTCAAGCTGTCCTTTCCATACATGATCAATCCCAGGCTGTGCCAGGCCTGCCAAAAGTCGGGCTTAAGGGCCGCGGCCTTTGTCAATAGCCTTATTGCCACCGTGTCGTTTCCCTTAAGTCTATATGCCTCGCCCAGGCTGAAAAAGGCCTCCGCATGGGTTGAGTCGAATTGAATGGCGCCCGATAAGCTGGCCACGGACTCATCGAGTCTGTTCGTCATTCCCAAAACGACCCCTTGGTCGTATTTGTTGAAATAGTTGGGTTGGATACGTAAAGACTCCTTAAAATGCGCAAGGGCGCTATCGGCGTTGCCCTGCAGATTAAAAAGCGCGGCCCCGAAATTGGTTTGCGCCAGGCCGTTCTCTTTTGTCACCTTCAGCGTGTGGGCAAAGAGCGTAAGACCGTTCTGCCAATAGTGGAGTTGGTGCCGGGTAAGCAGTGAAACGACAAGGACAACGGCAAACGATGAAGCAACGACCGAGACCTTTAAAAAGGGCCATTTTTTTAAAATGTACGCGCTACCCCACGAAATGATTGTAAACAAGCCGATGAGTGGAATGTACGTATAGCGATCGGCCCGCACCTGACCGCCGACCTGAATGATTCCGATGGCCGGCACCAAAGTTCCCACATACCACAACCAGCCTGAAAAAAGCCATGGAAACCTCCGGACACGCCAGAAAGCGGCAACGCTGATGAGCGCAAGCACGGTGCATGCGGCTACACAGAGCCGTATGGAAATTGCATGCGGATATGGATAGTATATTGACAAATGCCTTGGCGCGATCATTGCAATGATATATTGGACATAAGAAATGGCTGCGTTGGCCATTCGAATTAGGAGGCCAATCGGCGCTAGCGCCGTTTTTTGCGCAATGATCGTTACGACGCACGATCCAATTGACAATGCGATAAGCGGGAGCTTTTCAACAAAAAGAGGCTTGAAAGCGTCCCACCATGTTTTAACCGAATCGGTCCAATGCTTTGCCGGAAGGGCGGAATCGGGGAACCGGTTAAGGGGCCAGAAATCGAGCACGAGCAGCAGAAACGGAAGCGTCACCAGCATGGGTTTCGACATGAGGCCCATGATAAACCAGAGAGATACGCGCACATACGGACCCGGCCCGGGCCGCTGCGCATAGTCCCTGTATGCCCATATTGTCAAGAGAAAGAAAAAGGCGCTTAAAACATCTTTTCTTTCCGCGATCCACGCGACCGATTCCACATGCAGCGGATGGAGCGCGAAAAGCGCCGCCACGAAGGCGCTGCGCCACGTGGCGGCGGTCATTTTTTTCAGGAGAAAGAACAGGAGCAGCGTGTTGGCCAGGTGGATATAAAGATTGATAAGATGATGACCGCCGGCATTGAGACCGAAGATTTCGCAATCGACCATGTGCGAAATCCACGTAAGCGGGTGCCAGTTGGCGGCGTAGCCTTTTGTAAATGCCCACACGACGTTTTTAAGCGTAAGGCCCGTTTTTACATGCGGGTTATTGAAAACATATTCGTCGTCGTCAAAATTGACAAAATCATATTTCTGGACGGGCCAGTACGTGCCCACCGTGGCTATCGTCAACAGCAAAACAATGAGGATTGCGGGGGAAATCGTATAACGTCGGTTCATTGCCGGAACGCTACGAGGCGTCCTGTTTCTCCCTTTTTAATACGATATAGAGGTGTTCAACGGGCAGGGTGCCGCTCCGTACCGACATGTGTTCGGTCATGGCCGCCAGGTCCCATCCCTGTTCGCCCATTTTGTTCAAATAGTTATAGAGGGTGACGTCCGCCCAGTTCTGCTGCTGTTTCCCGTTAACATAGTGGATTTTCCAGGAAATCTCCCTGGGTAGAACGAACCCAAAAATCCCCTTGCCGAATTTTTCGGCGATGAGAAATTGATATTCCCACTTTTGCATTTTTCACCTCCTTAGTCTCTCTTAGCTTTTTGAACGACAATTTTTTGTCGTTCGGAAAGCTTAGAGAGACTTACCTGCCTATGGGCAGGTTATGCACAAGAACACAGCTCGCACGGCCTCTTATAACTATACATTGAAGTAATCGAATATTCAATACATGAAAAAAGCCTTCTTGACTCGTAAAGGGTCAGGAAGGCTTTTGAATGAATAAAGGTATTGGCGCTCTTATTTCTTCTTTCCTTTGCCCTTCTTGGCCGGCTTAGCGGCCTGGAGCTGGTCAAAGGCGGCTTTAATGGAACCTATCTGCGCGGCGACTGATTTGACGGTTTCCTGGGATGCCATGATATTGTCCTCGGTAATTTCTTTGGGCAACGTGACAACGGCCGCGTCCAGTTTCGCGCCGAGGTCCGCGGCGTCTTTGTTTTTCTTGGAAACGGCTTCAATGGCTTTTTTGGCATCGGCCGCGGATGCTTGCGCGGCGGCCAGTTGGGCATTGACGTCCGCGATCATTTTCGCTTTGTTCGCGGAGACCGCGTTTTTCGCGGCATCCGCGGCGGCAACGGTCTCTTTAAGCAATTTAATTGACTTTTCATATTTTCGGGAAATAGGAGACTTTGCGTTCTGGGTATTGACTTCAGCCATTGCCGCGTCCAGGTAACCGGTTGCGGTAGCATACTGTTCAGGAGCAAAAACATCGGCTTTCATCGCTTTGGCTGCTTCCACGGACGCTTTTGCGGCGGAAATTTCTTGTTGCGGGGCTTTTGCGCATCCAAAAAAGAAGGCCGCGATGAGGGCCACCGCAAGAACCTGAAAAAATGAAACTTTTTTCATAAGACACTCCTTAAATTAAAGATGATAAAATTATGTGCATGTATTATAAGCGTATTTTTAAAAGACTTAAAATATAAATAATAATGGTTTCTAATGCAAATTGTGGCCTTTAACGGCTATCTGTTTTCCGCGGCAATAAGAGAGTCATTTACAAAATTCAGGCTTTGACTGTTATAGACCCAGGTTTCGGTATTTTCGGAAGGGCCTTGCGCAATAGAGTTAGGCTTCCCCCAGCTCATGCGCACCTGCTGACGGGTCATGCCCGTGGCGATCGAATGGTTGTTGATGGTTTCCCAGACCGCCTCGTCCCAGGAATAAAGCTTTTTGGGATCACTGTCGATGAGGTCGTCGCTCCAGGGCGCGGAATTGTTTTTGTTGTCAATCATCGCATTTATCCAGCTTGTTTGCGTCGGGATAAACCCTTTTTCCCCACGGTCCGTTTTGACCATTATCCACAGCGGTTTTGGCGGGAGCGGGGTCATGCCCCAGCGCACGTCAATTACCGTAAGAGGCTGTTCGATTTTGACTTTGATATTGTCAAGCTTACCGGAGGCCGAATCATAGGCGTCGATAAAACGCCGCGCCGAATACACGGTTTTCCCGAGCCAGCGCGTTTTTGCGCTGTCGATGTCCGCTGCAAAGGCCACGCCTTCAATGGAGCCGTTGCGGGTTTTCCCGAAAAGCATGCCTGTGCTTTGTTCGTTTTCGAATTTCACTAAATAATCTTTGCCTATCGGCTTGACGTCCTTGACAATAATATAAGACCGTTCAATTTTGTCGCACCGCGCATGGCGCTGTGGAGTTTCCCACGCGGGGTCGATTTTCTTTTTGCTGAGGCCAAGCTCCGCGGAAAGATAGAGTTCATAGCCGAATTGACGGACAAGGTTTTGTTTCTCAAGAACGATGAATCTTTTTCCGACCCACCGGTTGATCGGAAGATCAAAGTCTTGTCCGGCGGGTTGGATATTGTCAAGGGTTTGCTTTTTTTGGGGCTGCTGCGCCTTTTGGGCGGAGGAAGATTGACAGAAAAAGGCAATGGAAAGCGCCGCAACGGCTAAAAGAATTCGGGGATAAGGCATATCTGAAAGTATATCATTAGAAAAAAAACAAATCACTATCATCGTTGTAAATTCCTGGATTTTCTTGGCACTTGTTGGTAGTATTAAAACAAGAGGGCCATTTGCGGGCATTATTTTAAATCATTAAAAATAGCGCCCATTTAACAATAAATAATTTGCTTCAGACTGCTCATGGAGCTGGTCACTGAGTGAAGTCGAAGTGAATACCTCCAGGGAGAAATGTCCATCATGAAGTTCCAATTCCATGGCGCCGCGCAGACGGTGACCGGGTCGATGGTGATCCTTACGGTCAACGGACACACGGTTATGTTTGAGTGCGGAATGTTCCAGGGCCGCAGGCAGGAGGCATTTGAGAAAAACCGCACCTTTAAATTTGATCCCGCGACGATAGAAGCATTGGTGCTTACCCATGCGCACATCGACCACAGCGGCAATATCCCCAATCTTGTGCGCAAAGGGTTCAAAGGCCCCATTTACGCCACGCCGCCCACGGTCGACCTGTGCAGGATCATGCTCAGGGACTCGGCGTATCTTCAGCAAAAAGACATCGAATTTGTCAACAGGATACGAAGCAGGAAAAATGAACCGATGTTCAAGCCGCTCTATACCATTGAAGACGCCGAAGCGGCCATGCATTTGTTCGTCGGCGTTCCCTATGATAAAAGTTTTCATGTGTGTGAAGGGGTATCGGCCACGTTACGCGAAGGGGGACACATACTCGGTTCCGCGGGCATATCGATGGAAATCACGGAAAAGGGAAAGATGACGCGGTGCGGTTTTACCGGCGACATCGGACGGGCCGACATGCCTATTTTGCACGATCCGAATATCATCCGGGACGTCGACGCGCTTATCATGGAGTCAACCTACGGCAACCGCTTGCACGGCGCCATCGCCGACGTGGAAGAAGAGCTTGTCCGGACGGTGACCTCGGTGGCGGCAAGCGGCGGGAAAATCATCATCCCCGCTTTCGCGGTGGGACGGACGCAGGAGATCGTTTACCACTTGCACAAGCTCTTCGATGAAAACCGGATCCCGAACATACCCGTGTTCGTCGACAGTCCTTTGGCCTGCCAAGCTACCGACATTTTCAGGGAACATCCCGAATGTTTCGACCGCGAAACCAACAGGGTTTTCATCAAGAACAACGAAGATCCCTTCGGGTTCGGCAGGCTCACCTATGTCCATGAGATTTCCGAATCAAAGAACCTCAACGGCCTGAGCTATCCTCATATCATCATTTCCGCATCGGGCATGGCCGAAGGCGGACGCATCCTGCACCATCTGCGCAATAACATCGAAAACCCGAAAAATCTGGTCCTGTTCGTGGGATATGCCGCGCAGGAAACGCTTGCCCGTAGAATGATGGACGGGGCGCACACGGTAAAAATATTCGGGGAAGAGCATGCGGTGAAATGTAAAATAAAAATAATGGATGCCTTCAGCGCGCACGCGGATTCAAAAGACCTTCTGGACTATGTTTCGATGACGCCGCCCGCAAAGCTCCGGAATGTCATTCTTATGCACGGAGAAAAAGACCAGAGCGTGCCATTCAGTGAGGCCTTGAAAGCGAAAGGCTATCAAAATGTGTATTACCCTGCATTATATGATTCTTTAGCGATTTAGTCTCTGTAGCTGAATTATATATGCGTCCGGCGTATATAATTCCTGCGTACAGAGACTTATCCACCTTGTGGGTTAGAAACTCTGTCGACTTTAATTGATAGACATTTTTCCTCCATAGAACTATAATTTAAATTAATTTATCGGGTCGTCCAAGATCTCCATTTTGACCCGGATTATTTGTTAAACCCGTGCATCCGTGCAAGCAACAAAGAATGCCTAAACAAAAATCGAACAATAAAATAGAAATGCTTGAAGCAGGGCCCCAGAAACATAGCGCCATGGAAGAAGACTTGCTTTTGGCCCGAAAAATCCAGGCGGCAATGGTCCCTCAGCGGATGCCGGCCATCGAAGGGTTGGAAATGGCCTCGCTGTACCTTCCCTCCGGCGCAGTGGGCGGGGACCTTTTTGATGTTATACAGCTCACCGAAGACGTCCTCGTTCTGGTGATTTTTGACGTCGCGGGCCACGGGGTTTCGGCCGCGCTTATCTCCGCCATGGCAAAGGTCTCCTTCAGCAATCATATCCGGTCGGTCACTTCGCCGCGGGCCGTCATGGAACGGGTCAATGCCGAGATGATCCAGAATATTTCGGCCGATTATTATCTTACCGCTATCGTGGCATATCTTGACATGCACGATAATAAACTCACCTATTGCAACGCGGGGCATGCCTATCCCATCATTTTCAGAAGAAATGAACGGGTGCTCATGCCCCTGTGTTCGACCGGTGTCTTTGTCGGGGTATCGGACAAAGGATACTATGAGGAAAAAAGCGTCCATTGTAATCCGGGAGACTGGCTCTTTCTATTTACCGACGGCATCTACCGGATGTTCAGGGCCGACAACGAGCTTTTGAGCCGTAAACTTCTCGAAAAGGAACTCCTGAATCTGCCGGCGGGCGGTTCCCCGCAAAGTTTCGTGGCCAGTCTTCAAAAGCGGCATGATTGCCGGAACCTGGATAATGATGCGGACGATGATGTCACCGCCGTGGTCATTGAATTTCTGACGCAATCAAGGAAAAACCAGATCAAGGAAAAACTGGGTTTTAAATGGGACGATCCGGTGTATCTTCAGTACATCAGCTATTTTGAGGAAATGGACAAGGCCGCGGCAAGCATCTTGAGCAGCATGGATTCTCTCGGATACCCCGATGAGAGCATCCGAAAAATGAAAATCATTCTTACCGAGCTGTTTGCAAATGCTATTTACCATGGGAACAAAGGCGACCATTCGAAAAAAGTAACGATAGGGCACATTATCAATAAAAAGAAGATCCTTGTTTCCATCATGGATGAGGGCGACGGATTTGACCCCGCGGGCATTCCCGACCCAACGTTGCCCGAAAACCTTGTAAAAGACTGCGGCCGCGGCCTGTACATCGTGCATACCTATGTTGACAAAGTTGAGTTCAACGCAAAAGGGAACCGGGTCACCGTCATAAAATACCACAGCGGCACGTAGCATGGGCGCAACGCATATCGGCATAGCGGGATTCATGGGGGCCGGAAAATCGACCTGCTCACAGTTTTTGTCCGAGGCATGCGGTGGAGCGCGCGTTATCGACGCTGACGCCGAAGCGAAACTCCTGATGCAGGGCGATGCGGCCATTAAAAGAGAACTGGTCGAAACATTCGGCGCCGCAGTAATCCCCCGTAACGATATTGCGTTTCCGGTGCTGGGCGTCATGGCGTTTCGTTCTGCGGAAAACCTTTGCGCCCTCAACCGTATCGTGCATCCGGCGCTTATAAAAAGGCTAAAAGAGCGTGTCTTTGCAAACTCAGACTCGTGCACTATTTGTGACGCGGCGTTAATTCCATTGTGGCATATAGAAAAATGGTTCGATATTCTGATTTGGGTGCGTGCGTCGTTTGAAAAACGATATGGGCGGCTAAAAACAAAAATAAAGCTTCCCACCGTTCAGCTCACCGCGCGCATGGAGCTCCAGCAGGCGTTGTTTAATGAGCCGGATCAAATGCCCTGGAACATCGTCGTAAACCATGGCACGCGGGAAGAACTCAAAATAAAATCGCAATCCTGCATTCTGTCCAAAGGAGAGGGGCATTTTTCATGAGACATCGAACGCGCCTTTGTATTGCAGGAGCGTTGCTTTTTATTGCGACGGACTGCGCGCAACGGAAAAATATCGAGTTTCAATGCATCTGTACCGTCGGGTCCGATACGCTCACCCCGCATCGCGTTAAACAACTCGTTCCCGATTCCAGTTCAGCGCCTGCGCAGGCGCGAATTCTGCGCGCGCTTTTTGAATGCATGTATGCCGGCCGGATCAGGGCTTCAGCGCCAACTGGAACCGGCGCGCAGGACAAGCAGCTTGCCCTTGATCTGGCGCAGCAGTTGTCACGCCAGACCGGTGATGCATGGACGCCGGAGGCGGCCCTGGTTCTTTACGATGCGGCAATATTTTTAAAAAGCGGGGCAGCGGAACTGCGGTCGATGCCGGAGGTGCTGGCCCGTTCGGAATCGCTCTTTACGGCGACTGTGGTCTTCTGCGATACCGGATCAAAAAGAAAAATCATTTCCGGCAAAGACTCGCTTTTTAAGGCCTGGCGCACTCAACAGACCGCCGGCGCCACGGAAGATCTGCTGTCGCTCCTTTTGCTTGTTCCCGCCCCTGTCGCCCGGGTCGTCTGTGATTTTCTAAATTCCGCGGAAACGTCATCGAATGACGGGGGCGACGCGCGGGCAATGATCAAGGGGCTGCTCTACGATAGTTCCGCGCATCGGGAAACGGAGACGCGTCGCGCGCCCGCGCCGGTCCCCAAAGACAATTCCCGGGCGGTTCTCAGGTATCGCTCGCAACAATCGATCATGGACTCCATCGCGGTGCATGTCCCGATCCTCGAAGCGCTTTACAAAAAACACCTCAAAGTGCACCAGGCCATGGCAGGAAAAGTCTGGGTTACCTTTCAAATCAGCGCACAGGGCACGGTTCTTTCGGCCCGGCTGAAAACAAGCTCAATTACCGAAAAAGATTTTCTGGTCCCTTTTCAGGATTACCTTATTGAAAAGGTCCGTTTCAAACCGGTCCCGGAAGAGGTGGGTCCCATGGCATTTACGTTTCCCTTTGAATTTTCGCCGGAGAATTGAACAGGATTTACAGGATGTAAAAGATTTCCTTGATTTTAACTATGGAAAAAGATTTTTTTTGTTGATTTTTAACCGCAAGGCGTCTCGGCATGTTTAAAGACCATCCATCGTTTATAAAGCAGACATCGGCGGCCGTGGATTGCGTGCTGCTGATATCGGCCTTTTACATTTCGTACATGCTCGTTTCCATGTTCAAGCCGCTTTCGGAAATACTCAACTACTGGTTCATGGTTGTGGGCTTTATCGGGTTCTACCTGTATTTCGGCTGGACGCGGTCTCTTTTTTCAGTCATGCAGTTCAACTGGATGGGGCACCTGCTCAGCCGCGTATTCATGATTTTTCTCAGCGCCGGCTTTGTCGGCGCCGCGATCCTTTATATGGTCCCCGATACGTACAACAGCAGGACTTTGTATATTTTATTCGCGACGTTCTCCTTTGTTTTTATCGCGGTGGAAAAGCTCACCCTAAAAAAGTTTTTTGTGATAATCAGGCGCCACAACCGAAACATTACCCCCATAATAATCATTGGAAGAGGAAGGATGGCCGCCCAGATTTATAAAGAAATATCCTCGCACCCCGAATGGGGTTTCCGGATCGTCAAAATGTTCGATTTGAGCACGACGCCCTTGCAGTTTGAAGAAATATTAAAAAACAGTTATGTAGAAGAAGTTTTTTTCTGCGTGCCCCGCGCGATGACGAAAAAAGGGTTCGTTATCGATTCTTATTTGCAAATTTGCGAGGAAATGGGGCGCACCGCCCGCGTTTTTATGAACATCCTGGCTTCGACCCGGTTGGCCACATGGCAATACCACCGGTTTATGGACAGGCCCACGGTCATTTCCACGACCGCGGAACTAGACGCCGATCAAATGCTTTTTAAAAGGATTTTTGACGTATGCGGCGGGTTAGTCGGGTTTATGGCGCTTATCGTCAGTTATCCGTTTCTCGCGCTCCTGATAAAGCTGACGTCCCGCGGCCCGGTATTTTTTAAACAGGTCAGGGTCGGAAGAAACGGCAAACGGTTTATAATTTATAAGTATCGTACCATGTCCATAGACGCGGAACAGAGGAAAAAAGAGCTCATGGGGAAAAATGAACTTGATGGCGCGGTGTTTAAAATGAAAAATGATCCCCGGATAACCACGGTCGGAAAATTCATGCGCAAATTCAGTTTAGACGAGCTGCCCCAGTTTATCAATGTCCTTAAAGGTGAAATGGGCCTTGTCGGAACGCGCCCCCCGACACCCGATGAAGTATGCCAGTACCAGAAATGGCACCACAGGAGAATCAGCATCCGGCCGGGTTTGACCGGGCTGTGGCAGGTAAGCGGCAGGAACAGGATATCAAATTTCGATGAAATTGTAAAACTCGATTTAAACTATATTGATTCATGGAGCATTTGGCTGGACATTAAAATCATTTTTAAAACCATATTCGTGCTGTTTCAGCGAGATGAAGCATTTTAAACACAGCGTGCCTTTTATTGCCGTTCTTATGGCGCAAATGGCCATAGGCGTTGAGCTTGAAAACTGGCGATCGCCATATTATCAGGCGGGAGCGCTTATCACCGACCGGGGTTCCTCGCCGAGCACCATGTTCTGGGACGATATCGGAAGCCAGCCATTTCTTAATCCGGCCCTGTGGCCGGATTCCGCCCGTTTCCGGAAAAACCACTGGATCCTGGAACCTTCGGTTTCGTATTCATTCCAACCGACTGACACCCTGTTTATCGACACTACCCCGCCGGTCAGCCATTATGTCAACGACCGGAACCATGCCCAGCAAACGCAGGCAACAGGGTCGTACTGGGCCAGCCAGGTGCTTAATGACATACGGTATAAAAACATCCTGGTTCGGCAGGTCCTTGACGTTGATTCCCGCAACAAAACCGACCTTGACTACCGGGGAAAAACCGACAGGTTCGCGGCCGGAAGAATCGACGAGGCATATTTTCAGGTCGACTGGAAATACGGCTTTTTCCGTTTGGGACGTCTCAACCGCAACTGGGGGCCGTTTCCCGACCGGAGCCTTCTTCTTTCGTCGAACACGCATTCATACGACGCGATTGAATGGCAGGTCGCGTCATCCTTTTTCGAATTCCGGCAGATGTTTACGGCCTTCCCGTACGGCAATTCATATATTGACGCCGAGGGAAACAGCATGTACCGGTATCTTACGGCCCATTCGCTCAATTTCATGTTCGGCCGGTTCGGGAGCGCGGGCATTACCGAAACCATGCTCTTTTCCCGGCAAAGCGGGCTTCCTGATCTGCAATTGGTCAATCCTTTTTCAAGCTATACGGTCATCAATACCAACGGCGAGGGTGACGGGAACCTGATGCTGGGTTTCCAGTGGGACCTTCACCCGTTCGTCAGCAACGTGTCGCTCAAGGGGCAGATCCTGCTTGATGATTTTCAGGTCGATAATAAAGGCCCCGCCGACCAGGAGCCCACGGATTGGGGAGGGGATTTCGGGGCGTATTGGTCGAATTTCCTTCCTGTAAAGCGGCCTCATGTCCTGTCGCTCGAATACCGATACCTTTCGCGATGGCTTTACAATGTTTCGCCCGCTGACGAAGCCCTGGGCCAGCGGTATATGTACCTTGGCCGAAGCCTGGGATATTCCACAGATGACGGAGACTGTTTTAATCTGTCCTTTTTTACCGCGGGCGATAACTACTGGGCCGGGACCGGCGGCATCCGGTTTACGCGGCAGGGGGAAAATTCTATCTGGACCCCGTGGAAAAACATGAGCGCCGATTCCCTGATCGCGCCGGGCGCTCTGGGATACCGCACTGAAAAATCCTTTCCATCGGGGACCGTTGAAAGCACCCTTGACGTGTATATTGACGCAAGGGGATATTTCAAAAATTTCGCCGACGCCCGTCTCCAGGTGGATGGCCGGTGGGTCAGAAATAAAAACAATATGGTAACGTCTTCGGCGGAATTCGACCCCCGGATTTCATTGACGGTTTCAATCCATTATTGCGACCTTTTCGTGCCTTTGCCGAAATGAAAGGCCATGCGACCCGATTAACACCGGCCGCGGAAACACGGCAACGGCTTATTGTCCCTCGATCCGCGCTTGATTTACAAAAAGGCATCATTAACCGATTGAAAAAACTCATTGCCTGCCGGCACAAGTCGTGCTTATGTAAAGAATTTAAAACCGGATATGCACGGATTTTGCGCCTTTTTGAAGAATATCAGCGAGAAGTCCTTAAAGCGGGGCCCTATGAAATCACCTGCAAAAAAGGCTGCGGCGTTTGCTGCTATCATTGGGCGGAAGACGTTTATTCCTTTGAAGGAAAAATCCTTGCCGAATACATCCGCCTAAACCGCGGGCCGGAAATCCCGTCCGTGATACGTGCATTAAAACAGGATCACGCCTGGCGCGATAGAATTAAATCGGCGGTTGATAGCTCCAGGAAAAACGCTTCTTATAAAAAGACCTTAGGTAAAACCGATCCTTACGATATTGTTTTATCGGGCTTTTATCAATTAAAACGACCATGCCCATTGCTCGGAAACGACGGATCGTGTTCGGTATACGCAATCAGGCCCTTGACATGCAGGATCTATGTGAGTTTTTCACATCCGAAGTATTGCAGGCCGGAGCGCATTAACGGCGGGAAGGCATTGACCTACCTGCTTGACCTTGAAAAAGACGCCAGCGATTTATTTGATGAATTGCATTTTATGTATGACGAATGCGAAGGCGATACAGGACTGAGGTCGATGTTGCTAAAAATTTTAATGAATTGTCCATAAGTTATTTTCTAAATTGGAGGAAACGAAAATGAAAATAAACAAAACGATTTTAGTAATTCTTCCGGTATTATGGGTGCTCTTAATTCTTATTAACCCAGCGCTGGCGTTAATGGGTGGCAATAAGTTCTTAAAATCACGACGCCCGTTTAATTTCTTGTACGATGCCGTTCGCGGTTTGAGATCGGCGACCATGTTTTTTCTCATTGTGATAAATATATTTTTAGCATTGGGTTTACGTGAAGATTATGGAAAAAAACATCTATTTAGACAATAATGCGACCACCATGATCGCGCCGGAAGTTTTAGAGACTATGCTTCCGTTCTTAAAAGACCGCTACGGCAACCCTTCCAGCATGTACCGCTTCGGCGGCCTGATTCGAAAACATGTGGACAAGGCGCGGGAGCAGGTGGCCGCATTGTTGGGGGCCGACCCTTCTGAAATCTACTTTACCGGCTGCGGCTCGGAAAGCGACAACATGGCCATAAAGGGGTTTTGCCATGAACATCCGGGCAGGGCGAGCCTCGTGACCTCGTCCGTCGAGCACCCGGCCGTCCGGAACTGCTGCCAGTTTTTAAAAAATGACGGCGTGCCGGTCACTGAGATCGGGGTTGATGAAAAAGGAAAAATCAATGTCGATATGTTCGACCGGGTGCTGCTCAACAGGGACACCCTTGTTTCCTTAATGTGGGCAAACAATGAAACCGGCGTTCTCTTTCCAATCGAAACGCTCTCCGAAAAAATCAAGGCTCATGGCGCGTTCTTTCACACGGACGCCGTGCAGGCTACCGGAAAAATTGCCATCGATTGCAAAAAAGTCCCGGTAGACATGCTGTCGCTTTCAGGGCATAAACTCCATGCCCCCAAAGGCGTTGGCGCTCTTTTTATCAGGCGTCCGTTGAAAATAGCTCCGCTTATCGCGGGGGGCCATCAGGAAGAAAGCTTGCGGGCCGGCACGGAAAATGTCGCGGGCATCGTGGGGTTGGGAAAAGCCTGCGAACTTGCCGCACGGCATTTTGGCGAGGAAAATACGCGGGTACGGCGGATGCGCGACAGACTGGAGCAGCGGCTGCTTGCTACGTGTAAAGGCGCCAAACTCAATGGTGACCTTCTTTTTCGGCTCCCCAACACGACCAATATCAGCTTTGAATTCATCGAAGGCGAAGGAATTCTCCTGCTTCTGGATGAAAAGGGGATAGCGGCGTCATCAGGTTCGGCATGCACGACCGGTTCTTTGCAGCCGTCCCACGTCATGATGGCGATGGGTATCCCGTATACGCTTGCCCACAGCTCCATACGCTTCAGCCTGAGCCGCTATAATTCCGATGCCGACATCGATGCCGTCATCGAAGCGATGCCGGCTATCGTCGAGCGGCTGCGCGCGCTTTCACCATACATCAAAGAGCCTCCACCCGGTTAATGAGGCTTCCCGTGACGTCACTTGTTGACAGAATTAAAACACTTAGAAAAGCGAAAGATGCGGTCATTCTCGCGCATACCTATCAACCCCCCGAAATCCAGGATTGCGCGGACTACGTGGGCGACTCATATGGCTTGAGCGTGGAAGCGAGCGCAACGGAGGCGGAGACGATCATCTTCTGCGGCGTCATGTTCATGGCCGAAACCGCCGCGATCCTCAATCCCCGCAAGACCGTGATAATCCCCGAACCGAGCGCCGGCTGCCCCATGGCGGACATGATCACGCCATCGGACCTGGTCCGCCTGAAAGCGCAGAACCCCGGCCATTTGGTTGTTTGCTATGTCAATTCAACCGCGGAAATCAAGGCCTTGTCCGACATCTGCTGCACCAGCTCAAACGCGGTGGCCATCGTTGAAAAGCTGCCAGTTGACAAAGGGGTTATTTTCGTGCCCGATAAGCACCTCGGATCGTTTGTCGAGGAAAAAACCGGACGTTCCATGGTCTTATGGAACGGTTTTTGTCCCACCCATGCGAAAATCAGGCCCGATTTGGTTTTGGAGGCCCGCGCCTCCCATCCCCGCGCCATCGTCATGATGCATCCCGAAGCCCCTCGCGAGTCCCGAAGACTTGCGGACCAGGTCCTGTCAACCGGCGGCATGTGTTCATTTGTGAAGAAAGACAATCATGAAGAATATATCATCGCCACCGAAAGCGGCATCATTCACACGCTTGAAAAACAAAATCCCGGCAAACATTTTTTCCCATTGCAAGCCGACCTTACCTGTCCGAACATGAAAAAAACAACCCTCGAACTGGTCGCGGGCGCGCTTGAAGGCAGCGCGGGTAAAAAGGTAACCGTTGCCCCGGCAATCGCCGAAAAGGCCCGCCATGCGCTCGTGCGCATGCTTGAGATGAGCAAGTAGGGGCACGGCGCGCCGTGGGCCCGTACAGGGCGCGGTTATCGCGCCCTTACTGAAGACTGCTGAAGTATTCGATGTTTGTGCTGAGAATGTGGTCATTGCCGGAAATGTTGAGCGTGATTCTGGTCCGCGCGTTTTTCCACGATGCATGGCAGGTAAGGAAACCGAGGCTTATTGCAAACCCCCAGTTTTTCTCGTCCGCCTTATACATTTCATTCGTCCAGGCGTTTTCGTCGGAAACGGGAAATCCGTAGAGCTGGCGCAAATAAGACTTTAAAGACTTATAATCTTCATAGAATTTGGCGGGATTGACATCATCCTGTTCAATGATGTATTGGGAGCCGCTGAGCCTTGATTTTTCCGTCTTATCCGGGGAGAATTTATAGACAATTCTGCTGTCGAGCCCGATGAGCTTGAACTTGTATTCAAGGGAATTTTGCGTTTCCTTGATGAGCTGAAGCGTTTCCGACCTTTTGACCTCCGCTTTTTCCATTCCCCACATTGCTTTTCGTATGTCAAACGATTTGTCTCCCTTGACCACGTCCAGAAATCCGGCCCGGTCGGGCTCATCGGAGCCATGCGGTTTCATCTCGACACGGGGACCGCTCTGTTCATCGTTCTGGGCATCGGGCTTTACCTGGTCGGCAGCGGCCGGCTTCATTAGTTTAACGGCGATGATGTCGCTTTGCGTGGCGAATTTCCAGGAACCGTCTTCCTTAAGCAGCACTTTTTTCCCGTCCTCCGTCGTTGCGATGATTGGAGCGCTGGAAACACCGCCGCAAGCGAGCCCAATAATTACCCAAGCAATAAAATCAATACGCATAGTATTATGGTACATTTTTGTCCCGTATAAGTCAATGGAATGAAAATATGGTTGAAAATAAAAAAAGTGATGAATACGTTCCACGGATATCCTATATTTTACTATTGAGGTACTCACAACAGACCGGAAATATTTTTTAAAGGAGGTTGTATGAAACCGGTTGCGGTGGTTTTGTTTGCTTGCATGTCCATGAGTTTTGCTCAAAAATCAACGATCGATCTTAATAGGTTCAAAAACAATAGAAACTTTACGTTCGCCGAAGTTCCCTTGAAGGTCGGCGCCCATACGTTTACCCTCATTAACATCAAGCCCCTCATAAAAAGCGACACCGCGTGCGTTTCCGCCATTGTTATTGACAAAAGAAAATATGTGCTCTTCGACATCGGCGTCGCGGAGGGCGCCGCATGCGGGCTCTTTGTCTGCAAACAACAACCGCTCAAGGATGGAACCATCGTCCTGAAGGCGTCTCCCACCGACGGAAAGACCTTCATCTTTTTGTCAAACGGGAAATTGGTGTCCCTTCCCGGCGCGAGCTCCTTTGTCGACACAACGGGAAAAAACGTCTATTGCGTATGGGAAAACGACAGGCAGTACCGGTTGACGGTATTTGACTACAAGAACATGCGCATCGCCATTCCCACGACATTGGTTTCCCAGCCTGTCGCATGGCACAATACCGGTGTTTCCTATTGCTTTACAGCACCCAATGAAAAGGGCTATTATACCGTGGACATGTTTACAAAAAGCATTACTAAAAGCGATGAGGCCGAGGGGACGCTTTCTCCGGTGGAATATCTGATGGATTTCGGCAAGGTAACTGCGGCGGCATGTTGCGGGGTGCAGGCGTTGAAGAGATAACCGGCGGGTTAAGCAAAATCCCTGTAAATCTTCAATATTTCTTGTAATACTTTTTCCGGTTTCCGCGATTGGTTGAGCTGCCTGACCATACAGAAATTCCTCGCCCCGGCGCGTAGAACGTCGGGCAGGTTTTCCAGGGTTATCCCGCCAATCGCCACGGCGGGAAGCGTGGTCGCCGACAGCATCGCGCGCATGGTCTCGACGCCGATCACGGGGTCCGGGACTTTTTTGGTGGGCGTGGGGAAAACCGGGCCGACGCCGATGTAATCCGGACAGAGCGCGCAGGATTGAAGGACTTGTTTGACAGAATGCGTTGAAATGCCCATGATCGCCTTTTCTCCGACAATTTTTCGCGCATCGCGATAGGGCATATCGTCTTGACCGATATGGACCCCGTCGGCGCTGATTTCCGCCGCAAGCGCGGGATCGTCATTAATTATCAGCTTTGTCTTCGTTCCCTCGGTAAGTCTGCGCATGTTCCGTGCGATAGGAGCAACGGTCGCGGAGGGGGCATCCTTGATGCGGAGCTGCGCAAACGAAATTTCATGCGCGACCAACACCTCGGTTAAATATTCATATCCGCGCACCGGACCAGTCAGAATGCCATAGAACCCGAAAATCGGGGGGATTTTAACTTGCATAAAATAAAAATATATGATAGAATATTAGAACCTTCAAAAGAAGACGCCAGGCAAAGCGTGGATAATTCTTTTGCATAAGGTTCTTATCTACCTTGTAGGTTGATTAATCATTATGCTATTTTCATGGATGTGCTCTAAAACCGTTTTTGTTAAATTCATGAGACCACGAAATAACCGTATCCGTCCGTAGACTCCAAAACTCTTACGCTAAGGGCGCAATTATTTTATATGGAGAAAAATCAATTTCTTACGGAAGAAAATTCCCTGGCGCTTTATTTAAAAGAAATCGGCAAAAACAAGACCCTTACCATCGAAGAAGAGGCCATCGCCGCAGTCAGGATTCGCAAAGGCGACCGTAAGGCCCTTGAAAAACTTGTCAAGGCCAATCTTCGGTTTGTCGTGAGCGTTTCGCGCAACTACCAGAACCAGGGACTGCCGCTTTCGGACCTGATCAACGAAGGCAACCTCGGGCTCATCCGGGCCGCCAAACGGTTTGACGAAAAGAAAAATTTTAAATTCATTTCCTACGCGGTGTGGTGGATACGCCAGGCGATATTGCAGGCGCTGGCCGAGCAATCGCGTATTATCAAGCTGCCGCTCAACAGGGTCGGCACGATACACAAAATCGGCAAGGCCCAGAGCAAGCTGGAACAGAAATACCGCCGCAATCCCGCCGTTGAAGAAATCGCACGCGAGTTGAAACTTGACGAAGAGGAAGTGCGGGAAACGATAAAAATCGGCAACAGCCACATGTCGCTCGACGCGCCGCTCGTCCATGGCGAAGATTCAAAACTCATGGACCTTTTAAGGGACGATGACCAGGAATTGCCCGACGACGGCGTCATTGAGATTTCCCTCCAGGAAGAGATCAACCAGACGCTGGATACCTTGTCGGAGCGGGAAAAAGAGGTCATCAAGCTCTATTTCGGCATCGGCGAGGAGACCGCGCATACCCTCGAAGAAATCGGCCAGAGGTTCAATCTGACCCGGGAGCGCGCCCGGCAGATCAAAGAGAAGGCGCTCCGCAGGCTCAAACATTCCTCGCGCAGCCAGCGGCTGAGAATTTACCGGTCGTAAACTGCAATGCTCCCTGAGCTTGTCGAAGGGAGCTGGCGGGTCTAAGTGAGGTTTCCTTCGACAAGCTCAGGGAACGGAGGCCGCCGCCAAGGATGTTCTTTACAAATCTTCTTTTGTAAACTCCCTGATCTTTTTCTTCAACGCATCGAGTAATTTTTCCTCAGGGACCTTCGTCACGGGCTTGCCCTTGACAAAAATCTGGCCCTCGTTTTTTCCCCCCGCTATGCCGATATCGGCGTCGCGGGCCTCGCCGGGGCCGTTTACGATACACCCCATGACCGCGATTTTTATGGGAGAGGAAAGATTGGCGACCATTGCCTCGACCTTTTCCGCGAGGCCCGAAACGTCCATCTGCGTCCTGCCGCAGGTGGGGCAGGCAATAACGACGGGACCTTGCGCCAGGCCCAGCGATTTGAGGATCTCTTTGGCAACGAAAATTTCCTGCACAGGGTCCCCCGAAAGCGAGACCCGTAGGGTGTCGCCGATGCCTTCGGCTAAAAGCGCGCCGATCCCGACCGCGGACCTGATCGACCCTGACCGTACGGTCCCTGATTCGGTGATGCCGATGTGCTGAGGGTAATCGGTATACCGCGACAGCAGGCGACAGGCTTCGATGGTCGTCATCACATCGCTTGCTTTAATAGACAAGATTATATCACTAAAAGAAAACGACTCCATCATCCGTATATAGCCCTGCGCGCTTTCAAAAAGGGCCTGCGCAGTTGGGCCGGAAAATTTGTCAAGCAGTGTTTTTTCCAGGGAACCTGAATTGACGCCGATGCGAACAGGAATGCGCGCCATTTTCGCCGCGTCCACCACTTTTCTGACCTTGTCCGCCGGTCCTATATTGCCCGGATTGATCCTGACCTTGTCGGCGCCGGCCTCTATTGCCGCAATGGCAAGCTCATGCCGGAAATGGATGTCGGCGACCAGCGGGACATTGGTTTGCGAGCGGATCTTTGCAAACGTTTCGACCGCGGCCCTGCTCGGCACCGCAATACGCACGACCCGGCACCCGGCTTTTGCAAGCGCCTCTATCTGCGCAAGGGCTGGCTCTACGCGGTCAAAGGGCGTATTGGTCATTGATTGAATGACCACAGGTGTCGCTCCTCCAATGGGGACGTCCCTGACCATGATTTGCTTTGTCAATACACGCGTTACCATGTTATGGGGAAGGGCGCAGGCTTTTTGCATCGGCCTCCTGCTTTTGGAGCATCGCGGCCCTGCATGATTCATCCAGCGCCTGGGCCTTTGCCTCAAGCAGGGCCCTGTCCTGGCCGGTAAGAGTTCTTGCCTGCTCCCGGGTTTTTTGCGCCTTTACGCATTCGCTCACATAAGGGGGGTAAAAAGCCGGTTTGCCGCATGCGGCAAGAAGAAACGAGCATAAAACGAACGGAATTAAATAACGCATACTAATAATTTTACATCACCTGCGCCATGAGTGAAATTTTCAATCCGCGGACATTCGAAACGGAAAGCGTCGTGCTGCCCGTCTTTAATTTGTATCCGTCTACTCGCGTACAGAACCCGTTGGCATTGCCCCTGTACTGGACATCGACCATAAGTATCTTGCTCTGGCCGTCCCAGCTCCGCTCCCGGACCGCGCTTACATTGGAAATGCCCTGGAACGTTTGGATAAGATCGTTTTTCAGTCGGAACGAGTGAACGCCGGTCACGGTTATGTTCATGGTGATACCGTTGTTCTGCTGGTTCTGCCAGTCTTTTATTATTACGTCCAGAAGTTTTTCCATGGCTTTCTGCGACGCCTGCGCGATGGCCTGGTTCCCGGCCGTGTTGGCGCTTATATGCACCCTGGCGCCATGCGCCTGAGCGCTGCCGACAATGGCGCCAGTCGCGCAATTGATTGCCTTGAGCGTAACATCGGCCTGGACGGAGACCATGCCGCCGAGGCTCTGCGAAAGGTTGTTCGCTTCACGGCTTACGGCGGTTCCGCAGATGAGCATTTCCGCGCCGCTTTGTGAACCGATGGTCGCGGCCGCGGCATCATCACCCGCAAGTTCGGCCATTTTTTTCTGGGACGCCCGGATTGAGGACGCTATTTTAGGATCCACGCAATCGAATTGGTACGGGTCCTTTAAAAACTGCAGGATCGTCGATTCCGCGGTCTGGTTGGAGGGTTCGTCGGTGCCCACGTTGTTTTCGTCAATGACAACCATGGTGCGCGGCTTGTCCATGGACTCAATAAGAATATGAAAAGCGGCAAGATCCTGTCGCATGGCGCTTTTGGAAAGCACGGCTTTTATTTTCACCTGAAAAAGCCCGTCCTCGGCTTTTCCCTCGGAGATTTTTTCGTAGCTTTTCACCGAACCGATTGTTTTGGTGATTATCTGATCGCGCTTTACCTGGAAATTCTCGATTTCGGTCTGGGAGAGCAGAATAATGCCCACGCCTTTTTCTATGGCGTCGCGTTTTGCCGCTAAAAGCGCTTCATCGGCATTGGCGCCCGTACCGCTGCCTTCGGCAATTATGTTGTCTTCCTGAGAAAAACAAAATCCCGGCAAGCACAAAAAGCATAAGAAAAAAACCACGTGCACTTTTTTAAACATACGCGTAATCCTTCCAAAAGAATTTGCTAAATGATGTTCTCTAAAAGCTGTTTGTAAATATATATTAAAATATAATTTAATCGGATTAATTATTTGTCCAGTCTATATACAAAATACCAAAGTGTAACAGATCTGCCATTTTAAAAGTGGCATAATTTTCGCTCAATATTGCATGGGGCGACGCGCTCAAGGCTTTGCGCCAAAAGTAAACGGGCTTCGTCTTTTTTTTGCTATTTGACGCCAATGAGCGATTGTACTTGAGCTATTTGAGCTCCATACCGTTCATAATCGTTAATTTTTTTCTTCCTGGACTCGTTCGATCTTCCGGCAATGCCGTCACGTATCACGGCGACCGTGTATTTTCTGTTCAAGGCGCCTTGACAAGTCCTGTCAACGCATTCTTCCGCCGCCATCCCGGTTATCAGTACATGATTTACTTGATTTTTCCGTAAAAAAGCGTCAAATTCAAAATTTGAAAAAGCATCCATTTTATGTTTGATGAAACGATTTTGATTAATCACCTTGATCCGTGGGTCAATTTCCGCGCCCGGCGTGCCTTCCAACAGGAAGTCCTTGGTTACAAGGCGCAAAGGCGATTTTTTCGGGTATTCATGAGTAATATATACGACCAACCAATCTTTTTTGTCGGCGTTTTGAATCAGTTCATTGACTACGGAAATTATGGAATTTGTTTGTGGCAGGTTCAAAGGCCTTTTTCCGCTTTTCTCGGTCATATCTTTTTGAATGTCAATAACCAATAGCGCCGTCCTGGGTGATGAATAAGCGCCTATTGGCGCGCCTTTGGTTACGGCCGAAAACGGCATGAACACCACGGCGCCGAACCCAATTATCACTATCACAATGCAGGCCATTATCAAAGCTACGATTTTCATTGTCAGTTTCCTAACTTTGAAACATTATTTTCGACCCCTTTAATCCAGAACATCTGGATATCGCCTTCATGGTCTGGCTATCGTGTCGTACGTAGATGCAGCTCTGTCAAACAATCCTTCAATGTCCATTTCGGCCGCCATTAAGTTCCGGAAGGGCTAAAATCCCTGCAATCCGCAGCACCGGGTGCACACGGGCATGAGCCCTTTTTGCATTTCTTTTCTAAACGTTTTGAATTTCTCGCCGTTCCAGATATCATAGAATGACTGCTCATTGATGTTTCCGGCGGAATAGTCCTGGTAGTCGCGGCACGGCGTCACGCGGCCGTCGGGAGAGATTTCCGCGATGAAATAAATGCTTTCGCATTCAGGATAGCCGCAATGCCACGTATGGTCGCTGTAGTAACGGCGTATCTGCGCTTCGGTGGTTATATCGGGCAGAAACTGCGGCACCGACGCATGGCCCTTCGACATGCGGGTTATTTCAGCGATCTGCCGGGCGGTTTCATGCGGGTCAACGTCGTTAAAGCACGATTTTAGATATCCGCGGTGGTTTTTGGGGACATAGCCGAAGCGCTCTTCGAAGACCTTTTCATGCAGGGCCGCGCGCTCTTCGGTGATGAACCACCCGAAGTAATATGGATGGAGCTGCGTGGTATCAAGGATGAGGCGGTGGATGTCGGCCAGATGGGCGTAATTATCGTTTGAAATGACGGAAATAGGAATGACAAGCGGGAATTTTAGCTTCTTACGGAGTTTGATTTCATTGGTTTTCAGGATAACGGCCATGACTTTCTCAAAATTGTCGGCCTTTTTGCCTCCAGCGGGCGACCTCATGAGGTTCTGGGACGCGGCGTCCCATCCGTCAAGACTCAAGAAAAGCACCGAAAGGGCGCCCGTGTCGATGAGGTCTTCCAAAATCGGGTCGAGCGCCTGCGCGTTGGTGACAATCGACCCTAGAAGTTTGTACTTCGCAAGTTCCTGAAAAAGGGGCAGCAAAGGTTTCCACATGGTGGGCTCGCCGCCCCAGATGTAATAGTAGGGTTTGTCGCGACGCGTTTCGAACACGACGCGCTTGACCACGTCGAAATCGAGCTGCTCGAGTTTTTCGCCCTTTTCGAGCCGCGTGCGGATGTGCCCGTTTTCCCCCCATTGCCCGCAGGACCTGCACCGCAGGTTGCACACCTCGTTGACACGAAGGGAAATCTGACCGGCGGGAATGTTTTTGTCGGGTCGGTGAGGCACGAAATACTTGCGGAACTGGTGCGGCACCATCTGCCAGTAATTAAGGTCAGTAAGAAGCGGCGGGAGCACGTATTTTAAAACGAACTGGGTCGGCAAAAGGGCCTTGCCCTTGAATTTTGACATACGGGTAATATTCCTTCGCCCCCCGGCCCCCGCAGGGGGAGATCGTGTTTGTAAAATGTCTTATTAATTCCCCCTGCGGGGGTTAGGGGGCGTAAAGAACATAAGGGCTATATAACCATTTCTTTTTGGAAGAATCCTGGTTGAAAATATACTATTTGCGTCCGTATTCACCGGCCAATTAAGGCAATCGGCCGCGTATGCCTTCAGCCGGGGAATGAGCATTCAACCGACGAGCGCCCGACGATAACGGAAAGCTTTGGGCAGCACGCCCATGCAAAGAATAAACAGCCGCGCGATCGGCAGCTTGAATGGTTTCGATCTGTCTAATTCCCCTTTGAAAAGATGCGACACCGTCCGGGCAAGAGCGGTGATTTGGCTATCCGAGGAATTGACAACGATATCGCGAAGCAGGCGATAGAGTTTCTGCTGCCGCCGCTGGTTTTGCGCCCATCGCCGTGAATATACTCGCAGCTTTCGTTCATCCCCATTGCAGGCAAGGACCGCGTCGGCGGCCAGATCGGCCGCTTCAAGAGCATTCATGATTCCTCCGGCGCTTAGCGGGTTCGACTGCCGGGCCGCGTCCCCGATGACGAGAACATTGTGCCGTGTCAATTCTCTCGGACACAGGGTCACCGGAACGCATCCCGTGATCATTGAATGACGGCGAGCTTGAGGCATGCGGCGCGCGATGAATTGGTCGACATAATGCTTGACTTTTGGAATATCTCTGGGGCATCCGTAAATGCCGCCGCCCACCAGCACGTGGTTTTCCCCTTTTGGAAAAATCCATAGGTATCCCGGCCCCACGACCGAAGACCCCATGAAAAAATGAAGAAAACCGTCATTGCAGTAATTGCTTTCAACGTGATATTCGACCGTACTCGCCACCTCATCAAGCCTGAGCGGCCCCGTGATCCCGGCCCATTGCCCCACCTTGCTTTCGCATCCGTCGGCGCCGACAATAAAGCGTCCTTCAATTGCGTTTCCGTCCTCCATAATCACGCCACCCCGTTCCCCTCGACGGTTTTGGTGGAGGCCCGTCACCTCGGTGCCGAGCAAAATGGTTGCGCCGAGTTTTCGCGCGTTGTCCGCAAGCTGCTGTTCGAGCTTATCGCGGTGGAGAACCACGCCGATG
>JBAVGL010000257.1:0-2728 GCA_049684795.1 Chitinivibrionales bacterium | reverse complement strand
TTGCGCGACCGGGTCGTCGTTGTCGAGATCAAAAGGGATCCGGCTGTTAAACCCGAATTTTGCCATATATTCCTTGATCCCCGCAATGCCGAGCGCATAAATGCCGATCCTTCCGAATATCGGATTGATCGAAAGGCTGTAGGCTTCTTCAAGCGACACGTCCTGTCCGGACTGCACATTCGGCGCCAACTGGAATTTGTAAAGCGTATAGCGCCGTCCAACCAGGGGAAACGTGCTGTCGGTCCCCACATGCGCCTTTTCGATGGCGCCCGCGGCAATCACGGTCTTGAATGTTGACGCTGAGGGAAAAAGGCTCCGGCAATAGAGCCTGTCTCCGAGCGGCGATTCCCCCTCGCGCGTATAGGAAACCGCCGCAATCACCCGGCCGGTTCCGGGTTCCATGGCCACCAGGGCGCCGTACTTCGGATGATAGCGCCTAAGCAGGGTTTCACCGCAGTCCTGGACCGTGAAGTTGATGCTGTAATGAATGATATACCGGTTATTGTTTTCCCGGACCGTATCACAGCCGGACAGAAACCGGGGCGGGTATTTCCTTAACAGATTGACGACTTCGTCATGGGAAAAAGCGCGGATTTTTTCCGCACCCAACGACATTTCGATGCGTTTGAACAAATTCGGCCGATGCGGCACTGCCACGGGAGGGGCAGGCCTCGCAATAGGTTGACTGACGACGGCCGGAGCTTGTTGGATTTTTGAAAGAGACGGAGGTTTTTGCGGCGATCTGCCGTTGAATAATTTGAACGCCAGGGCCAACACCAGGAGTGCCAGGAAAAACCTGATCCGTCCTTTTCGAGGGAAATGCAATCGAACGCCCCGCCGCCCGGGCGCCAGACCTGCCCTGGATATGCCCCTGCGAAAACGCCTGACCATTGGTGAATCATTGTTCAATGTCAGAAAATCACCGCCGTCTGAATAATCATCTGGTTATTCGGGACAAGTTTGTACGCCGAATTCCACATATAGCCATAGCGCATGTCCCAGATGATCGACGCGCCTTTCGTAATTTCAAATCCCACGCGATACCCCCAAAAAAGGTCCGGGGTCATTTCCAGGAAATCGTCGTATATGACCTTCCCGTTCTGAATATATGGCATGCCGGTGCCGGAATCATACACAACGATGGTCCTGTTTATGTTGGTTTTGAAGAAATAACACTCAGCTTTGGTGATTTTGGGTATCCTCTTTAAAATGGCGTCGCCTATCTCTCCCTTCGCCTCAAAACGCTGGTCCAGCGCGTTGTTCGTGCCGCCCATGTATTGATAGCTTCCCGTTATCATGACCATATTAAGGACATTAAAGCCCAGTTTCCCGAAAATGCCATCGAGGTTATTATTCCCGATGGAATCCGATTTAGCAACCGGCCCCGGCGGCTGCGGAAACCGTTGTAACCGTTCGTCAAGATAATACGGCCCAAAGAACTCGGGCGAGAACCTGCCGCGTATATGGCGGTATTCCACCTGGGCCAGAAGCGGTCCGATTGTCAATCGAGCGCCCGGCGCGCCGAAACCCCAACCAGTCATGTGATGAAAAAGGTTGCTGTCGGCCACCGCGCCAGCCTGGCCGTAGACCTCAAGACCAAGCATACTGGTTTTTATTATGGGAACGCCCGCGTCAACGCCCAGAAGCGCATACCTGCGCACCGAGTCCCGGTAGGTCGTGTCGATTCCGGGATACTTGGTTGTGGATGAGTCAATGATGCCCATCTGGGAGGCGCGCCTGACAACGCTCGAGTCGTAGAAGTTTTGCGCCTGCTGCAAAGCCCAATCATAATCGACTTTTCCGTTGCTGTTTTTGTCCCAGATATTACCTCCATACGACCAATCGCGGGCAGGCGCGAACTCATTCAGGTCCGTGGCATACGTGCCGCCGACGGACAGGTTTTTAAGGAGCGGAATAGCGGTAATTTTAAGGGGCATGAGCGCGAGCCTTGCCGCAAGAATCCCTCCTTTGTTTTGAAACTCCTGAACATCGGGAGTCATGGTCTGCAGCGTAACACCCAGAGGGCTTATGTCGTTGAGGTATACCTGAACGCCCAGGAGCTTCTGGTCGGGATAGTTGAGCATGTTGGTGAACCGGTCAACGATAAAACCATAACCCAGGGTCACGTTGCTCAGGCCGCCGACCTTGACAAACAAGGGATCGTTTTCATAGCCGAACCTCAGGTATTTGATCTTCCGGAATACGGACTCCTCCCAGTTGTCTTTATCGAAGTCCCAGCTTTTTCTGGAAAAATTGCCGTTCTGGTCAAGAAACAGTTCAAGATCCAGGCCGACGCCGAATTTCCAGATTGGAATATCGGGTGAGATCGCCAGGCGCGTCCATTGCTGGCCGCCCACCGTAACGCTGCCGGCGGAGACTTCCCAGGATATTCCTGGAGCGCCGGCCGGCTTGGCGGCCGGTTCTTTCTTGTCCGCTTGTCCAGCTATAACCGGTTTCTCTTCCGGTTTTCCGGCAGTGCCGGAGGAAGCAGGCGCCGTGGCTATGAGCGCCGGGCCTTGGCCGGAAGCGGCTTGTTTACCTGTTCCCGAGGTGGAGGCTTCCGAGGATTCCGAGGCCTCCGAAGTCTTTTTTCCCATTGGCGCCGCGGACGCGGGGCCGGGTGCGGACGTTGGCGCCGCGGCAGCCGGTTGGGACGGCGCGGAGGCGACCTCAATCATAACGCCCGACCAATTTTCAAGACCGGCTATGGCATCGGCCGGAATGGACC
>JBAVGL010000256.1:0-1525 GCA_049684795.1 Chitinivibrionales bacterium | reverse complement strand
TTTTTGCCGATTCATAGGATTCAGCATGTTTTTGGAAAACGGAACCGTATATTGACCAGTAGTTCTCTTTTTTTTCCTCATGCGGCCCGATTGAAAGAAACATTGCCGGTTCAAGTTTTTCGACATTAGAATAAATGGTTGACGGCATGCTTGAATGACCGTATACGAAATAATTCCGGATTCCGTCGGTGGAAACGGGCAAATCGAATCCCGCGGACTTGAATGCCTTCATTTCGGAACTGAAAGCGAGAAACCCCGGTCTTCTATAAATGTACAGAGGTTTAATACCCATTCTATCCCGCGCCAGAAACAGTTTTTTTTCCTTTTTGTCCCAGAAAGCTATCGCGAACATGCCGTTCAATTCGGAAAAAAATGACGCGGCCGTTTTATTTCGAGTCATGAAAAGCGAAAACAACTCCACGAGCGTTTCGGTATCGGAGGTGCCCTTGAAAAGGTGGTCGGACAAATAGCGCTTGCGCAGCTCCAGGTGATTGTAAATTTCGCCGTTGAAACAGATGATGAACCTGCCGGACTCCGACGCCATCGGCTGGTGGCCGGCGCTCGATAAATCGAGAATCGAAAGCCGCGTGTGCGCGAAGCCGACAGGCCCGTCGATGAACGTCCCGCAATCGTCCGGGCCTCGGTGTCTCAGCGTGCGCAGGAATTGTTGAAGGACGTTCCCGTCGATTTTGTTGTTAAAGTCTAAAATACCGGAAATTGAACACATGGTTTAAGACCTTTAAATTGATAAATTCGGTCACTGAGCGGTGGTCACTGAGCGAAGTCGAAGTGAGTCGGAGTGGACCATCATTTTTGTCACAGCACCGGAAGGTTTGCCCCGGAATAAAAAAAGGAAAACAAATGGAAGTAAAATTGTCTTTTGTCTGAGAATGAGGCCCACATTTCCGGTCATGAAGGAAAGAAGAAGAATTAACAAACCGCATACTATAAGCAGATATTTCTGGAAAACATCCGATAAGGTGAACTTTTTGAAATACCGGACAAATATTATCAACAGCAAAATATTGGATAAAAACGCGATTGCATCGCCGGCGCCGCGTATTCGCCACGGCAGGGGAGCGAACAAAAGCATGAATATATTTATAGCAATTTGCCTGGGAGATAAAACAATATCGGGATTTTCCCGCATCTCCTGAGCAAGCTCGGTCTCCGAACCGCCAAAGGAGCCGACTTCGGTGGCATGTATTAGAGATTGTCGGACATTTTCAACGGAAACTGACTTGCTTTGTGTCAAGTTCCTCAGGGAATATATAGACCCGATCACCAAAACGATTGCCAGAACGAAAGGGACAAGTACCCCATTTAATATCCTCGTATTCGCGGACGCGAAATTCCTTTTATTGACGGATTTTAAATACATGCCGATAAGCAGGCTTATTAAAAACACGGACGCGATATGCGGCCTGAATTTGTAAAGCAGCAGAATCGGTATTCCGGAAAGAAACAAGTGCCGCCATTGTATCTTTGAGCCGGTTATCAAATGAAATGCGCCTAATGCGTATAC
>JBAVGL010000255.1:0-3010 GCA_049684795.1 Chitinivibrionales bacterium | reverse complement strand
GCTCGATCTCAAAAGGCAAAAGTGTGCCGTCCGCCTTTTGGAACCCAAGGGGCGATCCGGCATTATTGACATTGGTAAAATCGAAGTTTGTTTTATCAAGACGCACGAGCATCGGGAACTTCATGACCGGGTTAACAACCCCCGCTCCGCCGCTGCCTGAAGTGGTGTTAATCACGATTTTCTTCGCCGCAAAAACCGTGTGATATATGGTATGATACGCCAACGAATCGCTATGCCCGGCCTTGTCCGTCACGATCACTTCGATCGTGTCTCTTAAAACGGATGCGCTGACGCGCGCGGGGTCTAAAATGACCATAAAGGACTGGGAAGAATCAAGCGAGCTCACGGTTTCTGCATGGGACTGGATAATCTTCACCGTATGTTGTTCGACGAGCGGATTATCGGGATCGTTAATGACAAAACGCAGCGTGTCCGGCCCCACTGCCTTGCTCAAGTCCAGCGAGCTGTCCGCCGCGACCGGGGCAGCCTGCGACATGCTCACGGTAAACGGCCGGTTCGGCGGAACAACCAGGATCGACGGCAGCAGCGTATCCGCCTTTCTCATCGCGTCCGATACCGTGACAATAAGCCCGACCGAACCCGTGTCCGTAAGCGCGGGCTTCCACTCAACGACATTGCCCTGAACGGACAGCGCCGTATTGGTCGCGCGGATTATGGCGCCAAAAACCAGCGGCGCCGTCCCGTTTACTGTCTGTAAAGTCACCAGAAGCGAGTCCTTCCCCACCTCAAGATATGCCGGAAATGCCTGCAGAGTAGTGACGAAACGGACCGGCTGCTCCTGCGCGGTCGTCGGGGCAACGACATTAAGCGTGCAATTATACGCAATTGATTGGTAGCCATCGGAAATGCTGAGCGTAAGAATCCGCTGCCCCGTATCATTCGCCGAAGGGGTCCATTGGATATATTCATTCGAAGAAACCGTCAACGCCGAAGGCCCCGAAACTTTTTGCACGGTGATCACATCGAAGTCAGGGTCCCAGGCAAGGATGGAGTCACGATAGGTAGCGCCCGCGACAAGCGGGTCGGGCGGGTTGGGCGGGGTCACGACGATCGGAAGGCGGTTTTTGTAAACGTTCACGGACGTATCGGTTGAACGGTTGCTGCTGTCAATCGCCCTTATCTGCACCAGGCCCGCCGTATGACTGTGAAAGGTCTGAACCGTGTCATACCAAATATATCCCTTTGCTTCCGGGCTGGACGTTAAAGATATCCCGTTGACAATCAGGCTATCTATGCCTCTGCCTTCGCCGACCGCGATGATCCGCAGCACGAGACTGTCCTTCGTGGTGTAAAAATTATGCGTGCCCCCCGCGCTGACGTCGAGGATCTTCGGGTGCAGCGTATCGCTTCTCGCCATCGCAGAATCGTACATCACGGTAAAACTCTCCCCCGCGCAGGAGTCTCCGGTCAGCTTGTAGGCGGTAACGGTCATCGGATTCGGCCCTTCATTGAGGGCGGTTATAAACGTCCACGTGACCTGTTGGGCCACCGGCAGCGCCAGCGTGTCGACGTTCGACCGCGGCGACCCGTTCACGCGCAAACGCATGAAAACGCTGAACGGTTGCGTTGAATAATTCGTTATGCTTCCAACAATGGGTTCTTGGGAATTCGGGACCGTTGCCGTATTGTTAATGTCCAGGATCGGACTGACGACGGACAGCACAATACCGCTACTGGGGCCGACGGCGGCATTATACACGACATAAAAAACTTTTTCGGAAATATTATTGAAACTATCGGTGGCCTTAATGTACAGGGTCAACGCCCCCGCCAACTGTGTATGGCCCGCAAGACCGAATAACGTCTTCACATAGACCTGCTGACTGGCATCGACGATATCAAACGACTGACCATTGACGCTTGCCGAACCGACACTGGTGTTCTGAAGGGCATTGATCCGCGCAAGGAACGTGAACGTGGAGTCTCCCGTTTGTATGGTATCGTTCTTAGCGTTTTTGTTGATGCAGACGATCGTCGGCCCGCTGGTGTCTCTAAATGAAAATGAAAATTGCGTTTTCGGCGAATTGTTCTTTCCCGAATTGTCGGACACCCATAAAAAGCCCGCCTTTCCCGAAAGAAACAAAGTGATCTGCACCGTATCGGCCGGCTTGTTTTTTTCAAAAGCCATGCCGTCGCCGAAATCCCAATGATAGACGACGTCCGCATCGGAAACCGGTTGTGTTTTCAATAGAACGTTGTCGCCATAGTCGCCGCCTATGGAATCCTGGCGCAGCGGCGAGGTGCAGAAGAGTAAATAGTCCACCGAGGCCTTATCCCCGTTTTTCCTGAACGTGTTGACCGTCACCTTCTGCCAGCCGGTGTCGACAAAAGACAGGTAAAATGCGAACACCACCGCCGGAATAACCGGCGAAGGGCGCGCCCGCACCGTGGAGTCGCCGAACAAACGGTTATTCGACGTCTCGACTGAAAACGAATCGACAAGGTCCCGCGCCGTGACTTCAACCTGGAGCGTCTCGGCCCTGAATATCCCGATAGTGTCAATGTCACGGAAACTCTTGTATTTCACCACGGCGCGGGCGTTCGACGGGTCGGTAAAGGGGTTGTAATCCTTGGAACAAAAGAAAAACAGGGCCGTACAAACCCACACTAGCGGGGAGGCCGTATTGTTGATTGACAGTTTCATAAGTGCATATTTCAACCTGCTGTCCTGCTTAACGCCTGCCTGCCGAAGCGGCAACGCAGGCAGGACAGCAGGTAAGATACTCTAAGCCTGTCCACACCGCGCGGGAAACGCGGCGCGGACAGGCAAGAGTTTCTAAAAAGTAAATGTCCATGAAAATCCGCAGGCTCCGGCGATGCACAAGAAATATCCAAGCCCCATTAACAGAACCGAATCGTTCCTTTTTGAAAGCGCGTTTTGATAATCGGGGCTCAAATTATTGAATAAATCGCCTTTAATTTCATTAACATGTTTAACGTCCTGGATATATTGACCGTTTTCCAGGATACCCAAAATGCCTCCGCCCAA
>JBAVGL010000254.1:0-6608 GCA_049684795.1 Chitinivibrionales bacterium | reverse complement strand
CTTAATATCAATCATCATCCGTGAAATTGTTTCCGCTGAAGAAATTATTCGATTGCAATAATCATTGCGGATATTTTCCCTCGGCTCCGCCTTGACTAATTTTGCAAAGCCTATGATTCCTGTGACGGGATTTCCCAAATCGTGAAGAATCGATGAGGTGTTCATGCCGATAACCGAAAAGCCCTTCAGGTGAGCCTCTATTTTTTGGTGATTGCTCATGAACAAGCCGAAAAAATAACCTAAAAGACCCGAAAGCAGAATATAGACAAGGGCATCGGGAAGGTCATGCAGGCTGATGGTATTTCGAACAATTTCCCACACTAAATGAAAACTGAACTTATGGCTATATATTCCAAGACGTTCATTCTTTTCCAAAAACGTATATACAAGATCGCTGACAGGGTGAAAAACCAAATCTCCCGCCAATGCACCGATGAATGTCGAAATCAGAACATAGTGTTTTCGAAATATAAACATGCTTTTCTTACCTGTTGAAACCGTTGATTCATTTTTGAAGATGCAATGACAACATGGTCATTTTCCGGCGACTTCCAGTTTTTCCAGATCGCTTTGGATATGCGTTACCTGGCCTTTCGAAATGCGGATGGTTTCTGAAAATGGTTTATATCCTTCCCGTTTCAATAGCAGGGCGTGTTCACCTTCCGTAAACGACAGCGGTTTCGGTGTCGGCGTTGTCCCTTGAAACAAACCATCGACGTAGAGGTCGGCCCACGGATATGAATAGACATGAAGGAAACCGGCGCCTTTTTCATCCTTTGCCAGCGAAACATCTATGATCTGCGTTGCGCCGGGTTCGATACGATGCGTTGCCTGATAAGGCTCGAAACCAAATGCCCAGGCGATAATAAGGTGCGGGCCCGACGCCACTCTTTTCCCTTTTGTAATTTCCTGCGTGGGAACATCCTTTCCGTCCAGAATTACAAATGAGTTTGAAGGTATTATTCTGACCTTTAAAATGGCTGATTTGGCCGGTAATGGTTTCGAGACAGGTTTAACAACAATGTTTACAAGACCGGAGCCTTTTCCCGAAGAAGTTTGGTCCGGACCTTCTTTCTTGGCGCTTTTGCTTTGTATTAACGGGATTGCCGCCGCGTCAGCGACACGGTTCGGGGCTGCGCTGGGAGGAATAGTCTGCGGGACCACGGTTTTTGTCTTTTGAACATAAGCGCGTTCTTCATCCCCGTTTAATCTTTTATTATGAAGCATGGCCAGGGAAATACCGATGCCCATGCAGGCGAGGAAGATTAGGCTTGACGCAAAAAATATCTTTAAAGCCGTTGGCGTTAAAAATCTACCCCGCGTTTTCCACAATGTTTTACCGTTGTTTAAAATGGAAGAGGAATTCCCAATTTTAACCGCCGGGTCGCCTGGAGATACAAAATCAGCTTGGCTTGCGCCGTTCCCATTTCGTTCAAGTTTATTAAACTCGGCAAAATGCGCGGAGGCTTTTTCGGTGGCCCCTAATGCCCAGCATTTGCTGGCCATGCTGGCATGATAAATTAAAAGGACTTTCTCAAGTTCATCGATCGCGGAATTTTTATCAGTCATGAACTTCTGGATTTCTTTATTGATATCGCGAAAACCTATATCAGAAATGAGAAATTCCAATGATTTAATAAGGGGTCCTAATGACAATGGCCTGTTTTGAGGTTTTTTTGAAAGGCATGCACTTATGATTTGTGCGCAATCATCCGGGAGAAATGGCATGCAATTCAAAAAGTCCGGTTCCCTGGAATTGATAATTGATTGAGCAAGGTCATAAATGGTTTCTCCCGAGAATGGCAGCTTCCCGCATAAAATACGATGGAGAAGAACACCCGCGGACCAAATATCTCCTGAAATGCTCCTGGACTCAATTTCGGGATTTTCTTTCCCAGACATTAATTTCGTCGTTACCTTCGTTGTTTCCAATAAAGCATTGTGACTAAGTTCAATTTCCGCGATTCTTCCGGCTACTTCGGGCGACATGTAGGCTGGGGTAATAAAACGCGAGCTTTCATTTGGCCCGGACAATTCTTGCGAACTTACTTGCGCAAGGCCGAAATCAGTGACTTTTACCTTACCGGTTTTTGAAACAAGAATATTATTCGGTTTGAAATCTCCATGAATCAGTCCTTTTTGATGCGCATGATTCAGACCTTTCAAGGCTTGTAATGCGATCATAAGACCGATTTCCCGGGGAAACGATTCTTGGGCAAAAAGCTTTTCCATATCCGATCCGTCAATATATTCCATCGCAAAATATTCTTCCCCGTTTTCTTTACCAAAATCATATATCTGGATTATGTTGTCGTGATCCAGGGACGCCGCTAATTTGGCCTCATGCTCGAACTGTTCAAGCTGGTTCCGATTGGCAAACCAGCTTTGCGCCATTTTTTTTAGCACGACTTTTCGTTTTTGAGATACCTGGGTGGCGGTGAAAACCTCTCCCATCCCGCCCTTTCCCAATTCCTTAATTTCCGTAAAATCTTTGAGAATTAAGGCCATATTCCTATTTCTCCTTATTTTGAATGATTTTCATGATAAAATTAAAAAACCACTGACTTCAATTCCAAATAATTTGCTTCTCTAATATTGGCATGCAATTAGCATGCCTTAATTAAGCGTATTTTATCAAATGGAGGAAATTGTTTATGAATACAAAAAAGCGTGTTCAAAAAATAACCCCGTTCTTATGGTTCGCCGACGGGAAAGCCGAGGAGGCGGTGCATTTTTACATTTCCCTTTTTAAAAAATCAAGGATAGTTAGCATCGTCCGTTATGGAGAAGAAATACCTGGAATGAAGGGGAAAGTATTGACCGCAGTGTTCGAGCTCAATGGACAGAAATTCATGGGGATAGACGGCGACGCTCCATTCAAGTTCACCGAAGCGCTGTCGTTCCTGGTAAACTGCGATACTCAGGATGAGGTGGACTATTTTTGGGAGAAATTATCCGAGGGCGGGCAAAAAGGACAATGCGGGTGGCTCAAGGACAAATACGGCCTGTCGTGGCAGATCGTACCCGCCGCCTTGGGCAAACTGATGACCAGTAAAGACCCCGAAAAGTCCAAAAGGGTCATGCAGGCGCTGATGAAAATGACCAAAATCGAAGTAAGGACCTTGGAACAGGCATGAATCTATGCGCAATGTCTACAAAACCTAACCGGAAAATAAAGGGCCGATCAAGGCTATTGCCGCCCGTGATAAAAAAAAGAGGCCCAAAACACACAACACGACCCCAAGGGTCAAATCCGCCGACATTGAATCCCAGGGAAGCCGCGAATGAAATGGCCAGAAAGGAAGACGACAACCATCCGAAAAGAATTGACGGATTGGAGGCATTGAGAATAGCACCCGCCCAGAACCCGGCCATATTTTTATTGATTGCTCGTTTTTTTATCGCCCCGCCGGTTCGATGCGGGTCTATTCCGGTCATTATGATCCGCGTCCCCATTATGAAAAGGACCGCCGCGCCGCATAGAAACAGATAGGGGACGAACGGCGACAATACGCCCATTACTTTTGTAAAGCCCAGAATTACAATAAAACATACCAATGAATCTATAATTCCCGATCCCAGCGCGACGGAAACGCAATAAATCCATCGGCCTTGAAGACCGCTGGTCGCGATAAAAATACTTACCGGTCCCCAGATCGGCATGGAAAACACGATTCCAACAAGCAGGCCGATGATGGATAGAGTGATAAAGCTTTCCATTTAAAACGATGCAAATAAAGGATGCGGCATTTACCGGCAAAAAAGTCCCGCTTATTCACTCTCGTCGTGATGCGAACCTTCGTGAGGGCGTTTCCAGTCTTTCATATTTACGGATTTTCGACTTGCACCTCCAATAGTTACCATGACGTAGGCGCCGTTCAAAGTCGGCTGGGGAGCGTCGGTCACATAAAGTCCGTCCCGCATCCAGCGGTCCGACTTGGTCGGATCGAAAGTGTATCCGGCCCGCAGGCCCACTAAACCCAATCGTGAAAAGTTCGGGCCTCCAAGAAGGTCGAATCCGATACCGAGGTCTATCAGGAACCGGGCCTGATACAGGCTCATGTTCGTAGTGGGGTGCGCCATTGCACTGTCAAACGGAGTGTCTTTGTTGCCGATGACAAGATTCATCAGCCCGGCGCCAATGCCCAGATAAGGATACACGTTGGCGTGCTCGGTATTTATGACATTGAACCCCGATTTCATGAAGATCTCTCCGGCCATGAAAGAGCTCATTGTATTACCCGTCAATGTGCTTTTGAAGAAAAGCCCTTTAATTTCACCGCCCAACATCATTCTGTTGATGACCGTTTGATGCTCAAGGTCCAACGAAAGTCCGTAGGACTTGAATTCCGATAACTCGAGACTTGATAGCTTGTCATTGAGCGTTTTCATGTCCACCCAACCCGCGCCGATTCCAAGATCGCTTTTTTTTAAAATATTGACGTTTGATGTACAGGTTGAATCACACGTATTGCCGAAACCGGGCAGCATAAAAGCGAATAACAAAAGGCAAGCTTGAATGTGTACAAAACTTTTTCTGAAAACCATAAATCCTCCTTTTATAATATTCAAATACCTCACGTATAAAAAGCAATAGACGTGCCAATTTATAGAACATAAGAGAGATAGAAAACACGGTTTTTTCTGCGCAATTGCGCCGCTGAAATGCGATTACTCCCTGCCTGCTCCTATCTTGGGCTTGTATTTGCGGCCCCAATTTTCTATTTTAAATGGCCTCGCGGAAACGCGGGAGCTTATCATGTATAATCAGTTACCTTAACAGGAGTTGTCATTGTGGCAAAATTAACGGGAAAAGCCGTAGTCGCCCAGGGTGGCGGACCAACGGCCGTCATAAATCAAAGTCTGGTCGGCGCGGTATTGCAGGCGCGAAAATATGCGTGCATTGAAAACATTTATGGCGCGATTAACGGGGTTCGCGGCATAATCAACGAAGAATTTCTGGACCTGACCCAGGCCACGACGCATAACCTGGAAGTCGTTGCGCGGACGCCGTCTTCCGCGATGTTTTCAACACGGGACAAACCCGATGAAGAATACTGCAACAAGATATTCAAGGTCCTCAAAGCGCATGATGTCCGGTATTTTTATTATATCGGCGGCAACGACTCGGCTGATACATGCAGGATCGTCAATGAAAACGCGAAGAAATCAGGATATGAACTGCGCGTCGTCCACGTTCCCAAAACGGTCGACAACGATTTAAAGGTAACGGACCATTGCCCGGGTTTTGGTTCCGCCGGAAGGTTCGTAACCCTCGCTTTTGCCGGCATTAACCTTGACAACCGCAGCCTTCCCGGCGTTTACATAGCGGTTATCATGGGCCGTCATGCCGGGTTTTTGACCGCCGCAAGCATCTTTGCGCAGAAATTCCCCGACGACGGGCCCCACGCGATTTACCTGCCGGAAAAACCGTTTGATTCCGAAAGTTTTTTGGCGAAGGTCGATACCGTTTACAAAAAATACGGACGGTGCATCGTGGCGGTGTCGGAGGGTGTCACGGACAAAAGCGGAACGCCGATTGTAGCCACGCTCAGCAACGGCAAAAGCGAAAAAGACGCGCATGGAAACGTGCAACTTTCCGGCACCGGCGCATTGGGAGACGCGCTTTCGAACATTGTCAAGGAAAAATTGAAAATCAAGAGGGTCCGCTGCGATACGTTCGGATATTTGCAGCGAAGTTTTCTCGGCGTTGTGTCGGACGTGGATTCCGCGGAGGCGCGCGAGGTGGGCGAAAAGGCCGTCCAGTTCTCCGTTTGGGCCGATGTCGACGGCAGCGTCGCGATACGCAGAACCGGTGATTACTCGGTTGAATATTTCCTTACGCCCCTGGAGACCGTCGCGCGCGAATCAAAGTGCATGCCCGATGAATTCATTGATGAAAAGAACGCCACGGTGACCGGCGCGTTTAAAAATTATGCGCGTCCGCTTATCGGCGGTACCGTACCGGACTTTGAAAGGATCTCCGCCCCCAAAGTCGGGAAATTGCTTGCTTGACCCGCCCATGGGCGGATAATAAACTCTAAGTGTGCCTTTGCTATATGGTAAAGGCACAAAGAGTTTCCAAGGATCGCCGGATGAAAACATGAATGCCCAGAAACAAAAAAGAACTCCGCTGCCGGAAGAACGCATTAATTTTTTTCTGAAAATCCATAAGAGCGTCGTTTCTCCGGATTTCTACGTCGCAATCGTCAATTTTTCGGGAAAGACCGCATGTATCTTCGTCGTTCAGTTATGTTTATTGACAGCCGCTATCAGCGGAAGCGCTTATACCTACTATGCTCTCGATGTCAATAAAGGATTGCCTGCCAGGATTTCGGAGATGCTCCCGGGAATGTCGCTTAAAAACGGCGTCCTTGACCCCGGAAGACCCACGCCGTATTACCCGTCCAAATCCAGCGTTTCGAACGTATTAAATATGGTCTTCTGCGTTCCGGGCCTGTTCGATGAAGCGCCTGATTCATCAATCGTCGTGGACACCGCTCCAGGGAAAACATTGGAAAAAAACGCCCGGTCGAAGGTCCTTCTAGGCTCCAGGTCCCTTGAAATACAATCGAAATCATCAAAAGCGGTCCGGTTGTCCTATGCGC
>JBAVGL010000253.1:0-6750 GCA_049684795.1 Chitinivibrionales bacterium | reverse complement strand
ATAATTACCCGTACAGAACCTTATCTGCCCTTAGGCAGGTTAGTCAAGAAAAAGGCTGTCCAACAACTTTCCGGCCTCAACAATCAGTTCTTCGCCGGTTTCCATGTTTTTGATTTTAATTTTTCCTTCCTTTTCTTCATCCCCGGCCACGAAAATCACACGGCGGCTGCGCGCGGCATGCGCCTGTTCCATCTGCTTTCCGACGCCCGTTTTCTTTAGCGAAAATTCGCAGGAGATGCCTGCGCGTCTGATGATCCCGGCGGTTTCGATGGCCCTGGAAGGATGTTCCTGGTCAAATGACACGACGTAAACCGTGGAACGCGGCGGCAGGGCCGGTCCTCCTGATTTTGCTTTAATGAGCTCGCCCAGAACAACGTCGCCCGCTGCAAAGCCAACGGCGGGCGTGTCGGGACCGCCATAAAGGCTGACGAGCTTGTCGTACCGGCCGCCGCCGGCTATGGCGCGCAGGGTCCGTTTTTTGTCGAACACCTCGAACACGATGCCGGTATAATACGCAAGCCCCCGCACGATGCCGATGTCGAACGAAACAAAGCCGCCCATGCCGTAGTCGTCAAGAAGGGAAAAAAGATCCCGCAAGTCCGTAAGCGAATTCAGCGAAGGATTGATTGCGGCGACATCGGCCAGCGATTGTGTTGAAAGGATGCTGGTTATCCGGTCCTGCAGTGAACCGCCGCCCGTCAGTTTAGACAGTTCGCCGGCAAATTCATCCGGAGGAATTTTGTGTTTTTTGTCCAGAAGATCAAAGAGCGCGCCAACGCTTTCACGAGTAACGCCGGCATGCGTGAAAAGTTCTTCCAGAAGCGTTCGGCTGGAAATGTGCACGGTAAAATCCTCGTCGGTAAAACCGAGGTCGCGCATCATGTCAATAACAGCGGCGATGAGTTCCGCGTCGGCGCTCACGTCTTTGATACCGAGAATGTCCATGTTAAGCTGGAAAAACTCCCGTAAGCGGCCCCTCTGCATCCGTTCGTAGCGGAAAAGCCGGGGAATGGAATACCAGCGGACGGGACGCTTGAGGTTCGTGCCTTTTGAGGCCACCATGCGGGCGAGCGTGGGCGTCAGTTCCGGCCTGAGCGCCATGAGCCTTCCGCCCTTGTCTTCAAAGGTATATAACTGCTTTTCTATTTCGTCGCCGGATTTCTGGGTAAAGAGCTCCAGATGTTCGAACATCGGCCCGTCATAGAGTTCAAACCCGTAACGTTTACAGGTAGCATGCCATGAAGAAAAAATATGTTCACGGAACGCCATTTCTTCGGGGTAAAAATCCCGCGTTCCCTTGGGACCTGGAATAACGGACATGATACATATCCTTATTTTAAAAGAAGCTACGCATGCAAAATAATTAAAAGATAATCAGTCATTGGAACTTTTTAAATGGTCCTTTTCCCATCTTCGCCATTCATTGAAGAATGGAAATTGCCTCTCGGCCCGTTTGAATTCCGCTCCATGTATCACGTTCTGGTGACCGCGCTTATAAGGCGGAACGGCGATATGCAGCATTTCGTGAAAAACGATGCCCTCTATCGCAAAACGCGGCACATCCGGCCGGTTATACGTCCGCGCAATGGAAATAAGGCTGTTGCGCCTGCCTTGCTTGTCAACATAAAATGTTTGATATGACCGCCAATAGCTTCTGTTCCACCTGATGTGCGATACAAGTTTGTCGCTGAAATATGTGGTATTGAGCGTGCCAAACACCTCCCGCAAATTATAAACGCGGCCCGCTGTTTGCAGTGTGTGCGGATTGATTGAAAACTTTTTTTCCGCTTTGTTCCCGCTGGCCTCGACATACTCCCAGACCAAATGTTCGAGTTGTTTTTTTCTCCGCGCGTTCGCGGTTTGCTTTTTGCGTCTTCGGGTCGCGGGCATAAGCGCCCATTCAATGAGCGCTGATTTTATATTTTCAGGAGCATCCTCAAAATACGCAGGGGCCGTCAAGGTGCGCTTGCCGAACATGGGATTGATTTTTACGCTCCAGCCCCTTTTCAGGCGTTTATTGAAAACGATGTTTAGATTGGCGGTTCCTTGCCTGTAGAGCAATTCGTTAAAGGAAGGCGATGGAAAAAGCGCTAATTCCAATTGTTCGGAGTTCGTTTGCATGTAACAGTTTGTTTATGACCGCGTTCTTTTGAGGACCCGCGCCAATACCGCGGGATACTTTTTATCTATCCACCGACGGGTATGAGGACTTCGTGTTTGCCGGCAAAGCGTTAAGTCGCAATCGAGCATGTACAGGAAAGGATACCATTCTCTTTGCATGGGTGATTTCCATTCCCAGATCAGCTTTTTAAGCGCCGCCTGACAGCGCTTGATATTTTTAGCCGAAAAGGTCTTTTCCCGAAGACCGGAATAGGGAAGGTCGATGAAAGGCGCAATGAGCCCCAATCCCTTTGCAAAAGGCAATTTTGAAATGTTGGCTTTCCATGCGCGCCGCGGATCGATGCCATCGCGAAAACCGGCCAGCAGCGACAGCAAAAACATATCGGTATATACAAGGCCGGTGGGGTTTAAAAGCACTCCGCGCGTTGATTGCGCAATCGCGGGCGTCCTGCTTGCGTATGGCCCGATGAAAAGTCTGTGGGGACAATAATCATTTGCGTAAAGATTGTCCCACAGGCAAATATTGCCCTTAAACAATATGTTGACCTGGCGCAGGGACTCCATGCTTATATTTTTTGAAATGACCCGATTGCCTGTCCAGAGTATAACCGTGGTTGAAGGCATGGCGGCCGCTAGACCGGGCAGATAGCGCGAAGCCTCGCCGCTTTGCTTGGACAGTTCGTCGGAGTAAACGGTGGGGCAGAACCACAGCGAAACATCGGGTGAAAGGTCCGCTTTCAGCCGAGTTAAAAGCTTTCCGTGGGCCTGACCGAGAGACGAGAATGTTTTTTTGCACGATGCAGGCAGCCTGGCCGGAATATCATCCATTAAGAGGCAGATGCATCGGACGCCGGTTTTTATGAAAGACGCGCATTTTTCACGGAGCCGGGCATAATCAGCGGCGCTGAGATAATCAAACGACAATCCGGGAGCGACGCCCGCCATAATACTGATGCCGTTTTTGCCCGCATGATTGACAAATGCTTTAAATGAGGCCCGCCATGCGGCAGGGTAGGGCGTCCGCCAATCCCGGCGGTGAAAAGGGTCTTCCTTGGGAGCGTAGATGTAGGCGTTCAGGCCTTTATTGTGCATTTGGTCAAGAAGCAACAGCCGTTCATTCCATGAGAGCATTCGTCCATAATAGCCCTCGATGTATCCGAAAAAACGGTTGTTCATGAACGCCATCGGGAATTAAAATACGAAGGTGAGAACGAAACCCGCCACGCCCACGCCGCCCAAACCGAAGAATACAGCGCATAATGTTTGTTGGTTTTGCCGGTCGGAATTCAGGCTGTTCCATTGGGTCTGGTTTTCCGGCGTGGGACTTAAGTTATTCATTTTGTTTACCGTGGAGTTCGCTTGAAGGGCAAACACGGCGCCCAGCGCGATTCCAACAACGCCGACGCCCAAAGACGAATACCGGATTATATTTCTTGTGTTAGATGACGATGATTTATTTGTCTGTTTCGTTTTCGCCGCGGCTTCGCCCGCCGCGGGCTTTTCGCCCGACGAGCCGATGTTGTACGAATAGGGTATATTGTCCTGGACGTACTGGATTTTATCGTCCATGGTGAAATGGAACTGGCCGTTCTGCCGGAAAACGCCGTTCTGGATGGTCATCAATGCGTTCTGGGATTTTATTCCGTATACCGAATAGCGAAGCTGGAAATTCTGCATGTGCACGCTTCCCGATTCACGGGCGATGATTATACCGTTCCAATCGAACGGGTTGGGAAGCTGGGTGCTTTTGGGGTTGAAATCGCCGTCGTTGATAGATGTGAAAATGACCGGTTTGTCGGAAGAGCCTTCCACGGACAGGTCGCCAAGAACGGCGAGGCCCGTGAAACCGTTGAAGAGGAACACGCAGCCTTCCTTTATCACCAGTTGTTTGCCCGCGGGCACTGAAATGTCCTTGTCGATAATATAGGGATTTCCCGAAGCGTCCAAAGAGGCCGAATGAATTTCACCCGATAACCGGGTTTCCGCATGAAGTGTCATGACTCCCGCTATCAACAAGAGGGCCAATGCGCGCCTTTTCATATGCGTCCTTCCCAATAAAAATCGATTGTTTTTAAAGTCAATAATGAGGTAATAGAAAATATATTTGCAGGAACATGGAATTCAAGGGCTTTGTTAAAGAGAGAAAAGAGCTGATTTTGGACTCTGTAGCTGAATCATATACGCCTGCCTGCGCTATCGCTTCGGTAGGCAGGCATCCTGCGTATATAATTCCTGCATACAGAGACTTATCCACCTTGTGGGTTAGCCAGACATTACTTGGTAGTGGCCAATTCTTCGACCGCCTTGCGGTAACGAGGGCTGTTGGGGTTGTTGCGGTAAACGTTTTTAACGACAAGCCAAGCCTGGAGCGCCAGCCCGCGATTGTCGGGAGATGGGTCGCTTATATACATGTCCCGGTAGGCGATTGCCGTATAATAAAGGGCGTCATTGCGGACGTCCGCGATGCTCCTGAGATTGCTTGGTTTCGTAAGAGCCGCCTGAAAATGGTCAAGCGCTTCCTTGTTTCTTCCCTGTTGCTGTAAAAGCTTTCCGGCAAGGAAATAGTATTCGGCGTCGTTGATTTTTTCGCTTTGAATGATTGCTTGAGCATCATTTGACCGGTTGGTCTCCATGTATGCGCTGATGAGCAGAAGAAGCGATTTTTCGTGGTCGGGACTGTTCCTTGGAACGTTTGAAAGCGCCAGGACCGCGTCGCTATAAGAAGATTTTTGCATGGCCAATTTTCCCACGATGAACAAATCGTTCGATTCATACGTCTTTTGAAGTTGGGCAAGCGATGTGGGTTCCTGGTTGTTATTGTGAAAGTCCCGATTGTTTTTTTCCAAGGAGACGTTTTTTGGGTTTTGAGCATGTTGAAAACCGGATCGCGTCTTCGATTGCATTTTAGTTTCGGTAGAATGGGAATATGGCTGCGCAGGGACTTTTTGTTCCGGCTCCTGCTGGACAAGCGGTTTCAAGGGTTCTGGTTGCTGCGATTGGGCCGGGGGTTGCGCGGGCGCGACCTTTTGACTGACGGGAGTTTGGGCCCGCGCGGCAGGTTGCTGCTCTACCGGCGCGGGCTTGGGGCCGGTCACCACAAAAACCGCGATCAGCGCACCGACCAAAACCACGGCGGCAAGCGCGATGATGATCTTGCGGCTTATCCGGAAAGGGCCTTTACCATGCGAGACTTCGGGAATGCTGCCGGGATCGGTAATAAAAGCTTTCAGCATGAACTCGGCCGATTCCGGGCTGAGCGAGCGATGGACCGATTCCAATTCCTTGAGGAGCGCGTTTGCGTCGGCGAAGCGGTTTTCCTTTGCGATTTGCAGGCATTTCTGCGATATCCTGGCCAGCCCCGCGGGGACGCTGAAATCGAAATCTTCGAATTTCCGGTATTCGTTGAGGATCTTTTGCTTCATGAGGTTGGTGATAGTTTCCTGCGGAAACGTTTTTGTCCCGGTAAGCATTTCGTAGAGGATCGCGCCGAAGGCATAAATGTCCGCGCGGCAATCGATATCGGTCCCGTCCAATTGTTCGGGAGAAAGGTATTGCATGGTGCCCACGATATTACCATCAACGGTGTGAAGGCTTGCTTCAGTCGGCCGAGCAATGCCGAAATCCATGAGCTTGAGCGCGCCCTGTGAAGAAATCATTATGTTAGCGGGTTTCAGGTCGCGGTGGATGATGCCATGGTAATTTTTGCCGTAAAGCAGGAACTGCTGACCGTGCGCGTATGCAAGCGCCCGCGCCATGAAAATGGAAATTGCGCAGCACACGGAAGGCGGCAGTTTTCCCGTTTTTGAAATAATTGACTCAAGCGACATTCCGTCGATGATTTCCATTTCAAGGTAGGGGAGCCCTTGCCAGTCTCCGACATTGTAAATCTCAACGATGTTGGGATGATGCAATTTCGCGGTGATTTTCGCTTCAGTCTCAAAACGGTTCCTCATATCGCCCTGCTGGTTGGGAATGAGGATTTTTACAGCCCTGAAGACTTCGAGTTTATCGTTCCAGACCTTGTAAACTCGGGCCATGCCCCCTGCTCCGAGCAGGCCGACGATGGTACCCGAGCCCAGAGGAACAGGTTCGTTGCCGCTCGGCAGGTTGGTCGCGATACCGGCCGCAACCCCGGCGCCCTGGTATGGGTTCGCCGCGCGCAAGGAGGTCGCGTCGACCCTGCCCGTGGCGCTTAGCGAATGCGACCCCGTTTTTGCGCCGGCCCCTTCAACGAACGTTTTGCCGAGGCTTTCAGAGCCGAGGCTTTCGGAGCCTGGATCTTTTTGGGGATTATTCATATTAGAAAAATGCTACGATTTCAAAACCTACAACACACAAAATCCCCGCTGTTATTCCCAGCGCGTGCCCGGTGAGGGAACCATTAGTTCCTCCGTAATTATGGTCATCCCGCTCGGCAAGGGCCAGGGCAAAACCCGCGATAGCGCCCGCGCCCAGGCAAAGCCGCGCCACTGCTTTTCCGTTAAGGGCGCTCTTTTTTTCAAGTGCCTTGGTGACGTTGACCACTTCACCTCGCGGAACGACGATGTCGCTCGTGGCTTTTTCATACAAACTTCCCGGGTATTTTATCTCCAGCCTGTATTTTCCGGGGATCATGAAATCGTTTGAGAG
>JBAVGL010000252.1:0-4552 GCA_049684795.1 Chitinivibrionales bacterium | reverse complement strand
CGCCTTCGGGGTCGACATGGTCGACGGTGGGCATGAGAAGGAATTTGTCGCGATAGCTAGCCTGCAGGACCTTGGTTTTTTTAGGGTCCCACGTGCTGATAAGCTCCCATTGCAGCGCATCTCCGGTGTAGCGGTCGTATTGGCCGTTTGCAATAACCGCGGCATGGATTTTTTCCTTGTACATCGCCTTTGAGTTCGCCTCGGCGAATGCGCGTTTGGTTTTCAGGTCGCGTTGACGCAAGGTATTCGCCTTCGCGTTGAGCCATTTGTTGTACGCAGGTTCGGATATCCGTCCTTGGAGAAACGCGGGCAAGTGATATTTGATGTAAATCATACGGTCCATGAAACAGGCAAATAGTGTACCAAGGTAGTCTAAAAAACTAATATTTTAAAGCGCCTTATATTAAATTACAATTATGAAAAAAACATTGTATTGGAAATTAATCCTGTTTGGAATAATAGGTAGTAAATTGACATATGCACAAGACACGGACGCCGTTAAATACAAAACCTACATTAACAGCAGCCAGCATTATCAGATATCGTTTCCAGAAAACTGGTTTATGAAATTGCATACCGTAACGGAGACCGGGACCTCCGATAAACACACCTTTATTTCCATTGATAACATGAACGAAAAGGTTGTTCCCTTCTGTCTTTCTTCCGGCAACGCCACGAAAAACGGCACTACGTTTCAAATAAATTCATCCGTAGATACGATTTCAAAAGACATTAAAGAAAAAATCAAAGGACTTAAAATTGGTGCAAAAGTGATATCCAGCCGTCTGAAGGATGTAAAGGAAATGGCCATAGATAACCATGAATTGAAGGCATGGAACCCCAAGGGCCCGACGAATTGTTCCGTTGAATTTATTTACAACGGGAGATACTATAGCCTTCAATTCATGTCGGGATCGGAAGAGCAATTCTCAAAAGATTATCCTGTTTTCAGGGAAATGTTGAGATCATTCAGATTCCTGCGATAGAGAATTCCCTTAATCAAATCTGTTCGATGCTAGAGCAACTAACCCGCAAGGCAAATAAGTCTCTGTAGCTGAATTATGTTATTTGACAACAAAGGTCTCGGACTTTACAACATTGCCCGCGTCATCCACGATTTCGACCTTCCAATTTCCCGCCGAAATCGATTTTGTGCTCCATAGACGTCCGGATTGGGATTTAAGCGTAAGGGGCAATTCAAAAACTTTTTTGTCATCTTTGTACCAGATATGTTTCAATGGGGTGGGCGCCTGGGAGGATGTAACTCTTGTCCAACAGGATACTTTACCTACTGAGGCCTCAAATTCGGTATTAATTCCAACGGGCTCCTTCGAATCAATACTTGCGGCGAAAACCAAGCTGTCGACGGTAAAAACCGCCGAAGGGCTTTTTATTGCCGAAGCGGAGTCCTGGGAAAAAGAAAACGAACAGAACACCGTTGCCGCGAGACAGGCGGCGAGCCTTAATGTTTTCATACAAACTCCTTCTCCGTTAAAAGTAGGTAAAACGGCATTTTTGAACAAAATAAATTTCGGCTTATTTGTCAATTGCAATTAAAAATACGATCGTTCACTTTAATCGGGCAAACGAAAAGTATTTTGATTACAAGAGGCATGAGGACAAAAAACCTTGACAACAATGCAAACCAAACACAAAATCATTTTCGCGGATTCCCGCGCATTGACCGGCATTGCCGGCGATTCGGTTGATCTGGTCGTTACATCGCCACCATACCCAATGATTCAAATGTGGGACGGACTGTTTTCCACTTTGTCAAAGGACGCTCAGGAAGCGCTGCGCGAAAACAATGGCAATGCCGCTTTCGAAGCCATGCACCGTGAATTGGACAAAGTGTGGGGCGAATTATATAGAGTTCTTAAACCCGGTTCATTCGCATGCGTAAACATAGGAGACGCGACCAGAACAATTGGGGACCGCTTTCAACTATACCCAAACCATGCAAAGATCATCAGTTCTTTCCGGGCGCTCGGTTTTGACACTTTGCCCGCCATGCTGTGGAGAAAGCAAACGAATGCTCCAAACAAATTCATGGGATCGGGCATGCTGCCTTCGGGGGCTTATGTGACCTTGGAGCATGAATATATCCTGGTTTTTCGCAAAGGCGCCAAGCGGGAATTCAGGACCGAGGCCGGGAAATCGGAAAGAATGAAAAGTTCGTTTTTCTGGGAAGAGCGGAACAAATGGTTTTCGGATATCTGGGATTTCAAGGGGACTTCGCAAGGCCTGAATCATTCCGAACTTCGTGACCGCAGCGCGGCGTATCCGCTTGAGCTGGCGTATCGGTTGATTAATATGTACTCGCTTTACGGCGACGTTGTCCTGGACCCTTTCATGGGGACCGGCACGACCGCGCTTGCGTCGATTGCATGCGGACGCAACAGCATAGGCGTTGAAATCGACAAAGGTTTTTCTGAGACTATCCTCAACCAGGAAAAAGCGTTTTTGCCGATTGCAAATAATTTGTTAGCCAATCGCATTGCCAGCCATGATGAATTTGTTGAATCCTACACAAAATTAGAAGGCCCTCTAAAATATCGCAATAATAATCATGGTTTTCAAGTGATGACGCGGCAGGAAACCGGCATTCAACTTTTTAAGGTAGAAGAAATTGCAGAGGCGGGTTTGTCGGAAGTTAAGGTACGGTATGTGTCGGAGGAATAAGAAAAACACTGTCTGAACCTGGATTACACGGATTAAAGGATTACAGGATTTGAAAAACATTGTCTGAACCACGATTACACTGATTAATGGATTACGGGATTGGATGCAGGGGAGCATAAATATGAAGCACGAAGAATTAACGCATAAGATTATCGGTTGCTCAATGGAAGTTCATAAAGCTCTGGGAAATGGGTTTCAGGAAGTCATCTATCAGCGCGCGCTTGAGATTGAAATGGGCTTCCAAGGACTATTGTTCGAGCGGGAAAAGGAATTGCCGATTTTTTATCGAGGGCAGAATATCGGGACCCGGCGCGTTGACTTTTTCGTCGACGGCAAAGTAATGGTCGAACTCAAGGCGATCATCGAATTGGAAGACGTGCATCTGGCGCAAGCGAAGAATTACCTTGAAGCTTACAAAATGGAAGTCGGTCTATTGGTTAATTTCGGCGCAAAAAGCCTGCAATTTAAAAGGCTGATAAACATTGTCTGAACCAGGATTACACGGATTAAAGGATTACGGGATTGGAAAAACATTGTATGAACCGGGATTTATTTGATTTAGGGATTGTCATGTTTACAATGTCAAGGCGAAAGCAAACTTTCAAATCTTGACGGAGGTCCTATGAAAATGTCGAATATTTCTTATTTTGAAACCGGAATATTCTTTACGTATACATTTGAGCCAACCTGCATTTTGACCGCATAGCATCCAGCAGCAACATTTTTCGGGTCCCAGGAAATGCTATGCGCTCCGGCTCCGAGATTTTTGTTGACCAAGGTTTCGATTTCCCGGCCTGAGAGGTTGTAAATTCTAATGGCAACCTGGTCGGAATGCAAAAGAGAGAATTGAACGGTTACATTCAGGTTATCGTGTCTTTTGGAAAGTATTTTCAAGTTCCCCGGTTGCGACATTTTTTGGCGAGATTCAAGATTATTTATAGCCACCATTTCTGAAACAGGTCTGCGCCATATACCGCTATAAGAGGACCCGTAAAAGATTGTGCTATCGCTTACGGCAAGGTAATTGAATCCAGAAGGGTAGATATTATGCGGAAGGCCAGTTGAATCGACCAAGGTCCACCTTGTTCCGTTATCGGTTGAGCAGAAAATACCTCTGCCAGTGGCGGCAAAGATATATTTCCCGCTTACTGCAAATGAGTAAATAACGACTTCCGTCATGCTTGTTTCGTTGTAATAATGTCCAGCGAGGTCCGGAATCGATGTCCAACTTGCTCCATTATTAGTGGATAGATAGCCGCCATTATCATAGATCCCAACAATGATAGTGCTATCGCATACGGCAAAAGCGGAGACATCAGACTCCGTGAAATCGCCTTCAGGTCCGTTGGAGAGCTTATTCCAACAGCTCCCATTATTGGTTGATAGAAAAATGCCGCATGGAATCCTCGCAAGAGCACTTGCAGTCCCGGCAAAGATATTGTTGCCACTTACCGCAAAAGCGTTGACAAAAGTATTTGTAAGACCTGAATCAACTGCGATCCAACTTTTTCCGAAATTAGCAGATAGGAAGATGCCGCTATCAGTCCCCGCAAAGATATTGTTGCCACTTACCGCAAAAGCGTTGATGAAAGTATTTGTAAGACCAGAATCAACCGCGATCCAGCTTGCTCCGGCATTGGTTGAGACAAAAATTCCGCTTGCAGTTCCCGCAAAAATATGGTTACCGCAGAAAGCAAAACTTTTAACAGTAGTATTCGTGAGGCCGGAATCAACCGCAATCCAGCTTACCCCATTATTCGAGGACCGAAAAACACCGCTTGCAGTCCCCGCAAAGATTGTGCTTCCATTTAAAGCAAGGGAGACAATCTGAGAATTATTTAAACCAGTATTGGACGCAGTCCAACTTGCC
>JBAVGL010000251.1:0-2209 GCA_049684795.1 Chitinivibrionales bacterium | reverse complement strand
AGCATAACTAGGGAAGCCATTTCCCTTGATGCTTCCGTGCCGGTAAGATTGAAATAATAAAAGCCGGCGTTGGCTCCCGAAGCTCCCGTACCCCAAAAAACAATTGCATCCCCTTCGGGATATGGGCCGCTAAACACCTGAGTGACATTCATGGTATAATACGTTCCACCGCATTGTGCTTGTGAAGATGAAGCGGAAACAAAAAGCACGATTGATGCCGCAGCAACCAATAAAAGTTTGAGTTTCATAAGAGATCCTTTCTGTTAGGTTGAAAAGAATTCTACAACGTTATTATTGGCAATTTGATTTTTCGTGAATAAGCGGTTAATTGCTTCCCTTTTGAAATTAATTTGGTTGATTTGAGAATGAATTTTACAAAAACCTCTGCCATTTGTTTTTATTTCATAAAAATTCCTCCCTTATTTTGGTTCTAAATTGCTTTCTACCCGCTAATTCATCATTGCCGATATTGTCCAAAAATTATATTCGTTAATTTCCAAAACCCAACCAGTTAACATCATGTATTTTCGTTAGGAAAATAATATGGTCTAGGTCTGCACAAATTCACAATAAAAAAACAAAAAATGTCCTCTTGCGGAAAACGGTTTTTTTCTATAAATAAAAAATGTTCTTGCTTTTTATTGCACTTTTAATTACTGCATATAAAAACGACGTATTAAAGGAACCGAGGTTCCGGGGTCAAGTATGTCGTATCGATAACTGTCACCGTAAAGGCCGGCTCGCCCGAATTTATTCGTATCAAAATCCGCCCGAGCAAAATAAATTCCTCCATAAAATGGAATAGGAAAAACGCACGCCATCAGATATTTTTCTCCTTAAAACTTTGAAAGGACGATTTTATGGTGAGCAAGGATCTTGAGCAGACGCTCGTGCTTATTAAACCGGACGCGTTGAAAAATTCCCTGACCGGCTACGTGCTTTCCCAGCTTTCGGAGTTCCACACCGGCCTGCGGATCGCCGGCGCCAAAATCGTGCATGTCAGCAGGATGCTCGCGGAGGAGCACTATGCCGAGCACCGCGGCAAGGTCTTTTTCCCTTCGCTCATCGAATACATAACCGGCCGCCTGCACCAGCCCGCCGCTCCGGGAAACCGCAGAGTCATCGCGTTTGTCTATCAGGGGCCGGACGCGGTGTCGAAGATCCGCGACATAGCGGGCCCGACCAACCCGCTGATCGCGCGGGAAAAAAGGCCCGGATGCATCCGCGCGCTGGGCACCCTTGCGCCGCTCAGGGATTCTTCCGACGCCATAATCGGCGAGCGGATGGACAACCTCATTCATGCGTCAGCCACCGACGACGAAGCGCAGCGCGAGATCAAGCTCTGGTTCAAGCCCCATGATATTCCGCCGTCCATGCAGGCGTATCCGACGGAGATTTGCGAAGACCATTTTTATTTTAAAGGCAGCAAGCTCTATGTGAAATATGAACCGGGCAGCGTCTGCCTTCTTGCTCCGGGGGACCTTGCCTGGAAATCGGACCTGGAAACGCTGAGACTGTTATATGAAGGAAAACAGTCCGTTTGCTCATTCGAAGCGGTGATTTCGAAATACCTCATTAATGAAAAAGACGATTAACAAAAAGACTAAAGCATGAAAAAAGTCTTTGCGCCTTTTTTCAAATACGGCGCTCCCGCGTCGCCTCGGCTTTTTTTCATTGCCGGACCGTGCGTCATAGAGTCCGAGAAATTGTGCCTGACAATCGCCGAGCGGCTTGCCGAATTGTCAAACAGCCGCGCGGTCGACATTATTTTCAAGGCATCGTACGATAAGGCCAACCGGACGTCAATAAAATCATTCCGCGGGCCCGGAAGAACGAAGGGGCTGAAGATACTTGAAAAAGTCAAGAAGGCCACGGGGCTTGCCGTTTTAACCGACGTTCATTCGCCTGAAGACGCGGCGGAGGCAAGCGAGGTCGTCGACGTCGTACAAATTCCGGCGCTGCTGTGCAGGCAGACCGACCTGCTCCTGGCGGCGAGAAAAACCGGCAGGTTCGTTAACATAAAAAAAGGCCCGTTCATGGCGCCCGCGGACATGCGATTCGCGGTTGAAAAGGCGGGCGGCCGCGCCTGGCTTACGGAGCGGGGGACGTTCTTCGGGTATAACCGCCTGGTCGTTGACTTCACAGGAATACGCGCCATGAAGGCGATCGGCGTTCCGGTCATCTTCGACGCCACGCATTCGGTGCAAAG
>JBAVGL010000250.1:0-7568 GCA_049684795.1 Chitinivibrionales bacterium | reverse complement strand
TATATATTGTGCGGCGCAAAATTTATATAAGAAATCATTTTTTTAATGTTGACAAATTACGGTTTTTTTGGTAGATATTAGTATGATAACTCTAAAGTGCGTTGTTAGTTAGAAAGTTTGTTTAATTTTATTTATTAAGTCACCGGACGTAGTTAATTTATTTTAAAAAGATAACCGCTATGAATTTCATTCAAAGACTGCGTGGCGAAAATTCAACTACCGGCCTGGACATCGGCAACCATTCCATAAAATTGATCAAAATCCGTCATTTAAGGGAGGGCTATTTTCTGGAGGCCGCCGGAATTAAAGAATTGCCCGCCGGGACGCTGGAAGGAAGCGAGATAAAAAACAGAGACGCGCTCATCGACGCCGTTACCACTCTTGTCAACCAGTGCGATCCTTCAATCGTCGACGTAGTTTTCTCCATGTCCGGACACGGCATAATTTCCGACAAATGCACCTTCAAGATCAATCCCAATGAAAATGCCGAAGAACTGATTCTATGGGAAGCGGGACAGCGCAGTCCGTTTGACGTTGACGATATCACGCTCGATTATAAAATCCTGCACCGGAAAGTGCAGACCAACGAGGTTGAAGTCTTGCTGGTTGCCGCGAAAAACCAGATCATGCAGAACTATATCGACCTGCTGTATGAGGCCGGATTGAAGCCCGTGATCGTTGATGTGGTGTCCTTTGCCATTAATAACTGCTATGCGGAGGAAAGCGCCACGCGGCCCCAGGTCGGCACCGTGGCCCTTGTCAATATCGGGCACAATCTTACGAATGTCACTTTTGTCAAGGATGGCGTCTATCACTCTTCGCGCGACATCTCGACCGCGGGCGACTTTTTCAATAAAACCCTGCAACGCAATCTCGGGATTTCCGCGGATGACGCGATGAACATGCTCAAGGGCCGCGCCACGCAGGTGCTGGACCCGCAGGCCATGAAGCAGAGCATCGAATATGCGGCGGAAGAATTGGCCGCCGGGATTGATCTGGCGTTTTCTTATTTCAAAAGTTCGGAAAAAAGCGATGCGATCGACAGGGTCGTGCTGAGCGGAGGGGGCGCCTATATCCCTGACATTTCCGCATTTTTGGAAAAACATTACGAGACGACCATTGAACTATCGAATCCGCTTTCAATCCTTGAGTATGATCCGAGTCTTTTCGGGTCGATTGATCCCAGGAAAATTTCCGCGCTGTTTACCGTCGCGGTCGGCCTGGCTTTGAGGAAAGTAGCCGCATAAATGATTGAACGCATTGAAATCAACTTATTACCTGCCGAATACAGGTTCCATAGAAAAACAATCAAATTACAGCGTGAAATCGTTTATCCGGTTTTAGGCGTCCTCCTTGTTGCTTTTGGTCTGGCTTTATACACCTTTAATATGGAAAGTCAAATCACCCAGCTCAAGTCCGATATTCTTCGTACGGAAGAATCGTTTAAGAAAAACAAGCCGATTAAAGATGAAATCGCCAGGTTGAAAGACAATAAAAAAATCGTTGAGGGAAAAATTGTCGCGCTCGAACGCATAACCGTGGACCGGGGCAAATGGGTCCGCCTCATGGAAATTATCTGTCAGCGTTTGCCCGACTTTACGTGGCTTATTTCCTGTGAAGAAAAAGACTCGACCATCGTGATAGAAGGCAGGACATTCTCTTTTCCGGAAGTTGCCAATTACATGACGCGGCTTTCGGAAAGCAAGTACATTAAAGCGGTGGATTTGTCCGGTATAGAACAAAAAGACGCCTTAAAGACGTTTTCTTTTATTATTTCCTGCAAGATTAATCCTGAAGCGGAAATGGACAATGTTTCTTCTCAGGAAACAGCGTCAAAAATCAAGTCCCACCAGGGCGGGGTGGAGTAATGGCTTTTAAATTTGACATTAAAAATCCCAGGGTACGCAATTTCCTGCTGATCGTGGTCTTTGGAATTTTAGGCGTTGTATGGTGGCAGCAAATGGTTTATTCGGAAAAAAACCTGATACGGATCAAACTGAAAACCGAATTAGAGGAGAAACAAAAGGAGCTTAACACCATATTGGCCCTTAAACCACAGCTCGCCCGGCTTGAGCAGGAAATAGCTTTTGCCCAGCATAAACTGGATTCTTTGAAATCCATTTTTCCCGATCAAAAAGAAGTCCCGAAACTAATCCGCGAAATAACCGGGGTTGCGCGGGCCTCGGATATTTTTACCACCAGATTTAATCCGCTCCCCGACATTGAAAAAGAATATTATGTTGAAAACCGTTACGATTTGTCCGTTGAAGGAGGATATCACGATTTGGCGAGGTTTTACAGCTTTCTTGCCAATATGCCGCTCATAATTAATCTATCCAATGTTGCAATCAAGACAAACCCGGGGATTGAAGAATCCAAAAAACTGTCCGAAGAACATGGAAACGCCGTCACGACGACAATCACATCGTTTAGAATGACCACATTTTCTTCGAAGAAGTAGGAACATGATAAAAAGCTTTTTGATGCACGGGCAAAAAGACCGCTGTAAACGCTTTAAAAAACGGGCCTTCGTTCCGGCGGGGCTTTTTGTGCCTTTTATGGCAATGTGTCTGTATGCGGCAATGCCCGTGCTTTCAAGGCTTGAAATGATCGGAAGCGGTCGCGGATTGGCGCTCACTCTTGGAGCCGACGCTCCTTTTGCCATTACCATTCACGACAAGACTTCGCCGAGGGCGGACGGTTCACTGATTTCCATAGTTTGTTCGAACGTCATTTATGGCCTGAACGAATATGCGTTCAATAACCTGCCCATGGGATGTCCGGTAAATCGCATATTGGCAAAAGAGAATAAAGACGGCAATTCGGTCGAACTGCTTATAAAGGTCACCGCGCCGCTGGACAAGACCATCCGTTCTAAACAGAAAGATAATCGATGGGTAGTGCTTCTTACCTCGGCGCCGGTAAATGATTTTGCCTGGTCCGCGCAAAATGAAACCGAAAAACGCTCGGGGGCCTCGGGGGTCGCCTCGGAACCTGCGGGAACCAAGGAAACGCCGGCCTCCGCGGTCGTTCCGGAAGAGCGTATTTCTGCCGGGAAGACTTCGCTTCCGGCGCAACGCCCTTCGGTTCCACAGGTCACCGCATCTTCTTTTCTCGAAGATATAACCGTGCTGCATAGGGAACGGGTTGAGAAGATCGTACTTAAAGTGGACGCGCCGACCGATATAATCGTTAAATGCACTCCCGGAAAGATCCTGGCGTTGTTTGTCAATACAAAGAACGGTCTGTCGCATACGACGTTCAAGTCCGAAAGGGACTGGCTTGTCAAAAGCATTGAACTCAATGAGCTGACGCATGGAGGCACCAAGTGGCTGGGAGCTTCCATTATTGTCAACGAGCAGGGCGGTTCGAGGCCGATAATTCAAACCCTGCCCGACAGGCTCGTCATCTACAGCGTTCGCGATACAAAACAATGCCTGTACCTGTGGTCGGCAAAAAACGGCACGACCCTTTCCTATGATTTTATCAGTCCGGAGCAGCTCCCGGTGGATTACACAAAGATAGAAAAAAAAGTGCTGACCGATTCAAAAAACGATTTCGGCTCCAACGGAACATTCAGCGTGGGGGAGCCTTCGCCCGCGCCCGCCCCGGCAAAATTGACAAAAAATGAAAACGAACCTGTTTCCAACGGTGCCGGCGCCGCCCCTTCACGTCCTTCCGCTCCTCAACCGGCACGCACCGTCAGGGTGGTGGTGGTGAAAGACAACGTCAACCTGCGGTCCGATCCGGTAGCCGCGTCGAAGAGCAACGTGATTGCAAAATTGCCCTTGGGCGCCATCGGCACTCAGGAAGAAAAAAAAGGCACATGGGTCCGTGGTGCGTTCGATGATTCGCGCGGATGGCTGTTGTCATCAATGGTCCTTGACAGCGGGAGAGTTGCCCCGGCGCTATGGAAAAAAATTGAGGCCGTTGCGCTGGAAAAAAAGAAATTGGAAGAAAAGAAACTCCAACGGGAGGAAAAAGCAAAAGCCATCGCAATGGCCAGGGAAAAAGCAAAGGCCGAGGCGCAAATGGCTGAGGAAAAAGCGAAGGCCGATAAATTAGCCCGGGCAAAAGAAAAAGCCGAAGCTGCGCAACAGGCTAAAGAGGCTCAAAAAGCCAGGGAAAAAGAAAAAGCCGAAGCCGCGCAACAGGCAAAAGCGGAAAAAATGCAGCAAAAACCGCCGGCGCAGTCTCCTCAGGAACCGGCGAGGGCGGCTCAAATGTCGGGCAAAGACACCGTGCCGACACAGCCGGCCAAAACCTTTCCCAAACTTATCGAATATCACGTGCTCGGCCGGGATCCTTTTTTACCGCTTTCTCAGGATGAAGAAGGCCCGATGCCCAATATAGAAAACTTACAGCTTGTGGGGATCCTCTATGATGCAATGGACCGAATAGCGCTTTTAGAGGACATGAGAAACAAGGAAAAAGCCTATGCGCTCCGCGAAAATGATCCGGTTAGAAACGGGTATCTGCTGCGTATACAGACCGACAAAGTGCTTTTTCTGATAAATGAAATGGGTATTTCCAGGACCTATGCAATGAAATTAATTAAGGGGAAAGAACGGTAAATGAGGGCCATTATGAAAAACAAAATCAGGAGTATTCCTTGCGTTGTCGCGGGTGTCGTGTTCGTCATGGTTGCGTGGTCGGCCTATGGCCAGTATGACGATACGGCGGAGCAATCGCCGACCGTCCAGAATACGAGGAAGCCGGTACAGGGAAACCTTACGCCCATCGAACAGTTTTCCGTGCAGAATGCGGACGTGCGCTCGGTGCTCAAACAGTTGTCGGAATATAGCGGCGTCGACATTGTGCTCCATGAAAAAGTCGCCGGCAATATCACGCTTTCCGTCACGCATAAAACATGGAAAGAAATCCTGGCGATCGTCTGCAAAATCGCCCAGCTGACCCCGGTAAGGGAATCATCGTATATCTTTGTGGTCCCTTCCGAAGATTATCAGAAGGAGCAATTGTCAAATGCGACCGCCGAGCAGCAGGAACAGACCCTGGGCACGCTTAAGAGGGAAGTGATCCAGCTTAAAAATGTTCCGGCCGAGGAAATGAAGGCCTCAATAGGCACGCTCCTTTCCACCCGCGGTAAAATTACGGTTGTCCAGCATAATAATGCTCTCATTATTTTTGATACCGAAGACAATATCGCGTCGATAAAGAAAACAATCAAGCAACTGGATGTTGAAACCGACCAAGTGTCCATATCGTGCAAAATCATCCAGGTCAGCTCGTCGGTGTTGCGTAATTTGGGCGTGCAATGGGGATACTTCGACCAGATGAACGGGACCGCCGTCAGCGCGCAGCATTTGCCGGGCACCGGTGTTTTGACGCAGGCGCTTGAGAGGGCCACCTACGGAGTCCTCGGGTCCGACAAGTTTTCGCTTACCCTTGAATATTTGTTTCAAAACAGCAAAACGGAGGTCGTTGCCCAGCCCCAGATAACCACGCTTGACAATAAGGAAGCGAAAATATTCATGGGCAGCCAGGTCCCGGTCACTTACCGTGACGAATCGTTCAACACCGTTGTCAAGATGATCGACGCGGGGACCGAATTAACGGTCACCCCGCACATTACCGGCGATAAGCGCCTGATGCTTGACCTGAAACCGAAGAAGAGCTCCTATACCATGGTAGGAGGTCAACCGGTCATTAATGAGCAAAGCGCGGCGACTAATGTGGTCGTTACCGACGGGGAAACCGTGGTGATCGCGGGTCTGACTTCAAACGAAACTGTGGTCACCGACGAAGGCATCCCGATACTTAAAGACATTCCTCTGATCGGTAATCTTTTCAAACGTTCATCAAAGTCCAACGACAAAAATGATTTGATCGTGTTTGTCACGCCGCACATCATCAGTAAAAAAGTGGACGCGGTTTCCGAAAATGCAACTTCCGCCCCTCAAAAGGAAAAATCGATCAACGCGAAATAACCTGCGCGCGGATGAGAAAATCGATTTTTGAGTTTCTTCTCCTGACAATTTATTTCTTTTTCGGCAGTATCGGGCCTATGATCGGCGGGTGGTAGATGATGAAACTCCATTTTGAAAAGACTATCGGCTTTGTTTTTGAAAGGCCGCCCGGGTCTTTGACGGTGAAGTAAAGCGTGTCGCTTCCCGTCCAGGTGGCAGGGTTGATTTTCGTGGTGTCGGGATTAATGGCGATACGGCGGTGGAACGCCGGAGTTGTGCAAAACAGGCACGGGAAATGAGTGCAGACCGGGCATTCGATGATGGAATCCGCGAAGAAGTATTTCCCCTTTTTCATGGTCCAATTGAGCGTTGACGGCGCGTGCAGCGAGTCCGTGGCGCAGGTGTCAAGAGATAGCGTATCGAAGGCAAAGCCCGCCTGCTTTGACTGGTTGCCCGTGGTGATGACCGGCGTGCCGGGGCGGTCCCGCACGGTAAAGAGCGCGGTGGCTGGCGCGGAAGGGCCGGTCGACGCTATGGCCAGAAAAGTCAGCTTGATTGTCCCGTCCCACAGGGTGTCGGACGGCGCGGGTACGACGATTCTTCTGGACGCCGGGATGGACAGCGACGTCCCGGCGCTGTCGACGATCTGCCAGATAAGGGACTTCTGGTAGGTTGCCGTGTCTTTGACCGACGGGTCCGTCGGGACTGCGCATGTGTCAAGAAACAGCGTGTCGAACCTGCTTCCGGTGAAAACGGCGCGGCTGAGGTCTTTAACGGCGGGAGGATAGGCCTTCGGTCCGGAATAAATTCGCTGGAAAATAAGCGATGTCTCGTTCCCGGCCGTGTCCCAGGCCGCTATCGTGTCGAAACTCAGGCCAAGCGCCAGCGACGGCACGATATAAATCGCGGTATCGTGCGACAGCGCCATTCTGCTACCGTTGAGCTTGACCGAATCAACGCCCCAAGTGTCCTTTACGAGCGCAATAATGGTGTCGGGGAGGCTGAAAATGCTGTCGGCGGTCGGACGCAGCTTTACGATGGCGGGGTGCGTCGTGTCGGCCACAAACAAGGTGCACGTGGCGACATTGCTGTAGTTGCTTTGCCTGTCAATTGCCTGCGCGTAGCAAACAAGAGGAGCGCCAAGTCCCGGAAGAAGCAACGTGCCCGTAAGTGTCCTGGAAATAGTGTCGAGTTTGACGTGCGACGTAATGGAATAAGAAAAATCCAGCGCGTGTGATTTTGACGTGTCCTGGTCAAGGCTTAACCGGGTGGTATACCCGACAAGGTCGCTGTCGGGATCGGTAAGGATGAATTTGACAACAGCGGAATCTCCGAGGAACAGATGGATCGACGAACGCACCGGTACGATTTGGGGGGCAAGCGAAAGCGGGGACACGACATATCCGTTTTTAACCAGGGAATCCTTGCCGCCATTGGTTTTTACGATGACAAATCGCACCTGATAGGCGCCGGTGTCGATTGGGGTAAATGGGAATACAATCGGGCTGGTTCCATTGACCGCGCCCTTTTGTATTGTGCTGTCGCTTAACCGGACAAAAAAGCTATCAACCAAATCCGGTAAAAAAACGTTGACCGTGCATCGGTATACGGTTGAAATTTTCAAGGTGTCCTTGAGTGCAG
>JBAVGL010000249.1:0-12953 GCA_049684795.1 Chitinivibrionales bacterium | reverse complement strand
TTGCTGATCTTTTTTTCCTTCAAAATTAATCGGACGCTATTGAATTTTTCCAAAGCGTTAAAGGAGTTTTTATGAAAAGTCAAGGTCTCATGGTTTCGGTCGCGCTGGCCGTGTGCCTGTCGGCGTCACTCTGCTTTTCGGCGCCCGAAACAATCGTCAAACTCAGCGCCCAGTTTTCATTTCCATCAAGCGTTGGAATTTTTGGCTATCATTCATTCCAGGCCAACAATGTGTCATTTCTTTCCAACACCCAATTTAACGGGAAAAAAGCCGTTGAATTTTCCTGGTCCTTTCCCGTTACGGCAAAAAACGGGAACATTTCCATTTTTTCCCTGAACGGTTCAAAGGTCAAGACTTTCTTGATTACCTCCCAAACCGGAAAGGTGGTATGGAATTTTGCCGAAAGTAAAAAGGCCGGAAAAGGCGTTTACTTTGCGACAATTTCCTATGGCCCTAATAGACAGAACCTTAAACTTTTCATAGATTAATGAGGGAGGATTATCATGATTAAGAATATTTTTTCTTTTATAGTTGTTCTATCAGCCAGTATCTTTGCCGCTTCGCCGGTAAGCGATACGGGTCAGACCATAGTTGATACGCTCTTAGTGCCGGTTAAAATCCTGCGCAATTTAGGCAATGGTGTATATACCGGAAAGGTCTCCTATAATTTGACGGTCGGGAGCAATGATTCACTTGCCATTAAGCTTGAGATTGTTCCCGTAAGCGGAGGGACCACCATCGTTCCCGATATAATTGCCGGGAATGTGGGAATTCAAAGCCCGGCGAATGGAATAAACGGACAAAATGATATTTTCTTTAAATGTACGATAGCGGGGACGCCTGCGGCATATTATCAGGCCCGTCTCACGATCAATGCAAATTTAAGCAATGTTGAGACAATGACAAACTCAATTATCAGCCAGATGACGCAAACCCAAAAAGACCAGCAGCTTTCCGCGGCAAGCGCCAGTACGCCGCGCATGGGCGCGGATGTTTCTATTGGCGGAACAACATTATACGGATGGTATGCATCAAACGGAGGAAGTGGACCATGTACGGGCTCTTCCGGCTCGGCAACGACCTTTCCTACACCTTGTGCATTGGCATGCACCTTTGATACCGCGATGAATTACAGCGTGGGCCAGGCGCTTGCCAAGGAATTCTGGGCCAAATCAAAATTTGTCATCGAAGGTCCTGTTAGCAATATGGTGCGGGACCCTCGTGGCGGAAGGTCATGGGAAACTTTCAGCGAGGACCCTTATTTGTCGGGAAAGTGCATCGCCGGTTGGGTCAAGGGAGCGCAGAGCACGGGCGCTACGGCCATGCCGAAACATTTTGTTTGTAACGACTGGGAGAACAACAGGGCCACCGTTGATATAAATCCGATAAGTGAAAGGACGTTAAGGGAAATATATTGCATGCCTTTTGAGTATGCCGTCAAGGAAGGCAAGGCCTGGCGATTATGACCGCATATCCGTCGAATAACGGCAATTGGTGCACTGAAAATTCGCATTTACAAACTGATATTATTAAAAATGGATGGGGATTCAGGGGATTTACTTTTTCGGATTGGGGCGCGATGCATTCCACCGCACCGGCTGCAAACGCCGGGCAGGACATAGAACTTCCTTACGCAACCTATTTCGGTTCGTCCTTGACCGCCGCAGTGCCGGGCCAGGTTTCGCAGGCGCGGTTCGATGATATGGCGCGGAGAATGGTTCGCACAAAACTTATTAATGGCGTCTATGGCGGAACCACGACCCGCTTTACGTCCGACCTTGAAAGCGCGGCGCAGCGGGCTATTTGCCTCACGGCCGCTCACGAATCGATTGTTCTGGTTAAAAATGATGGTACGTTGCCCATTGCTAAAACTAAAAAAGTCGCTGTTGTTGGGAACTATACAGGCTTTTTGGCATCGGGTTCCGGAAGCGGAACAATGATTGGTTGTACCGACGGCAACACCGTCTCTCCGCTTCAGGGAATCCAGGCAAAAATGGGCTCCAATGTTGTCGCGGCAGCTTCAGCGGACGTCGTCATTGCCTGCTATGGCATAGCCGGGGAAGGCGAAGGCCATGATCGAACCACGTTAAGTCTGGACAATCCGGACGTTACACTTTTGACATCAGCGCACGCGGCAGGCGCAAAAACCGTTGTTGTGTTGACCGGCGGAAGCGCGGCAATAGATGGCACGTGGGAATCCAACGCCGACGCGATCGTCGTGGCGTGGTATCCCGGTGAAATGCAGGGTACCGCGCTTGCCGATATTCTATTCGGCGACGTAAACCCGTCGGGAAAGCTTTCGTCGCAGTGGCCGGAAGCGCAGGCCGATCTTCCTACATTCGTCGACAATCAATCCCCCACTCCTTACGAAGGCCCGGACACGGGACGCGGATATCGTTATTCAGACAAATGCAATAAGACGCCTCTTTTCGCTTTTGGTTTAGGACTGAGTTATACTACATTTACCTACAGTAACTTGCGCATCACTCCGTCGCCCGCGTACGTGGGCGACCTTATCACCGTAACGGTAAATGTCAAGAATACGGGCGCTGTCGCCGGAGACCAGGTCGCGGAACTCTATGTTCATGAAGTCAGCCCCACCGTTCCTCGTCCAGTTAAGGAATTACGTGGATTTGCCCGGACCGGCGTGCTTGCGCCGGGTGCCTCGACGGATGTTTCATTTTCATTACGAGAGCGTGAATTAGCTTACTGGAACACGACCTTGAACAAATTTGCCGCTCAAGCGGATCATTACACCATAATGGTCGGTCTTTCATCAAAAGCAAGCGATCTGACGCTTCAAGCGGACCTTAATCTGCAGGCGCAGTGATTGACCGATTAAGGCCCCATTTTCAACGGGGCCTTAATTCTTGTTTCCTTGCATGATCGGAACATTCCAGAACTTTGCAAAAAGGAGTATTGAATGAAATGCTTTGAGGTATCGAACGTAATCTTTACGGTTTTGCTTTTTTCCTCGCGTCTGTGTTATGCGGACAGCGATGACGTCATTAATTTAAAAATAAAGCAATCAGGTTTTGTGGGGCTGGAGGCAGGCCAAGTAGTTCACGGCGAGGATTTTACGGCGGGTGCGTCAAATCCGATACTGATAAAGGTCTGGCAGCAGCGGCTACTTTTTCAATATGTCAACGACGCGGCCTTGTCGGAACGTATCCGCGTTATCATAGCCATGGAATGCCAGTTGAACTATTCCTATCCTCTTACCACCGCAAACAGGGAAACGGAGAGCGGCCGATGGACGGTTTATCCCGACCGGGCGGAAGGCACTTATTCGTGCGGCGATCCGAGCGCGCCCTTTTTGCAATTCGGTTTCGGCTATTTTCCCTTCAAGACCGATCCTGACGTCCAGAATTTAGGGGAGTATTTATTCAGGAGCGGTACATACCCTCTTTATGTAATAAATTCTTTTAACCGGCCTTATGCGAGGCTTTTAGGGTTACGGGCGACGCTCACGTTTTTCGAAACGTTTCGCGAGGATTTTCTTCTAGCCAGCGACTATTTAAATGTCCCTCTCCAGGATTGGTCATTTTCTTATCTGGCCTCCTACACTATCGCACAATGCGTGGACGTCGGGGGCGGGATAATGTTCGCGCATTGTTTTCCAACGGATAACAGCGCCGTAACTCCTTTGCCCGCCAACAATTCCGCGGCGCTTGATTATATCAACGAAAATGGCGATACAATGAATTATACCTTTAAAGGCACAAAAATAATGGCGCGTGCAGCTTTCGATCCTAAACCATTGCTCCCGTTTTTTAACGAAATAATGGGTAAAAAAGACCTTCGATTGTACGGCGAACTTTGCGTCGTCGGGTGGCAAAATCAAACAAATTACGATACAATAGATTTTCCCTATCAATATTATAATAACAGGCTCGACAGGACCGTTTGGATGGTGGGAGCAAATATTCCGGCATTTAAAATGCTTGATGTGCTTTCCCTGGAATTCGAGTATTTTCCAAACCGGTATCCCAATAGTTATCAGTTTGTGTACACAAGTTTAGTGCCGACGCCGACTCCTAATACTACGGGCCTTCCCTGGAAATGGTCGCTCTATGCAAAAAAAACCTTCCTGAAAAAATTCGCGATTATCGGCCAGGTTGCGCGGGACCATTTTGTGTTCACTAACAGCAATACAAATGCTCAGATTAAACAAGACGTTCTTAACGAGCCGGGCGACATGTGGTGGGTTCTCAGGTTGAACGCAAATTTCTGATTTGGTTTTTTTTCCATTTTTTTCCGGAGGGCCGCATGGTAAATGCGCTTATTCTGTTGAATGTCGATCGCGACAAGGTAAATGACGTGGCGGAAAAGCTTTCCGAAATCGAGGGCGTTTCCGAGGTGTATTCCGTGGCGGGCCGCTACGACCTGGCGGTGGTGGTCCGCGCAAAAGACAACGACCATCTCGCGGACCTGGTCACGGGAACGTTACTGCGGATCGAGGGGATACAAAAATCCGAGACCCTGTTCGCCTTCCGGGTTTATTCAAAGCATGATCTGGACAGGATGTTTTCGATCTGAACCTTCAAAGCCGGAAACCGCTTATTCTCGCAATATCCTTGTATAATTAAATATTTAATTACAATATACCATTGTATTATTAAATTATAAATTGTATATTATGATTGTAACAATAAATCATATTAAGATAATCAGGTTTCCTTATAAACCTTCCAAATAGCGATAAAAATGAAACGATTCATTGAAAATGAATTTTTAAAATGGAAACAAAATCCAATTCGCAAGCCGCTTATCCTCCGTGGCGCAAGGCAGGTAGGAAAAACATATTCCATCCGGGAATTTGGCAAAACCAACTATGCTAACGTCGCATATCTTGATTTTGAACGCAATCAGAGCCTTCACGCTGTTTTTTCAGGTGATCTTGGCGCAAAACGAATAATCTCGGACCTTGAAGTTCTGACAGGCCAGAAAATAAACCCGCAAACAACACTACTCGTTTTTGACGAGATCCAGGCTTGTCCGCGAGCAATTATGGCCTTGAGATATTTTTACGAGGAACTGCCGGATCTACATATAATCGCGGCAGGCTCGCTTCTTGAATTCGCCATGCGTGAAATTTCGGTTCCCGTGGGCCGAGTCCATTTCCTTACCATGTATCCCCTTATCTTTGCCGAATATCTCTATGCCGTCGGCAAACAGGATGCCGCGGAAATAATCGCCGGAAAACCCCGCGGGCTTTCCGGCGCCGTTCATGCTCTTCTCATGGATGAATTGCGAAGGTATTTTTTTGTAGGCGGAATGCCCCAGGCCGTAAAAGCCTATGCGGACACCGGCTCAATGAAGGAAGCGTTTTCCGCCCAGGAGGACATCTGCGAAACCCTGAAAATGGATTTTTCAAAATATTCTCCGCATGTCGACAAAATGTGCTTACTCAGCGTTCTCACCGCGTTATCCAAACGCGTTTCGCAACAAATCAAATATGCTTCGCTTGCCGAGGGATATTCAAATCCCACCATAAAAAAGGCGTTTGACCTGATATGCCTCGCAAAAATAGCCACGCCAATCCGCTCGGTCGATCCTTCGGGACATCCCCTTGGCGCTTCGGCGTCGGCAAAAATATTCAAGTGCCTGATGGTCGATATCGGGATCATGCGGGCGCTCTGTTCCATGCCCATGGACATCGAATATACGAACCCCGATCTCCTTAAGATTTACAACGGGGCAATGGCCGAACAGTTCGCGGGTCAGGAAATGCTTGTTTCCCAGAAGGGAAACCTATACTACTGGTCTCGCAACGCCAAAAATTCCATGGCGGAGGTGGATTATATCGCCAGTATCAACGGGTCAATCTTTCCCGTCGAAATTAAAAGCGCGCCGGAAGGAAGGCTTAAAAGCCTTCATCTGCTCCTTGATACCTATAAAAACTGCCCCAAAGGCCTGGTTTTCTCCTCGCATCCGAAAATGAGTTCCTCGAAAAGTAAGTTGGATTTTTTGCCCCTTTACTGGGTACGCAGCGCAACGGAAATCGGATGACCAAGGGATGACGCATTTATCTCACGATCATCAACTTTCCCTTCATTATCATGCTTCCGTTAATATCGTAAATGGCGTAAAAATAAAGCCCGGAAGCCACCAGGTCGCCGTGCTGGTTCCTGGTGTCCCATTTCCATTCGGGTTTCAGGTCGGCGCTGCCGGCCTGAAACCGGATGCGTATCCCCGCGGATTGGGTGCTGTAGATGGGAAACGCGTTCATGGTGAATATTTTTATGCGCACCTCGCTTATGCCCCTTTTCAAGACATGCAGGTTCATGAACCAAATCCCGCACGGTCCGTTCGCCGAGCAATGCCGCGGATCGTTCCCGGGTTTATAGGGATTTGGATAGGTATAAAACCCTTCATTCTGCACGAAAAAGTGCCACACGTAAGAGCATATCATCGGAACCGAATCACCGGGTAGATTATTCGTCTGGCCGTAGGCAATGGTTTTCTTAAAGCCCTTGAAATCGCAGTGGATACTGTCATTGGCGAAGAACGTGGCCTTGGGGGTTATGGAGATTTGCGTGCTGTCGGAAGAAAAGGAAATTTTTCCGAAGGCCAAGGCGCTGTCTTTCGAATAGGTCGATGTTATCCTAAAGCTGCGGTTGTTTATTGACGTGTCCTTGTCAAATGTTCCGCCATAGACCGGAGCGGAAAACCTCAGGACGATTTCCGGATGGATCGATGCGGCGTTTGATGAGCTTTCCGGAAGCGCGGACGCGAGATTGATGTTTTTTACGAAATAACTCCACTGTATTTTATCTTTTGTAAATTCGACCCCCCCGGTAGCGCCGCTGATCGCGAAGTCCGCCGAATCACGCGTGGAAAGCCCCTGATACACGCAGAATACGCTGTCGCCGTAGTAAAGTTTGCCCGCCGGATGGAACGACGCCCTGTTGCCCGTTATCTTCACCGAATCCAGTACCAGAGGCGCTCCCCCGCCGCACCGCGAAAACATCTGGAAACTGCGGTTGTTCTTTTTTGACGTGTCGATGATTCCGGGCCCGATGCTGTCGGTAAATGACACGGTGATAAACGTATCGTTAGGCGCGTTCACGGCGTTTGCCGCCGGATAAACGGCCGTGTGCGTGATGTTCTTTACCGCAAACGACCATCGTTTGTCGTCGGCCGTCGACGTGGAATCGAACATCGACATGGGGATGCCGTCTTTATTAAGGTCAACGGAATATCCAAGGGAATCGCGAGCCCAGACGCCTCGGTAATAACAATGGACCGTATCATTGTAAAAGAATTTCTTAGAGGGATTGAAAAACACGGAAGATCCAATCACATAAATCGAATCGAAGTTGATCCTGTTCGTACCGGAATACGACGATCCCACGATAAGCATCCTGTTATTTACCTTGCTCGTGTCTATGGTGCCCGGAAACGGCGGGCTGGAAAACGTGATGGAAATGGCGGATTGGGGAGAAATGCCTGGCGCGCCGCTATCGGGTGAAACCGACACGATGGTATAGGTAATGCTGTCGACCCTGAAATTAAATATCGTGTCGAAAGGAGCGCTGAGCGCATAGATGCGGTGCACATCCAATGCATTTGGCCCGTTGGGCGCATGGGCGGTATCGGTTATACCGGATGAAACGATCATTTTAAGCGAATCCGTCGGGATAAAAAAGCCGTCCGGAGGTTTGATCTTGAAATACGGACTTGCCTGCGAATAGTGCGGTGACATGTCGACCTTTGTCTTTCCCATGCTCCACTGATACGCGAGCGGAATCGGCCCGACGTTTGGATTGATTGACATATCAAATACACTGTATATTTTCACGTTCGGCACGACCGAGGAGGAATCCGCGGGTTCCGAAAAGGTGATGGATATTTTTGAATACGGCGGGAAAATGTACTCCTGTGCCTTGGTCGCCTTGCTTTTCGCCAGCCAGTAGGGCTGGTTCAAGCTAAAATCAAATGACACCGCCGAAATGCGCGGCAGATCGTTGTATTTGAGCCTTACGGGCAATGTGTCGAAATCGTGCATCGGATCGTTGGTGCCGATGACGATGGAATCGTAGGCCATATGGTCGCCTTTCAGACTGTCGGCATAGAGGAGCGCGCGCAGGACAACCGTTCCGTTCGGCGGGCATTTGAGGGGAATTATGCCGTTTACAGCAAGAGAATCAAAAAGGCGCGGGGCCCCGTTTTGCGTGACCAGCATCCGCAGCCATCGCCCCGCCGCGGCCTTGAATTGCAGGGATGCAATGGACAGGGTGTCGTCGCCCGTGTTTACGACGGGGATGGCCACCGTGTCGCATTTATTGCCGCCGATGATCAGCGCGATGCTGTCGGCCAGTATTTTTCTTGCGGCCGATAGCGCCCGGTTACTGTTCGAATCGGTTTCATACCAGGGAAACTTGATGAAAAACCTCAGAGAGTCGGATTTGCCCGCAAGATCGGAAACGTAAATCCTGACCGACGAATCGGACCGCTGCGGCATGTAGCCGAAGACCGAGTCTTTCTGGACGGTGTCGGGCAGGGAGCCGCGCCTGAACAAATACCTGAGCGAGTCACCGTAGCCTACGTCCGCGTCGAACGCGTGCACGACTATCGGGAAGGCCGCGCCGATGCCGACCCTTACGGTATCGCCGCCATTGACTTTTACACCATTGACAGATACGGAATCAATGCGCGGGAAATGGTTGACGCCGCAGTTGACGACCGTTATCGTCGAATCGTCGGGGTCTTTGCCCGTAAACCTGAACACGTCTCCCTGGGGACGGCCGGTCGCGCAATGGAAGATGTAATGTCCGACGGCGTTCTGCGGGACCGAATCGACCCTGGTCCCGTTTAAATACAAACGCGCCAGCGTTCCGGGGTCGTTCGAGTCCTGCACCGAATAAGTGAAACGGATCGAGTCGGTCTGCTGCACGTTTATACGCGCGGTACCTGTTTCAACAATGGGGCTTCCGTTATCGAGGACCGCCTGGACGCTCAGGCGCGGGACGGCGTTGTGCGTTTTAACGTACACAACGCTGTCCTGCGCCGGCCAGCCGCTTTTATTGTGCGCCGTAAACCGCCAGGCGATTGTGTCTGATTTTGTCAAAGGCAGAATCGTGTCGGAAGTCCACCACCGTGTAAATTTATTGAGGCTGTCGGCCATGGTCTGGCCCTTTCGTATCGATCCGGTGTAAATGGTATCGGTGCTGTCGATGGGGACCACGTCGAAGCGGCACCTGACCGTGTCGCTGCGCGAGAAGCAGCCTAGCGTGTCTCTGAAGCGTTTCCCGGGCTGGTATACCGAGTTGATCCTGACCGTATCAAGCGGGCCTATCCGCGGTTTTACGCTCCACTGGAACGAAACCTTTTTTACCGCGGGGGTGACCACCGAATCAACGCTTTTAAGCTTGATTTTGTATTGAAAATATTTATATGGGCCTTTTATAATCTGCCCCGGAGGCGTCGCATTATTGTAGAAACTCCACGTCGCGCCGTTATTAACGCTGAGATACAGGGAATCGAGTGTGTCCTGGGCGCTGGGAATAATAGATGCCGGATTCAATACAACCGACGCCTGGTTGAAACTTACGGAATCAAGGAGACCGGACGGCAACGAGTCCGTTGAAGAAATCCACGAGCCTGAAATCCTCAACAGGTTTCTGCTCGCCCATACATCGCCGTGCGCATAGACTTTCAGATGCCAGCAAAAGGCCATATCTCCGGTTGAATCCATGGCGCTGTTGAGTACGAAATACTCATTGGGAAGAAGCACTTGTGCGGCCAGCGTCGTGTCGGAAACCGCGTATTCCTGCGAAGGGCTTGACAAATTAATGGCGCCGTTTGTTATCGGATACCGAACGCACCTGATGCCCACGCTTTTTTTATCATCCGAATAATACATCCACGAAAAAACGATCGTCCTGCCGTTGGTGGCGACCGATGCGAACCGGCAGTGGACGTTGACGCCATTGGTTTTGATGCGAAACGTGCTTGTGTCTGAATGGGGTGTTGCGGCATTGACTTGAAAGCTCCGCAGCAGTATGCCGCTCTGGTCCCAGGTGACGGCGGCAAATTTCCTTTCGGCGTACGACACGACCGACGCATCATCATAGTAATTTATCGGGCCGAGCGTGTCCGTATTGTCGGGAAACGAATCGACGGTAACGACATTGAAAAGGCTGTCATAAAGCCCGTATATTATTTTTTTTGTGGGAATGTTCGTATTTGCGTTTCCCCGCAGCCACAGGGCGCACAAATTCCCGCCGGAGTCCGCCGCTATGGACGGATTTACCCAGGAATTCGATTTGGATGAGTCCCGCGCAATGATGATTTCCGGCAAAGACTGGTTGAGCATTGTGGCGCCGGTGAAATAGATGCGTTTGCATGCGATGGTAGCGGCGCTTTTAACGTAAATGACCAGAAAGGTATCGGCCTTGAAATTACACATTGACGCATTGGTGACTATTCCCCCGATGCCTGTTATCGTGGAAGCGCCGCTGGCGCTTGCGCTCAAATCCAGGCTGTTCTGGATGAATGAGACCAGAGAATAACTGGCGCCGCGATTGGCATGGAGATAATTGACAACCTGAGAATCATTAGAGCCGTTGGCGCCAACCGTAACGGGGGAATTCGAGGAATCGATGCTTGTCGGAAGGATCGTAATGTCCCGACGGCAAATCCTTTCAATCACCGGCGAAGGCACGCCCGATGAATCGGACCAGAAGAACCTGAACTGATTGTTCGTCGAAGCATACACGTCGGGAGTTTGAGGTCGCGACAACGCGGTGTATTTCATCGTCGGGTCGACCGCCCTGCACAATACGTTAGGCCGGGCAACGGCGACAACGATGCTGTCGGCCACGATCAGGGAATCCGCGACCGAACCGCCGGAAAAAACGGCATGTTGAATAATACCGGCATTGGAAGAAAAAGTGATGACGCAGCAGTAGATTATCGCCTGGACGTTACGCGGAAGCCTGCAGCGCGGCGGTCCTTGTTTTACGGATAAATCCTTTCTGGGAAACATCATCGGTAAATTCCTGCTCTTCTATTTTGTATTCCCGTTTCCATTCGGCGAGCTTTTTGTCCCTGAGAATTTCCAAGACCTTGCATTCTCTTTTTGCCTCTGTCAATAACTTCACGATGGTGTGCGCGTCCTGCGTAAGCTGGACGATTTCCTTACCTTTGCCCGCAATGTCCGCTTGCAGCTTGTAACGGTAAACGACCGATGCGCGCAGGGCATACACGGTTACGGACTGCATGCGCTGTTTCTTTTCGGAGGCCTGGAACCGGGCCAATTGCTCGTGGAGTTCCTTAAGTTGTTTTTGCGCGCGAAGGACCTGATTGTTTTTTTCCGCAAGCTTCCTCTTGATTTCCTCCTCTTTGCGCTTTTTAATGTCGAGGAGCGTTTGAAGCCTGTACCTGAAGCGTTTCATGCTTTCCTCACGCCCGCCGAGGCCTCCAGTTCCTTCAACTGCGCCACACTTGCCTCAAAACCGCATTTGTCCTTGTTGCTCTGGCGTAAAAAAGATTCCAGAGCGGCATTTATCCTGATGGCCCTGTCAACGCGTTCATTGGTCCCCTGGGCATATGCGCCTATCTGGATAAGGTCCTCATTTTCACGGTACGCGGCCATGAGGTCTTTGATACGGCCGGCGCATGCCAGGTGCTCTTCCGAAATCACTTCGGGCATGCAGCGTGAAATGCTTTCCAAAACATCGATGGCCGGATAATGGTTGCGGTGCGAAAGACGGCGTGAAAGCACGATATGGCCGTCCAGAATGCTTCGCACCGCATCGGATATGGGCTCATCCATGTCATCGCCTTCAACAAGGACCGTAAACATGCCCGTAATGGTCCCCTTGTCCGAAGTGCCCGCGCGTTCCAGAAACTGCGGCAGCATCGCGAACACCGAAGGCGTGAAACCTTTTGTAGCGGGCGGCTCGCCTATGGCAAGTCCTATTTCACGTTGGGCAAAAGCAAGCCGCGTCACGGAATCTGCCATGAAAAGCACGTCCTTTCCGCTATCGCGGAAATATTCCGCGATCGAGGCCGCGACGGATGCGGCTTTCATCCGGATGAGCGCGGGCTGGTCGGATGTCGCAACGACCACGACCGAACGCTTGAGTCCCTCTTCACCCAGGTCCCTTTCAAGAAATTCCCTGACTTCCCTGCCCCGCTCTCCGACCAGCGCGATGACATTGACGTCTGAGCGGCAATTCTTCGCCATCATCCCCAGAAGAATGCTCTTTCCCACCCCGCTGGCGGAAAAAATTCCAATACGCTGGCCTTTCCCGATGCTTATCAGGCTGTCAATGGCGCGTATGCCCGTTTCAAAGGGCCGTGAAATCCTCTGGCGTTTGAGCGGGTTGGGCACGCGGGAAAAAATCGGCCGGTATGATTCGAAATGAACGGGTCCTTTATTGTCAAGCGGGGTTCCCAATCCGTCCAATACTCTTCCCAACAGGCCTTTCCCAACCCCTACCATGAGCGGCCGCTTGGTACTGACGACCGTAAGTCCCGGAAAAATCCCTTCAATTGGCCCCAGCGGCATGAGCAGGGTCCGGTTTTTCCTGAATCCCACGACTTCGGCCCGTCCGACGACCGCGCCCTTTTTCTCAATAGTACACACGTCCCCCACGGACGCGGAAGGTCCGGTCGATTCGATGAGCAGGCCCACCACTTCGGAAATTTTTCCGCAGATCCTCATGGGTTCGGCTGAAGCGATGGCGGACAAAAGGGGCTGGAAATAGAACTCCGTTTTCACGGTGGACCGCCTGCAGGCGCTTCTTTGGAAAACGTCTCAGACGCGCTCACTGATTCCCAAACTTTTTCTATCGTGTCATGAAGCTCTTCGAATTGGACGCCGAGACGCGCATCAACGAGGCCCGAATTCGACTCGATGATGCACCCGCCTTTTTCAATGCGTTCGTCCGGCTCGATACTGATTGATTCCAAGCGTTCACCGACGGGCAGCCAAAAATCCC
>JBAVGL010000248.1:0-2531 GCA_049684795.1 Chitinivibrionales bacterium | reverse complement strand
CGGGGTTTTTCTCGGCATTAAAGGTTTCTTTGCGCTTGTGCCGGTTAGTCGCATTGTAACAAATTATAAAATCTTTCAGGTCGTCTAATTTAAGCGGATTCTTCTTCAGGGTATGATGGATATTTGTCCGGTAATCATACACCCAAATCTCTTTGGTCCACGGGTCTTTGCTGGCAGGTTTATTATCAAAGAAAATCACATTTGCTTTTACGCCTTGGGCATAAAATATTCCCGTAGGCAAGCGGATAATTGTATGCAGGTCGGTTGTTTCCAATAGTTTTTTACGGACAGTTTCACCGGCACCGCCTTCGAATAAAACATTATCCGGCACAACAATGGCGGCAAGGCCGGTAGTTTTGAGCATTGTTCGAATGTGCTGTACGAAATTCAATTGTTTGTTACTTGTGGTTGCCCAGAAATCTTGGCGATTATATGTTAAATCGTCTTTTTCCTGTTCACCTTCTTCATTCGTGAATGTTTGAGAACTCTTTTTACCGAATGGGGGATTTGCTAGGACATAATCATAGGTTGTCGGCGAGGCAGCGATTAAAGCATCTGCCGAAGATATAAAATTGTCGCTATCAATATCACCGATGTTGTGAAGAAATAAATTCATTAAAGCCAAGCGTCTTGTACCAGCCACAATTTCGTTGCCTGAGAATGTTTGAAGTTTTAAGAACTTGTTTTGCTCTTTGTCTAATTTGTTGTTAGCCGTCAGATAGTCGTAGGCTGCGAGAAAGAATCCGCCGGTACCACAAGCCGGATCGGCGATGGTTTTCATAGGCTGTGGTCGAATGCATTCGACCATGGCGCGGATGAGCGGGCGAGGCGTGAAATATTGCCCCGCGCCACTCTTAACGTCTTGTGCATTCTGCTCCAACAGTTTTTCGTAAATATCGCCTTTAACATCGGCACCCATTACAAGCCATTGCTCGCTGTCGATCATATCAATAATCTTTCCGAGCATTGCCGGGTCTTGAATTTTATTCTGGCTTTTAGTGAATATCTGCCCGAGAATTCCTTTTTGTGTGCTTAACTCCCGAAGTAGTGTTGCATAATGTAATTCCAGTTCCGCACCTTTTTTTGCAGTCAGGCTTTCCCAGTTATATGCCTTTGGAATATTTAGTTTGCGGTTGTGCGGTGGCTTGCTGTATTCATCGGCCATTTTTAGAAAAAGCAAATAGGTGAGCTGTTCCAGATAATCACCGTAGCCTACGCCGACATCGCGGAGAGGGTTGCAGAAAGACCATACTTTACTGGTTATGCTTGAAGTGCTGTTGTTCATTATTGTTCCTTATTCATCGAGCATTAATTTATTGAAAGGCTTTTTAAGTTTTCTCAATTGTTCGCGTTCAATAGTGCCGATTCTGGCAGGCCTTGACGGCGTTACCCGAAGCTCTTCCTCAAATTTTTCCAATTGTTGCTTCAAAAGCTCTTTCGATGGCAAGTATAATTGGTATTTCGTTGCGAAGATATTGGCGTTTTTCGGAAGTGTTAATTCTACCAATGCGTCATGTTTGCGATGACAAAGCACTATGCCGATTGTGGGCAATTCGTCCTCGGTTTTTACATATCGATCGAAATAATTGACGTACATCTGCATTTGGCCAAGATCCTGATGTGTCAATTTATCGCGTTTCAGGTCGATGAGGACATAGCAGTGCAAAAGTCTGTTGTAAAACACCAAGTCAACATAGAAATGATCGTTATCAAATGAAAACCGCTTCTGCCGTGCCTCAAAAAGAAAACCTTTTCCAAGTTCAAGTAAAAAATGTTCGATCTTGTCAATGATCGCCGTTTCCAGCTCGTTTTCGCTGTATCCGGGTTTTTCTTCGAGACCAAGGAATTCAAGCACCAGCGGATTCTTGATAATGTCCGCAGCCTTTTCTATGGTTTGACCATTCTGCGACAGCTTACGGATTTCTTTTTTGTTGCGGCTTAAGGCAAGACGTTCGTATAGAGAACTGGCAATCTGGCGCTCCAGTTCACGTACGCTCCAACTGTTTTCTGCTGCCTCGATTTCATAGAGTCGTCTTTCTTCTCGATTTTCAATAGTTAAAAGGGTGACATAGTGTGACCAGCCGAGAGAAAATTGATTGATGAGGTCCGAAGAGATTGCCATAAAGTTATTATGTTTAAGAATACCTGGATGGGATTCAACCGACAGTGTCGGTTGAATCTTAGCTTTCAAGAGAGGGTTTCCGAATTCGTCCGACACTGTCGGACGAATTCCTTTGAACTTTACATATAAAGTGCGGTAGAGTCTTAGTCGAGTGGCAGAACTCCCTTTAATGTTGGCTTTTTTTAGCTCTGCCGACAGGTTTTCAAATAATTTCTTACCGTATTCGGCTCTGTCAGCCCCGTTACCTTTTTTTTCACGGATTTCCGGTGCCATTTATACCAGCTTGCCTTCGAAGGCTTTTTTCAGGATGCTTTGGCGGAGGGTTTCGGCTTGGACGAGAGATTGGGTGATGGTAGCGGAGATGTTGTCGCAGGTGGTAAGTTTGGATTCAAGTATGTCAACTATGCGT
>JBAVGL010000247.1:0-19949 GCA_049684795.1 Chitinivibrionales bacterium | reverse complement strand
GTATATACTATGGCACCAACTGCACCGGGTATGCGGATGCAGCACCCTATGACATAGCGGATAAAAAACTGTACGGGACCATGGCGGCCAACGACATGGGCCCCGCGGTAGCGGCAGGACTGTTTCTGCACCTTGCGCGGCTTCTCAAGCCGTATAAACCAGGGCGCGCCGATACGCTCGCTCAGGAGGCCCAGCTCAGCTTTAATTACATGAGCGGCCGGACCTGGGCGAACCCCGAAAAGTTGTATTACTACATCCAGAAATATCTGTACGACGGCGATACAGCCGCTCATGCGCAGGTCAAATTGCTTGCGAGCACCGTGGACAATTATAAGAGCAATGCGTTCCAGGTGCCGGGATATTCGATCAACAACAGCGCTTTCGATAATCCGGGTTATATTGTTTCCTACATGGTTGAAAAAACGCGGCCGACCGATCCAACGGTGGTAGCTCGATTTACTACTGCAATAAAGGGGGCGGCCGACGCGAACATCGCCCAACTGAACGCCCATGCCTATCCGGTCGGCAATAGCAGCGGCGGATGGGGACACAACGTCCAGCAGGGGATCTATTCGTGCGCGTCCCTCCTGTACTGGCGCTTTTCAAAGGACCAAACCTATTTCGATGCTGCAGCCAGCTTGCTGAATTACGTCCTGGGCGTAAATCCCATCGGGATAAGCTACGTGACCGGTCTGGGCTTTCACAGCGTCCTCGATCCTCACGACCGACAGAGCTGGTACACCAGGAGTCAAGCAAAGTGGGGTATTTGCGTACCGGGCATCTTGGTGTTCGGCCCGAGCGGAGGCACCGGCAACACTACATTCCCCGCCATTACGACCTTGCCCGCCGAGCGTATGTATGCTGATAGCCATAATGACATCCAGGAGAACGAATTCACCATTTTCGAAACCATGACCCATTATGGTTTATATGCCGTGCTGGCAAACGGCGGGAAATGGGACTCGACAAAAGACCCCTTCGCGTCGCAGCAGGTGGCGGTTGGTAAGGACCTTACCCGGCCTGTGGCCATAGTTTCCGCGGCGATGATCAGCACGGACGGCCGGACGCTTAAGGTCTCGCTAACTCTCACGACAACGGAACTGGTGAAGGGCGCGGTCTTTTTACTTGACGGCAGGCGCCTCATGAACTTTGATCTTGGAAAAATCGGGCCGGGAAGCCATGCTTTTTCCGTGCCGCTTGAAGCGGGGGCGGTCCCGGCTTCCGGCGTTAATCTATTGGTGTGTAAAATTACAAGCGGAAACACGCAAAACGCAAAAATGGTCTGTATGGTCAAATAAAAAAGGAGGGAGTATGCGGAATTTCAAATATTCTGTTCCAATGTTCTCTTTGGCGGTCTTTCTTATCGCGAGTATCGCTGGCGCGAGCATGACCGAACGTTTAGAGGGAAAATTCTTAAAAAGCCGGGCCAAGATGCGCATTGACGAAAATTGGCTGTTCCAGAACGGAGCCGTTACCGGCGCCCAGGCCACAGCGTTCAATGACGCTTCGTGGCAAACAGTAAACGTTCCGCACGATTTCAGTATAACGCTGGAGAAGCCCGTCGGGGCGCCCGGTAACGATCCTGGAGCAAAGGGCTGGTATCGTAAACATTTTACCCTTCCCGCGGGGTGGGCCGGGAAAAAGGTTATCGTGCAGTTCGACGGCGTTTATCGCGCCTCAACGATCTATTTGAACGGCGATTCCATCGGCGCCCAGAAATACGGCTATGTCAGCTTTTATTACGACCTGACGCCGAAGCTCAACGCTACGGGCGACAATGTGCTCGCGGTGTGGGTCGACAATCTGACGCTCCAACTGTCACGCTGGTATTCGGGCACGGGCATTTTCCGGCATGTGTGGCTCATCGCCACCGATAAAGTGTACGTTAGAAATTGGGGAACGGCCGTTTCCACCGCCTCCCCCACCGCCGCGTCATCGCCGGTCAGGGTGCAGACCGACGTGGTGAACGACTTGACGACAGCCCAGACGCGAACCGTGATGACCACTATTTACGATGAAGCCGGCAATGCGCTGCAAACCGCTTCCTCGCCGATAACCATCAACCCCGGAAGCATTGACACGTGCGTGCAGACCCTGACGCTTACCTCATGTAAACTGTGGTCCATGGCCACGCCGGTGCGCTACTATGCCTATACCCAGCTATTAAGCGGTACGACGGCGACCGACGATTACGTGACCCCGTTCGGTATTCGGGAGGTCAAGTGGTCGGCCACCGCGGGTTTGACCGTAAACGGCGCCCCCTTTAAATTAAAGGGCGCCTGCATGCACCATATGCTGGTCCCGGCCGGAGCGGCGGTGCCCGATGAGATGTATGAACGTTGCATCAAGGAATTAAAAGCGTCTGGATGCACTTCCATCCGGACGTCGCACAATATGGAGAGCCCTGAATTTTACGATATTTGCGATCAGGTGGGCATCATGGTCCTGGATGAATGGTGCGATAAGTGGGACACGACCAACGGAGGTTCGCACTATGAGGATTTTTTAAACGTCTGGCAAAAGGACCTTACCTCGTTTATCGAGCGGGACAGAAACCATCCGTGTATCGTGATGTGGAGCCTGGGCAACGAAGTCATTGCCACGGGCACCATCGTTCCTTATATTACCACCCGCCTCTCGATGTTGTGGCCTTTTGCAAAGAATATCGACAAGACCCGTCCGTACACGCATGCGTGCGTCGCGGGGTGGAGCGACCCCGCCGGTTTCGCCAATCTCGCCAATTACGAGGATGTCGTGGGCGTCAATTACCAGGACTTCCTGTTCTCGCAAATTCATTCGGACAACCCCAACGCCGTCATATGCGGCACCGAACAACCCCCCTATTTGAACAGCGGCGTGCCTACCTACTTTGAGATAAAGAACACTGTCTACCTCATTGGCCATCATTTATGGACCGGGCTGGACTATCTCGGCGAGGGCGGAGGCCTGGGGGCGACCTCCGGCTTTCTTGACAACTGCGTTTTCCGAAAATCGTGGTTTTATTATCAGCAATCGCAATGGAGCGACTCTCCCACGGTGCATGTCGCCATCGGAAACGGTTCGTCAAATGGAGATCTGGCGGAGAATTGGAACCAGTCCGGATCGGTCAGCGTGGTAACCTATACCAATTGCGACAGCGTCAGTCTGTATGTCAATGCTACAAAAATAGGAACGGAAAAACTGAGCAGTTTTTCCAGCACCTGGATCATGCAATGGACCAATGTCCCCTGGTCGTCCGGCACCATCAAGGCCATTGGGATGAAAGGTGGCGTCCAGGCCGCGGTCGACAGCATCAATACCGCCGGACCGGCCGCGAAAATAATCCTTAAGCCCAGTAAAACGACCCTCTATGCCGACGGAGAAGACGTCTGCTGCATAGAAGCCGACGTCGCGGATGCGAGCAATAACCTGGTTTACAGCGCCACCAACGAAGTTTCGTTTACCTTTACCGGCGCCGGAAGGAGCCTTGGGATCGCGAGCGGGAATTGGACGAGCAGCGAATCCTTCAAAGCGGCCAGCAGGGCCGCCTACCGCGGAAAGGTGCTCATCGTCATACAATCGACCCCGACTCCCGGAACCATTAACGTGACGGTAAATTCCGGAACGCTGACTTCGGCCAGCCTTGCCATTACAACGGCGGCCCAGTCGATAACCCCCGTGGTGCAGGGCGCTTATTCGATGAACGCGCTTCGAGACCGCGCCAGCCTCTTTGCCTGCGCTCAAAATCCCGGCAGCAAAAATATACGGGTCAGTTACCGGGTGGACGTGCCGGGGATTATTAACCTTTCGGTCATTTCGCCGTCGGGCCGGATGGTAAAGTGCCTGACTGACAAATACCACAAGGCCGGGGCCTATTCATTGGATTGGAACGCCCTGTCAAGGAATGGCGTATACTTTTTCGTCTTGAAAACGGGAAATACCAGCGCGGTGCGGAAAGCGTTCATGGTTCAGTAATAAAACAAAAGCTACCACATTAATCCCAAAGGAGGAGTGTCATGCGAAGTTTCAGGGTAAGGCATGTTTCAATGTTTTCTTTGGTGGTCTTTCTTATCGCGGGCATCGCCGCGGCGAGCGTGACCGAGCGTTTCGAAGGCAAATACCTTAAAAGCCGCATTAAAATGCGGATCGATGAAAATTGGAAGGTGACAAATACAAATGTCACCGGGGCCCAGGCAACGACCTTTAACGATGCTTCGTGGACAACGACCAATGTTCCTTATGATTTAAGCATCACTCTGGAAAAAGGGGGCGGCGCGCCCGCCAACGATCCCCCCGCGCTCGGGTGGTTTCGATACCATTTCACCCTTCCCGCGGGGTGGGCCGGGAAAAAGGTCATCGTGCAGTTTGACGGGGTTTATCACGATTCAAAAATTTATTTGAACGGCGATTCCGTCGGGGCCCAGCGATACGGGTATGTCAGTTTTATATGTGACCTCACCCAATACCTTAATCCCACCGGCGACAATGTGCTCGCGGTGTACGTCGATAATGTAACGACCCACCTGTCGCGGTGGTATTCGGGGACCGGTATCTTCAGGCACGTGTGGCTTATCGCCACCGATAAAGTATATGTCAGAAACTGGGGGACCGCCGTGTCCACGACCGCCCCGACGGCCGCGTCGTCGCCGGTGAGGGTGCAGACAGAGGTGGTCAACGACTTGACGACCGCCCAGACGCGCACCGTGGAAACCACCATTTACGATGAAGCCGGCACTGCGCTGCAAACGACCACCACGCCGGTCACGGTGGCCGCCGGGGCGATCGACACCTGCGTGCAGACGCTGACGCTTACCTCATGTAAACTTTGGACCATGGCAACGCCGGTGCGCTACTACGCCTATACCCGTCTTTTGAACGGCACGACAGCGGCCGACGACTACATAACTCCGTTCGGCATACGTGAAGTGAAGTGGTCGGCGACAACGGGGATGACCCTCAACGGCGCCATGATTAAATTGAAGGGCGCATGTTTCCATCACAATCTGATACCCGCGGGGGCGGCGGTTCCCGATGAGATGTATGAGCGCGCCATTACGGAAATAAAAGCCTCGGGGTGTACTTCCATCCGCACGTCGCATAACCCTGAGGGTCCGGAATTCTATGATTACTGCGACCAGATCGGTATCATGGTCATGGATGAGTGGGTTGATAAATGGGCCCAACCCGCCGATAAGGGCGTCTATTATGAGCATTGGGGGGAGGATTGGAGAAAGGACCTCAGATTGTTCCTCGAGCGCGACAGGAACCATCCATGCATCGTGATTTGGAGCGTAGGCAATGAGGTCGCTTCCGCGGCCACCATACCGGCGTACATTTTCGATACCCTTGGAATGTTGGTCCCATTTGCAAAAAATATCGACAAAACGCGTCCGTATACCCACGCCTGCGTGGCGGGATGGAGCGACCCCGCGGGTTTTGCGAAGTTGGCGAATTACGAGGATGTCGTAGGGGTTAATTATCAAGACTTCCTTTACCCCCAGATCCATACGAGCAACGCGAACGCCGTATTGTGCGGGACCGAACAAAATCCGTACACCGCCAGTAATGGCCTGCCTACCTGGTTTGAGGTAAGGAACACAGACTACGTTATCGGCCATCATTTGTGGACCGGCGTTGATTATCTCGGCGAAGGCGGAGGGCTGGGGTCGACCACCGGCTACCTCGACAACTGCATTTTCCGTAAGGCGTGGTTCTATTTTATGCGGAGTCAGTGGAGCGATACGCCCACGGTGCATGTGGCGATCGGAGACGGCTCTGGAAGCGGATTCGGCACTCCCGATCTGCAGGAGAACTGGAACCAGTCGGGATCGGTCAGCGTGGTCACCTATACCAATTGCGACAGCGTCCAGCTTTTTGTCAACACAACGAAAGTCGGAACGGAAAAGCTGAGTAGCTTTAACACCATGATCATGCAATGGACCAGTGTGCCGTGGTCCTCCGGAACAATCAAGGCAATCGGCTTTAAAAGCGGCGTCCAGGTGGTTGACAGCATCAACACCGCGGGCGCGGCGGCCAAAGTAATCCTCAAGCCGAGCAAAACCACACTCTATGCCGACGGGGAGGACGTCTGCTGCATCGAAGCCGATATCGCGGATGCGAACAATAACCTGGTTTTCAGCTCCAGCAGTCCGGTTTCGTTTACGTTTACCGGCGCCGGAAGAAGCCTGGGAATCGCAAGCGGGAATATGAACGATGTCTCGCCTTTCAAGGCGACCAGCAGGAATGCCTATCGCGGAAAAGCGCTCATCGTCATTCAATCGACCCCGACTCCCGGAACGATTAACGTTACGGTAAGCTCCGCAGGTTTGACGTCGGCCACCCTTGCCTTGACGACCGTTGCTCAGCAGATAAACACGGTGGTTCGCGGACCCGCTTCAATGAACATGTTTGCGGCCGGGCGCGCCAGTTTGCTTAACTGCGTTCAAAATCCCGGAAGCAAGAATATACGGATCGGTTATCGGGTGGACGTTCCCGGCGCCGTAAGCCTTTCGGTCGTTTCGCCGTCTGGCCGGACCGTAAGCTGTTTGACAAATAAATACCATCAGGCCGGCGCCTATTCCGCGGACTGGAACGCCAGGTCGAGAAACGGCGTATACTTCTTCGTCTTGAAAACGGGAAATACCAGCGCTGTCCGGAAAGCCTTTATGGTGCAGTGATTGAGGAATTGACCTCACCTGACCTCAGGCCGCGTTTTAACGGCAGGGGTTCAAAATTTTGAACCCCTGCCAGACGCATCTACAGGACCTAATCCCAAAAGGAGAAGCGGTATGCGAAATTTCAGGATATGTTCCATTTCTGCGTTTTCTTTATTGGTCTTCTTTTTCGCGGCCCTTTCCTTCGCGAGCATGACGGAGCGTTTGGAGGGAAGATTTTTAAAAAGCCGCATCAAGATGCGCATTGATGAAGGTTGGAAGGTTCAGTCAGGAACCGTTACCGGCGCCCAGGCAACGGCGTATAACGACACCGCCTGGACAACGACGAATGTTCCGCACGATTTCGCCATCACGCTTGTAAAGCCGACCGGGACGGCCGGGAATGACCCGGCGGTACGAGGCTGGTACCGGAAGCATTTCACCGTTCCCGCGGGGTGGGCGGGGAAGAAGGTCATCGTGCAATTCGACGGCGTTTATCACGATTCAAAGATCTATTTAAACGGCGATTCCATCGGCGCCCAGCAATACGGGTACACCAATTTTTATTGTGATCTCACCCCAAAACTCAACGCAACGGGCGACAATGTGCTCGCGGTAATGGTCGACGATCAAACGGTCCGCAACTCCCGCTGGTATTCGGGGTGCGGTATATTCAGACACGTGTGGCTCATCGCCACCGATAAGGTTTATGTCAAGGATTGGGGGACCGACGTGACCACGCCCGTCGCGGCTGCAACGCAATCGCAAATCGTCGTTAAAACCTATGTGGTGAACGATTTGACGACCGCGCAGACGCGCACCGTGTCGACGACGATTTATGACGAAGGCGGGAATGCGCTGCAAACGGCCTCCACGCCGATCACGGTGAGCGCGAGCGGCACCGACACATGCGTGCAGACCCTGACTCTTTCTTCATGTCAACTATGGTCCTTGTCGACGCCGGTCCGCTACTACGCCTACACGCAGCTCTTAAACGGCACATCGCCCGCCGACGACTATATTTCCCCGTTCGGCATACGGGAGCTTAAGTTTACGCCCGGCACTGGCATGACGCTCAACGGCGTTCCAACCAAGATGAAGGGGATTTGCATGCACGAAAACCTCGTGCCGGTGGGGTCCGCAATACCCGACGAGATGTTCGAACGCGCCATCAGGGAATTGAAAGCGTCCGGATGCACGTCCATCCGGACGTCGCATAATCAGGAGAGCCAGGAATTCTATGATATCTGCGACCAGGTGGGCATGATGGTATTGAATGAATGGTGCGATAAATGGTATCAGCAGGCAGGGGGCGCCGCGGGAATGGTATATGAAAATTGGGACCAGACCTGGCGCCCGGACCTTGAGCGCATGGTGGAACGAGACAGGAACCACCCGTGCGTGGTGATGTGGAGCGTGGGCAATGAGGTCTATTACGGCGCAACGATTCCTACGTATATCACCAGTAACATGAGCCTGCTTGTCCCCTGGGTCCATACGTTCGATTCAACGTCGCGGCCGGTGCTTAACGCCTGCAATGTCATCGACGCGGCCGGTTATGTAAATCTTGCCCCAATTCAGAATAATTTCGCGGGCATAAATTATGGGGAGTCAATTTACGCCCAGATCCATTCGCTCAACCCCAACGTCCTGATTCAAGGCACCGAATCGAGCGGCTACTTGACCGGCACTCCGTCAATGCCTACCTATTCCTGGGTAAAGAACAACGCCTTTGTGGTGGGCCATCATTTATGGACGGGCGTGGATTATCTCGGCGAGGGAGGAAATCTCGGGGCAACATCCGGTTTTCTTGACGGCTGCATTTTCCGCAAATCATGGTTTTATTATCAGCAGACGCAATGGAGCGATTCTCCCATGGTGCATGTCACGATCGGAACCGGCACTTCGTCAAGCGCAAATCTGGCCGAAAACTGGAACCAGACGGCGGGGTCCTCGCTTGGCGTGGTTACCTATACCAATTGCGACAGCGTCAGTCTTTATGTCAATGAAACGAAAATCGGGACGGAAAAACTGAGCAGCTTTGCCAACATGATCATGCAATGGACCAATGTCCCGTGGTCATCCGGCACCATCAAGGCAATCGGGATGAAGGGCGGCGCCCAGGCCGCGGTCGACAGCATCGTTACCGTCGGCGCGGCCGCTAAAGTTTTCCTTAAGCCGAGCAAAACCACCCTCTACGCCGACGGAGAAGACGTCTGCTGCATCGAAGCCGATATCGCGGACGCGAACAACAACCTGGTTTACAGCGCAACAAATCCGATCTCGTTTACATGCGCCGGCGCGGGAAGGAGCCTTGGAATCGCCAGCGGCGACTGGACAAGCGCCGAATCCTTTAAAGCGGCCAGCAGGGCCGCGTATCACGGAAAGGTGCTCATCGTCATACAATCGACCCCGACTCCGGGAACGATTAACGTAACGGTAAATTCAGGAACGTTGACTCCGGCCACCCTCGCCATTACAACGGTGGCGCAGTCGACAACCCCCGTGGTGCAAGGCGCCTATTCGATGAACGCGCTTCGCGACCGCGCCAGCCTGTTTACCTGCGCTCAAAATCCCGGCAGCAAAACTATACGGGTCAGCTATCGGGTGGACGTCCCCGGCGCCGTAAGCCTTTCGGTTGTTTCGCCGTCTGGCCGGACCGTAAGCTACTTGACAAATAGATACCACCAGGCGGGCGCCTATTCCGCGGACTGGAACGCCAGGTCGAGAAACGGCGTATACTTTTTCGTCTTGAAAACTGGAAATACCAGCGCCGTCCGGAAAGCCTTTATGGTGCAGTGATTCTCTATAATTTTTTGGAAATCAGCCAAACGGCGCGATGCGAAATTTGAAATCTCAAATTCGCGTCGCGCCTTTCTTTTTTTCAAATGTTCCGTGTAATATTTATTAAAATTAAATTGAAATTCGTATTAATTTATAATGATATGATATAACTTGTTGATAATAAATAAGATATTGTGATAATAAGAAATTAACATTGTTCCGTTTAAACGGAACAATAAATAGTAGTTACCTGTTGACAGACCTTTCTTTTGCGCGTATATTAACGCAGACATAGCACATTGACATTTTCAAGAAGGGTCCGGGCATGGGGTCCGCGGCGAACAAAATCAAGGTTTTCGATTATACGGACTATCGCAAATACCTTCTTGATTATTACAAGGTGCAAAAGAAGTCCCAATCCGCTTTTTCCTACAGGTTTTTTGCCCATAAAGCCGGGTTTAATTCCGTGGGGCTTTACAAGGACGTTATTGAAGGACGGCAATCGCTCGGCCGGTCGCTCGTCGTGAAATTCTCCAAGGCCCTGGGGCATTCAAAACGCGAGGCCGATTATTTTGAAAACATGGTTTTCTTTAATGAAGCGAGGTCCGTTGATGACCGGAAACTCTATTTCGAGCGGATGCTTGCCTGCTGCGACATAAAAACCGCCATGGTCGATACGAGCAGGTGCGAATATTATTCCAAATGGTACTACAGCGCCCTGCGGGCGCTCCTTTCGTATGTCCGGTTCAAGGACGATTACGCGGCGCTCGCCGCGATGGTTGATCCGCCGATCAGACCGGAAGAATGCCGGAAAGCAATTAAACTCCTGGAACGTCTGGGGTTTATCCATAAGGACGAAAACGGCTTCTATCGTTTAACGGACGCCCTTATTTCCACCGGCCGGTTGACCGCCGATTCATCGGTGCAGGCAATGAACGTGATTGGCTTCCAGCGGACGATGGTCGATCTGGGAAAAGAGGCCTATGACCGGTTCCCTACCGATAGGCTCGATATGTCGTCGCTGACGCTCAGCGTTTCCGAGACAACCTTCAAGGAAATGAAGGAGGAAATTACAGCGCTTCGCCGGAAACTGTTGCTCAAGGCGGAGCAGGAACAGGCCCCCGACCGAGTCTATCAGCTCAATTACCAATTTTTCCCCCTTACGAAAATCGACGGAAAGGCGCGGTCATGATACGGTTACGATGCATCGCGGGTTTTTCAGCGCTGTTCGCGACCGTCATCGCGTGCGCCTGCTCCCATCTGCCGACACAGACCGCTGGAGGCAGCGGATCGGAGACCGTGGTCGGCAAAGCGCTCATGCCGGGGGGCGGTCCGGCGGCAAAAGCGGTCATACGGCTCCGGTCCGCCGGATATCTTGCGCCTGTAAACGGACTCGCGACAAGCGCCGGAGCCGGGCGCGCCGACGCCATTGCCGACGATTCCGGCCGATTCTCGGTCAAGGCGACCGCGGCGGGACAGTATTGTTTGGAGATAAATAATAGCGCCGGAAACGCGTCCCTGCTTACGCTATCGCTCAGCGGCACGACGGATACCGCCGCCATCGGCGTGGTGACGCTGGAAAAGACCGCCTCCGTACTCGGCACGGCGCTGGATGCCGCAGGAGGTGAAGCGCAAGTCTTCGGCCTTGAGCGGCTTGCGTCGGTTGATTCAGTGTCGGGCGCCTTTTCATTTTCCGACCTGCCCGCGGGCACGTTTACCTTTCGCCTGGTCTCGAAACAAAAACCGCAGTCGGTCCTGACGATCGCTTCCGTCATGCTTGCCGCGGGCGACGTCCAGACCGTCTCCCTGCCGGGCGGATGGACGTCTTCAAAAAGGCTGTATTTCAACACCACCGCTTCCGGCGCGGCGGTCACAGCGTCCGTCACGGGCTTTCCCGCGCTCATCAGATTGACTGGTGCAAATTTTGATTTCACCGGGGCGCAAAGCGGCGGAGGAGACCTGCGATTCTCCAAGTCCGACAACACGCCGCTGCCGTATGAAATCGAACGATGGGACCCGGCGGACGGGCTTGCCGAGGCGTGGGTAAAGGTCGACACGATATCCGGCGACGACAGCGCGCAGTATGTCATCATGTACTGGGGCGCCTCGGCAAGCTCGGCAACTTCTTTATCCAATAGCGCGTCCGTGTTCGATACGGCCGAAGGATTTCAGGGCGTCTGGCATTTGCAGGAATCCGGGAAGAGCGGCGCGCCGGACGCCACCGCGAACCAATACGACGGCGTTGCGTCCGATACCGCGCCGACGCAGGTAACCGGCCCCATCGGGGTCGCCCAGCAATTCAATGGCGTTTCCAACTATATCAGCATGGCCGGGACCGCGGGCGGCAAACTTAATTTACCGGAGAACGGGACCTATTCCCTTTCCGCGTGGGTCAAGGTCGGCCCGTTTCCCAACCAATCGAGCGTCATCGTTTCAAAACAGCTCTATCAATACACGCTGCAATTGCGCAACGATAATTTCTGGGAATTTCATGTTTTTGACAATACCGTGGGGTTTGAATCGACCGCTTCTGAGGCTGCCGCCGGAGTCTGGACCCATGTCGAGGGCGTGCGGTCGGGAACGAACCAGTATTTTTACGTCAACGGATCGCTTTGCTCATCGATAGCCGCGGACACGATGCAGCCCGGCAATACGACGTATTCACGGATCACGTCGAATGACGTGTGCGTGGGCAGATTGCCGGTAATCAACAACCCCGGCCAGACATGGCGCTATTTTACCGGCGCCATCGAGGAAGTCCGGATTTCGAATGTCGCCCACAACTCGGATTGGGTCAAACTTTGTTATATGAACCAAAGGCCTGATGATAAGCTTGTTTTATTTAAATAAAGTTAGTCTCTGTAGCTGAATTACATACGCGTCCCGCGTATATAATTCCTGCGTACAGAGACTTATCCACCTTGTGGGTTAATTTGAATAAAGAACTTTTAAATTTCAATAAAGGGGGGTCGGATGCAAAATTTCAAACAGGGTTGGTTCTTAACGGTTTCTTTGATGTTCTTATTGCTTGCCGGAAATGCCAGCGCAAGCATGACCGAGCGAATGGAGGGAAAATTTTTAAAAAATCGTATCAAGCAAAGGATCGACGAAGGATGGCTGTTCCAAAACGGAAATGTTTCGGGCGCTCAGGCAATAGCGTTTAATGACGCTTCGTGGACGGCAACGAATGTTCCTCACGACATGAGCATAACCCTGGTCAAACCCGTCGGCGCGCCCGGTAACGATCCCGGCGCAATGGGCTGGTACCGGAAACATTTCACCCTGCCCGCGGGATTTGCCGGAAAAAAGGTCATCATTCAATTCGACGGTGTGTATCACGATTCCAAGATCTATTTGAACGGCGATTCCGTGGGCGCGCAGAAATACGGCTATGTCAGCTTTACCTGCGACCTAACCTCGCACCTCAACGCCACTGGCGACAACGTGCTCGCGGTGTTCGTGGACAACTTGACGATCCGCACCTCACGATGGTATTCGGGCACGGGCATCTTCCGCCACGTTTGGCTCATCGCCACCGATAATGTATACGTCAGGAATTGGGGAACCGCCGTGACCACGGCCGCCCCCACGCAAGCGTCATCGCAAGTCAGGGTGCAGACCGACGTGGTCAACGCCTTGACTACCGCGCAGACGCGCACCGTGAAAACCACTATTTACGATGAAGCCGGCAACGCGCTGCAGACAGCTTCCTCGCCGGTCACCGTCAATCCCGGCAGCATCGACACCTGCGTGCAGACCCTCACGCTTACCTCCTGCAACCTCTGGTCGATTGCAACGCCCGTGCGTTACTATGCCTATACCCAGCTTTTAAGCGGAACGACGCCGGCCGACGACTATGTGACCCCGTTCGGCATCCGGGAAATCAAATACAATGCCACGTCGGGAATGACCATTAATGGCGCAGCGGTCAAGCTCAAGGGAATCTGCATGCATCAGATGCTCGTGCCGGCCGGATCGGCGGTGCCCGACGAGATGTTCGAACGATGCATCAAGGAGTTGAAAGCCTCGGGGTGCACGTCGATCCGCACGTCCCATAATCCCGAGGGGCCCGAATTCTACGATATCTGCGACCAGGTGGGTATCATGGTCATGGATGAATTTTGCGATAAATGGTCCGAGACGGAGTCGGGCTCATACTATGAGGATTTCGCCAACTGCTGGCAGAAGGACCTTACTTTGCATATCGAACGGGACAGAAATCATCCGAGCGTCGTGATATGGAGCCTGGGCAACGAGGTCGCGTCGGCGGGCACCATTCCCGCGTATATTACCACGAACCTCCAGATGCTGGTTACTTTTGCGAAAAACATCGATAAGACCCGTCCGTACACGCATGCGTGCGTAGCGGGATGGAGCGACCCGGCGGGTTTTGCCAATCTTGCGAACATCGAAGATGTCGTCGGGGTAAATTACCAGGACTTCCTGTACCCGCAAATTCATTCGGACAATGCTAATGCCGTGATATGCGGCACCGAACAAGACCCGTATACGAATCCGGGCTCCCTCCAGCCTACATGGTTTGCGGTAAGGAACACTGCCTACGTTATAGGCCATCATATATGGACGGGCGTGGATTACATTGGCGAATCCGGCGGCTTGGGGTCCGCGGGCGGTTACCTTGACAACTGCATTTTCCGTAAATCATGGTTTTATTATCAGCAAGCCCAATGGAGCGATTCTCCCATGGTCCATATCACGATCGGCAATGGCGCGGGAAGCGGACGCGCCATGCCCACTCTGGCGGAGAACTGGAACCAGACGGGATCGGTCAGCGTGGTCACCTACACCAATTGTGACAGCGTTAGTCTTTATGTCAATGCAACGAAAATAGGAACGGAAAAACTGAGCAGTTTTCCCTCCGACATGATTATGCAATGGACCAGCGTTCCGTGGGCCTCCGGCACGATCAAAGCCATCGGAATGAAAGGCGGGGTCCAGGCCGCCTTCGACAGCATGAACACTGCGGGGCCTGCGGCCAAAATCATTCTTAAGCCCGACCATACCACGCTCTACGCCGACGGAGAAGACGCCGCGAGCATCGAAGTCGACGTGGCCGACGCGAACAACAATCTTGTTTACACCGCGGCAAATGAGATATCGTTTTCATTTACAGGCGCGGGAAGAAGCCTGGGAATCGCGAGCGGAGATTGGACGAGCAGCGAACCGTTCAAAGCCACCAGCAGGGCCGCTTACCATGGCAAGGCGCTCATCGTCATCCAATCGACCACGGTCCCGGGAACGATAAACGTTACGGTAAGTTCCGGAACTTTAACATCGGCCACCCTTGCCTTGACGACCGTGGCGCAGCAAATAAACACGGCGATACGGGGCCCCGCGTCGATGAACACGCTGGCAAGCGGACGCGCCAGTCTGCTTTCCTGCGTCCAAAATCCCGGAAGCAAAAACATACGGGTCGGTTATCGGGTGGATGTTCCCGGCACGGTAAACCTTTCGGTCATTTCATCGTCGGGACGCGCGGTCAGTTGCTTGACGAACAAGTATCATCAAACCGGAACTTATTCCTTGGAATGGAACCCCGTGAACAAGAGCGCGGTGTACTTTTTCGTATTGAAAACCAGTAACGATAAAACAATCAGAAAAGCCTTGTTGGTGCAATAAACAAACGTAGGGGTTCAAAATTTTGAACCCCTACCAGCTTTAATAAAGGAGAAATAACATGCGAAGGTCAATGATGCGATCGGTTTCAATGCTTTCTTTAATAACGCTGTTCATCGCCGGTATTGCAAACGCCAGCATGACCGAGCGGTTTGAGGCAAAATATTTAAAAAGCCGCCTCAAGCAAAGGATCGATGAAGGTTGGCTGGTGCATTCAGGAAATGTATCCGGGGCCCAGGCTACGAATTTAACCGAAACCGGGTGGACGGCAACGAACGTTCCCCACGATTTCGGCATTACGCTCGTCAGCACCACCGATAACGATCCGGCGGCCCAGGGCTGGTACCGCAAGCATTTCACGCTTCCCGCGGGGTTCGCGGGAAAGAAAGTGGTCGTGCAATTCGACGGCATTTACCACGATTCAAAAATCTATTTGAACGGCGATTCCGTCGGCGCGCAGGAATACGGCTATGTGAGCTTTACCTGCGATCTTACCTCCCACCTTAACGCCACAGGCGACAATGTTCTCGCGGTGTTCGTCGATAATGTTACGGTCCGTAATTCCCGCTGGTATTCCGGAACGGGCATTTACCGTCACGTGTGGCTTATCGCAACGGACAATGTCTATGTCAGGAACTGGGGAACGGCCGTGACCACTCCCGTTGCCGCCGCGGCGCAATCGCAAATCAGGGTCAGGACCGACGTTGTCAATGATATGACGACCGCCCAGACGCGGACGGTGGAAACTACCATTTACGACGAAGGCGGCAATGCCCTGAAAACGGTTTCCACACCCGTTACCATTAACCCGAAAAGCGCCGACAGCACGAAAAACATCGACACCTGCGTGCAAACTTTTACTCTTGCTTCGTGCAACCTCTGGTCGCCGTCAACGCCGGTGCGCTATTACGCGTATACGAGACTTTTAAACGGCACGACGCCCGCGGACGACTACGTGACCCCGTTCGGCATCCGGGACCTGAAGTTTACTCCCGGCACGGGAATGACGATAAACGGCGTTCCCACCAAAATGAAAGGCGTATGTCTGCACTGCACGTTGGTCCCCGCGGGAGCCGCGGTGCCCGACCCGATGTGGGAACGCGCCATCAAGGAAATAAAAAATTCCGGATGCAGTTCCATCCGCACGTCGCATGATCCTTATAGCTCCGAATTCCTCGATCTCTGCGACCAATACGGGATGCTGGTCATGGATGAATTCTGCGATAAATGGAGCCAACCCGCGGGCGGCGTATCGTATGAGAACTGGGCGCAGAACTGGCAGCACGACGCAAAGCTGTTCGTGGAACGCGACAGGAACCACCCGTGCGTGGTGGTGTGGAGCATGGGCAATGAGGTTTATTACGGCGCAACGATCCCCACCTACATTACCTCCACCATGAGTCAACTCGTTCCCTTTGTTCATTCGCTCGACTCGGGGAGTTTTCGGCCCGTGCTTCACGCATGCAACGTGCAGGACGCTGCCGGGTACGTCAATCTCGCCAAGATCCAGGACGATTTCGCGGGCATCAATTACGGCGACGCCATTTACGCTTCGATTCATTCACAGGACGCGAATGTTTTAATCATGGGCACGGAAAACGATCCGTATACGATTCCAAGCACCTTATTACCCTCCTGGTTCTCCGTAAGGAACACTCCCTACGTGGTCGGCCATCATATTTGGACGGCCTACGATTATCTCGGCGAGAAATCGCCCTTGGGGTCAGCTTATGGCTACCTCGACAACTGTATCTTTCGTAAATCATATTTTTATTATCAGGTGGCGCAATGGACCGATTCGCCCATGGTGCACATAGCCATCGGAAACGGCACGGGAACCGGCCGAACCATGCCGCCCCTGGCGGAAAACTGGAACCAGTCGGGATCGGTCGACGTGACCACCTACACCAATTGCGACAGCGTCAGTCTGTATGTCAATACGACAAAAATAGGGACGGAAAAGCTGAGTTCTTTTAACAATATGCTCATGGTATGGTCGGCAGTCCCGTGGCAATCGGGCGTCATCAAGGCGATCGGTATGAAAGGCGGGGTCCAGGCGGCGGTTGACAGCATCAAGACCGTAGGAGCGGAAGCAAAGGTCATGCTCAAGCCCGACCGCACCACGTTGTACGCCGACGGAGACGACGCCTCCTGCATCGAAGTGTCGGTGGGTGACGCAAACAACAATTTCGTTTACAGCGCCGTGGACCAGGTTTCGTTTACCATGACCGGAGCGGGAAGAAGCCTCGGGATAGCGAGCGGCGACTGGGACAGCAATGAACCGTTCAAAGGCACGGCGCGAAAACTCTTTCGCGGAAAAGTGCTGATTGTCATTCAATCCACAACGACCCCCGGAACGATCAACCTGACGGTAAGCGCGGCGGGATTGACTCCGGCCACCCTTACCCTGACGACCACGGCTCAGGCGGTAAACGCTTTGCTACCGCGTAATTCCTTGACAAACTCTTCCCTGGGCGGCAACCGATTGTTGACCTGCGCGCAAAATCCCGGCGGCAAGAATGTCAGGGTCAGTTATAGCGTCAATACTCCCGGACTCGTGAGCCTTTCGGTGGTTTCGCCGTCCGGCCGCCTGGTAAGCGCTTTGACGAATGGATACCATAAGGCGGGAACCTATTCGCTCACCTGGAACGCAGTGAATAAAAGCGGATTATACTTTTTCGTCATGAAAACAAATGGCGACACAAGTGTTCGAAAGGCGTTTGTGGTGCAGTAGCGACCTAACCCGGCCTGCTTTCGCCAAGCGAGCAGGCTGGGTGAGGAATTTTGAACCCCTGCAACAATTAATGAAAAAATGGAGAACAATATGCGAAAATCCCTTCTTAATAACGTCTCAATGTTTTCTTTAATGTTTTTTTTAATCACGGGCATTGCCAACGCAAATCTGACGGAGCGGCTTGAGGGAAAATATCTTAAAAGCCGCATAAAAATGCGGATCGATGAAGGTTGGCTGGTGCAGTCGGGAAATGTTTCCGGAGCCCAGGCAACAGCCTACAACGACGCCGGATGGACGACAACGAATGTGCCCCATGATTTAAGCATAACGCTGTACCAGGCGACCACCGCGGCCGCGGCCGATCCCGGGGCGATAGGCTGGTACCGGAAGCATTTCACGCTTCCAACGGGGTTTGCGGGAAAAAAGGTCATTGCGCAATTTGACGGCGTTTATCATGATTCAAAAATTTATATAAACGGCGATTCCGTCGGGGCGCAGAAATACGGTTATGTCAGTTTTTATTGCGATCTTACGCCCTACCTGAACGCCACGGGCGACAATGTCCTTGCCGTCTTCGTGGACAATCAAACGATACGTACTTCCCGCTGGTATTCCGGGACGGGAATTTTCCGCCATGTGTGGCTTATTGCTACGGATAAAGTTTATGTGAGAAACTGGGGGACGGCGGTGGCCACGCCGACTGCGGCGTTGGCGCAATCGCAAATTCGGGTGCATACAGACATAGTGAACGACCTGGCGACCGCGCAAACGCGAACCGTGGAAACCGCCATTTACGATGAGGCCGGCAATGCGCTGGTATCGTCTCCTCCCGCGTCAATCACGGTCAACGCGAACAGCATCGACACCTGCGTTCAGACGCTCACGCTGTCATCGTGTAAACTATGGTCTCCGTCCACACCGGTGCGCTATTACGCGTACACGCAACTCCTCAGTTCCACGACTCCCACCGACGATTATATTACTCCATTCGGCATTCGGCAATTGCAATACACGGCCGCACGGGGCCTGCTCATCAACGGGACGTCTTACAAGATGAAAGGGATATGCATGCACCACATGGCGGTCCCGACCGGCGCGGCCGTCCCGGAAAGAATGTCGGAGCGCACCATAAAAGAACTGCTGGCGTCGGGATGCACGTCCATCCGCACGTCGCATAATCCGGTCACGCCCGAATTTCTTGACCTTTGCGACCAATACGGCATGCTGGTGCTCGATGAATGGTGCGATAAATGGTCACAGGCATCGGGAGGCAATTACTATGAGAATTGGGACCAGACCTGGCCCAAGGACCTCGCGTCTTTTATCGAGCGCGACCGGAACCATCCGTGCGTCGTGATCTGGAGCGTGGGGAATGAAGTCGCCTCCGGCACGCCTATTCCCACGTACCTTACCAGTAACCTTAAGATATTGGCGACGTACGTAAAAAACATCGATTCGTCGCGCGCCGTGACAAATGCGTGCGTGGCGGGATCGGGCGATCCGGCCGGACTGGCAGCATTGTCAAGTCTCGAAGACGTTGTCGGCTTGAATTACATGGAGTCGCAATACGCCGGGATCCACGCGAGTAATCCAAATGTCGTAATACTCGGCACCGAGCAAGCCCCCTATTTGGCGGGCAATACGCCAACGTGGTTTTCCGTAAAAAATAATGCGTTCGTTATCGGCCACAACCTTTGGGTCGGCGTCGATTTCCTCGGCGAAGGCATCGGCAAGGGCGGGCCGCCGTCGGGGTATCTTGATTATTGCATTTTCCGCAAGGCCTGGTTTTATTATCAGAAAAGCCAGTGGAGCGACACGCCCGTGGTGCATATCGGGATCGGCGACGCCGTTTCTCCGGCGCCGTCAACCTGGGCAACGCCTTTTTTGTCGGAAAGCTGGAACCAGACCGGATCGGTCAACGTGGTCACCTATACCAATTGCGACAGCGTTATGCTGTATGTCAATACGACGAAGATCGGTACGAAAAAATTGAGCGACTTTTCAGCCAACTGGATCATGCAATGGCCCAACACCCAGTGGCAATCCGGCGTTATCAAAGCCGTGGGTATGAAAGGCGGGGTCCAGGCGGCCGTCGACAGTATCGTAACCGTTGGCGCCGCGGCCAAGGTCCTGCTCAAACCCGACCGCACAACGCTCTACGC
>JBAVGL010000246.1:0-12520 GCA_049684795.1 Chitinivibrionales bacterium | reverse complement strand
AACGCCCTACATTAAATGGAGCATCGCCAACACGCGCGCGGCCTACAACCTCGACCGGATCGAGGCTCGGCATTTTACTCCCAGCGATAATCTCACCAAGGACCTCCTTAAAAGAAACGACCTGACGGTAAAAAACATCCGGCTCTGGGACCAGGCGCCTTTGCTTACCACGTTCAGCCAGCTCCAGGAGATCCGGACATACTACGAATTTCTGGACGTTGACAACGACCGCTATCCCATTAACGGCGAGACCCGCCAGGTAATGTTTTCGCCCCGCGAGCTGGTCCCCGCGAACCTTCCCGGCCACGGCTGGATCAACGAGCACCTTTCCTATACCCACGGCTTCGGGCTCTGCATGGGCCCGGTCAACAGCATAACGCCCGAAGGACTGCCCGACCTTTTTATCAAAAATATCCCTCCCGAATCAAATATCGGGATAACGGTCACGCGCCCCGAAATTTATTATGGAGAGTCCCCGGCGGGATATGTCATCGTCAAAACAGCGTCCAAGGAATTCGATTATCCGTCGGGCAACGACAATGTCTATACATCCTACCAGGGAAGCGGCGGCGTGCCCATAGGAGGATTTCTTAAGAAGCTGCTTTTTGTTGCCCGGTTCAAGGAGCTTAAAATCCTCCTTTCAACCGATATTTCCAGCCGCAGTAAGATATTATACAACCGCCAGATTATGGCGCGCGTCAATACCGCAATACCGTTTTTAAACTATGATTCGGACCCGTATATGGTCATTACCCAAGCGGGAAAACTGATGTGGATAATCGACGGCTATACCACCACCGACGCATACCCTTATTCCGCGCAGGTCTCCGAATTGGGAAACTACATCCGCAATTCGGTGAAAGTCGTGGTTGACGCGTATAACGGGGGCATTTCGCTCTACATTGCCGATCCCGCGGACCCGATCATCTCCACGTACGCGCGCGTTTTTCCGGGAGTGTTCAAGCCGCTTTCCGAAATGCCGGCGGACCTCCGTTCGCACATCCGCTATCCCCAGACCATGTTCACCATACAGGCGAAAGTCTACGCGCTCTATCACATGACCGATCCCCAGGTATTCTATAATAAAGAAGACATGTGGAAAATACCCGAAAGCTTTTCCGAAGGCGCCACGGGTTCGATGGTCCCCTATTATACCATCATGAAGCTCGCGGAAGTGGGAAAGGCCGAAGAGTTCATTCTCATGGTCCCGTTTACTCCCGCAAAAAAGGAAAACATGATAGCTTGGCTCGCGGCCCGGTGCGACGAACCAAACTACGGCAAGCTCCTCGTGTTTGATTTTCCGAAGCAGAACCTGGTCTATGGCCCTCAGCAGATAGAATCGCGCATCAACCAGGACCCCGACATTTCCAAGGCCCTCACCCTCTGGAACCAGGGCGGGTCGCGGGTGATCTGGGGAAGCCTGCTTGTCATACCGATCGAGCAGTCGCTCATCTATGTGCAGCCGCTCTATATCGCCGCGCAGAGCGGGGGCGTTCCTGAGCTCAAGCGCGTGATCGTCGCCTACGGCAATTCTATCGTCATGGAAGAAAACCTTGAAAAATCGTTGAACTCGATATTCGGCCGTTCCTTTGAACCGTTAAAGGAGGCAAATGTCCAGGACAATGCCGCCGCGCAAACCGACATCAAAGGGCTGATCGCGGAGGCCGGCCGCCAGTTCGACAATGCCCAGCAGGAACTTCGCCGCGGCAATTGGGCCGGCTATGGGTCGGCCATGCAGAAAGTGGAACAGATCATAAAGGATTTAGGAGCAAAGGCCAAATAGGTCTTTTTGCAGTCCCTCACTTTTCTTTCGGCTTCGCTCAGGGAACGTGAGAAGTTGCTTCTTTTTTTGCACCCATTATTTATTTTAAAACTCCTCATCAAAAGCTAACAATATTCAAATAAAAGGCTAATTTATGGGATTTAACCTTTTTGACCTTCTATTGCCGCGGGAAACCAAGTTTTTCGGCTATATGGACCAGCAAGCGCAGTTTCTGGTCAAAGGGGCCCATATATTTCAGGACTTGGTAAAAAATATTCAAAATCTGTCTGAAGAACAGATTAAAGCCAAACTTGCAGAAATCAAGGAGTGCGAATCCAAGGGCGATAAAGTCGAGCGCCAGATCATCGACGAACTGGGAAAAACATTCATTACTCCCATTGACCGCGAAGACATCCATACCCTGGCCATAAACGTCGACCGGGCCCTGGACATTCTGAACAGCATATCGCGGAAAGTCGAAATTTATCGTATCAGACAAGTGCCCTCGAACGTTTGCGCTTTCGCCGAAATCATCGTTAAAATTTCCGAACAAATGATCCCCCTCATTAATCAACTAAGAAAGAAGACCAGCATCGACGCGGTCGCCGCGGAAATGCATGCGCTGGAAAATGAGGCCGACGAACTGTTCCACGCGAGCATGGCCGAACTTTTCAGCGAAAAAAACAATCCCATCCACATAATTAAATTCAAGGAATTCTACGAACATCTCGAATCGGTGGTCGATGCGATCGATTATGTGGGGAAGCTTATCCGCGGAATCAAAGTCAAACTCGGATAGACCATGAACCCAGCCTTCCTGATGGTCGTTGTGGTGGTGGTTATCGCCTTGCTATTCGATTTTGTCAATGGGTTCCACGACGCGGCCAACGCCATCGCCACGGTCGTTGTCTCAAAAACGCTCACTCCCCTTCAGGCGGTAATGCTTGCCGGTTTTGCAAATTTTGTCGGATACTTCACCTTTGGCACCGCCGTCGCAAAAATGATCGGCAAGGGCGTTGTTCATATAGAACAGGTGACGCTTCCCCTTATTCTAGCCACGCTTATCGGCGCCATTATCTGGAACGTCATTACGTGGCTGTTGGCGATACCAACATCGAGCAGTCACGCGCTCATCGGCGGGCTTGTAGGCAGCGGCATTGCTTCGGCGGGACTGAAAGTCGTTATATGGAAAGGTGTATTGAATATTTTTCTTTTCATTTTTATCGCTCCCTTGGTTGGACTTACGGGAGCATTAATTTTTACCCTTATCATCATGCGGGCCTTCAGGAAGATCCATCCTCATAAAGCCAAAAACGTGTTTAAAAAATTGCAACTTGTTTCCGCGACCTTTTACAGTATCGGACACGGGACCAACGACGCCCAGAAAACCATGGGGGTCATTGCGCTTGCGCTGTACTGCGCCGGGATTAATTCCTCGTTTCAAATTGACAAATGGGTTGTTCTGTCCTGCTACTTTGCAATTGCAATCGGAACGACGTTCGGAGGTTGGAGGATAGTTAAAACCATGGGGACCAGCATCACGAGAATCCGGTCGATGGAAGGGTTTTGCGCTGAGACCGCGGCCGCGTGCGTTCTGATAGGAACCCAGCATTTTGGGATCCCGGTAAGCACTACCCACGTTATTTCAGGCGCGATAATGGGCGTAGGCACCGTGGAACACGCAAAATCCGTCCGCTGGATCACGGCTCGAAAAATTTTATGGGCATGGATCATCACCATACCCATGGCCGCATTTTTCTCCTTTATGATTTATAAAACATTTTCATCGTTTCTACCGAAATAAGTTTTTTTCCGTGTAGTTGCGCTTTCCGCGCGATCTAACCCGCCTTAGGGCGGATAAGTGTCTGTATGCAGGACTTTATCTACGCAAAAAACATAGATAAGTCAGCTACAGACACTAACCTGCTAACCCGCAAGGCGGATAAGAAACTGTAATCAGGATTTATCTACGCGTGCCGCATAGATAAATCAGATACAGTTTCTAACCAATTTCTATTGACTTCATAACAATGTCCTAATAATAACCAGGTAATTTAATGGTTATGAAAGGGGAAAATTTATGAACTTGGAAGTTGAAATCAATTATAACATCACCAAGGGCCAGGTTTATTCCATGGCAATGCTCGTGCAAAAGGCCCTGTCGAAATCCCTGGAATCGTTGACGGGCCCGGATCACGCTCTCGCGCACGGCATCATTAATGACCGGGCCGAAATACAAGACTACGAAACCCGGGTAAGCGATTCCTCCCTTATGACGCTTTTGCTGGACAAGGTCCCGCCGCACCTGATCAATTCGGTGCTATCATTGCGAGAAATCAACCATCTTCTTGAAAGCATCGGCAGGCATATCATGCGCATCGCAGCTTCGGCGACGGACCTAGCTTCCGGGCAAATAAACAAGGAGTTTGAGGAGCTGACGCCAATGGCCGGACTTTGTTTAAAAATCTTTAACGGGGCTGTAGCATGCTACTTTGATAAAAATGTTTTATTGCCGGATGAAATCAACATTGTAATAGACAAAATTCTTGAATTAAGCGCAGTAATCCTCAATAAAACAGTGGAAAAAGTTACTCATGGCAAGATTTTCTTTCATGCCGCGATAGAAATAGTCAATATTTGCAAAAGCATCGAATCCGTTGTCGAACTTTCACGCCAAATTGCCGAAGAATCCCAGAGTTCCTATGATGCCAAACAAATACGGTCGCCAAGGGTCCGGAGCTTTGCGAATAGGCAATCGTCATTGGCCTAACCTTTTCCTAACATCATTCTAACAATTCTCAAACCCGCCTTAAACATTTTTTCCGTATCTTTTATTGGCATATTGATTGCTTTTTCTTAAAATGCTTAGCATGGATTTTTCCACTTTTTTCAGGAGGTCATATGAATAACATCAATTTTAGTCTGGGCGAAATTGGTCAGGTCGAGGTCATGGTCCGCAATGTAAGGCGGGCCGTTGAATTTTACACTGAAAAATTAGGGATGCATTTGCTGTATTCCGACAACAAATCGGCAGTTTGCGATTGCAATGGAAGCAGGCTCATGCTTTCGAAATCCGATGCTGACACGTCGCGCTCCGTCATATATTTTAAAGTTGAAGACATTCACACCGCATGCACATTTCTTGATGATCGCGGCGTGAAGTTCATCGATTCTCCGAAAAAAGTCGTCAATGTCCCCGACTATACTTTGTGGCTGGCTTTTTTCCATGATGTTGACAATAATTTGCTTGCGCTCATGAGCGAACAGACGGTCAGCGCTTCATGGGCGGTAACGAACCTTGATCTTGTGCCATGAAAGACCCAGTGTTCAAAAATCCCCCCCGCCAAAACCATGCGAAAACAATGGCGGTTATCGATATCGGCTCCACGGCCATTCGCATGACCATCGCCGACATCGACGAACACGGCCAACCGCATCCCGTGGAGTCCCTTCAACAATCCGTGAGCCTAGGCAAGGACACATTCACAAAGGGAAAAATTGAAAAAACGACGATAGAGCAATGCGTCAAGACCCTTCGCGGTTTCGGAAAATTGCTTCAAGAATACGGCATAGCCGGACCCGACGATGTCCGCGCCGTTGCCACGGCCGCGGTGCGCGAGGCCTCTAACCGCGAGGAATTCATCGAGCGCATGCACATCGGCAGCGGGATCGTGGTCGACGCAATCGACGCGGCCGACGCCGCCCGCCTGAATTACCTGGGCATCCAGCCGTTCCTCGGAAAAGACCTTCTTTTAAAACGCTCGCACGTTCTCATCGCCGAAATCGGCGGGGGCAGCACCGAAGTGTGTTTTCTCAAACGCGAGGGAACGGCTTTTATCCAGGCATACCGCCTCGGCTCCCTGCGGCTAAGGGAAATGCTCGAAGCGTTTCACGTGCCATCCATCAGCCAGACCAATCTCATGGAATCGGATATCATGCGCATTGTCGCCCAAATCAAACAGCGGGTTTCCATGGAACGGCCGCTTACGTTTATAGCTCTGGGCGGCGATATCCGTTTCGCGGCCTCACAGATTCTGCCACAATGGGACGCCGTCAACCCCGTCGCTCTTCCGGTGGCGGCCCTCGAACGTTTTACGGCAAAGGTAAACGCCCTGTCGGTTCAGAAACTCGCCCATAAGTATTACCTGCCGTACATGGAGGCCGAAACCGCCGGACCGGCCCTGCTTTTTTACCTTAAGCTGTCCAAGGCCCTTCACCTCAAACGCATCATCGTCGCGGGGGTTTCCATGCGCCATGGTCTTTTTATAGAAATGGGCAAAAACGGCGTTTGGACTGAGGAGCTTAAAGATATCATCATACGGTCCGCGCTTTCAATTGCCGCCAAATACCAGACCGATATTGCCCATGTCAAACATGTTGAACGAATGTGTTTGGAGATTTTCGACGCTCTTGCGTCCGAACATAAGCTGGGACCGCGGCACAGACTTTTGCTCATGGTCGCGGCGCTGCTCCACGATACCGGACTTTTCGTCAATACGCAAAACCACCATAAACATTCGCAATACCTGATTGAAAACTGCGAACTTTTCGGCCTTAACCGGAGCGATCTCGCGACCGTGGCGCTCATCGCCCGCTATCACAGGCGCACCGCGCCCCGTTTAACCCACGCCGCTTTCGCGCAGCTTTGCCGCGAGGACCGCGCCATCGTGTCAAAGCTGGCGGCCATCCTGCGCGTTGCCGACGCCCTTGACCATTCGCACAGTCAGCGTATTTTCCACACGGGTTATGCCCTTGACGATACCAGGTTCATCATTTCCGTATCGGGCATCGATGACGTTTCAATAGAGCAGGTGGCCCTTAAAAACAAAGGTTCGATGTTCGAGGACGTGTTCGGCATGCAGCCGCAGGTCCGTTCGATGTACAAAACAAGCGAGTGATCTCATGAAAAAAACGGTCCGTCCCAAATTTTTCAACCGCGAACTAAGCTGGCTCGAATTCAACGACCGGGTCTTGTCGCTGGCTTTCGATACCGCGCAGCCCCTTCTTGAACGCGTCAAGTTCCTGGCCATCACCGCCTCGAACCTCGACGAATTCCTCATGGTCAGGGTCGGCGGGCTTCAAACGGTCGCGCAGCGGAAAATGAATTCCCCCGATTTTTCCGGCCTCACGCCGCGGCAGCAACTTTCGGCCATTGATTTCAGGCTAAGCGAGTTCGTCCGGCGGCAGTACGATTGTTTCCGAAGACTTATCGATGAAGACTTAAAGAAGGCGGGCATCGTGAGGGCGACGGTCGAAGCGCTGTCGGACGAGCAGGCCGAGCATTGCGCCTATGTTTTCGAGCACGAGCTCTTCCCGGTCCTGACGCCCATCGCCGTGTCGGCCCCGGCCCATGTTCCCCTCCTTTCGAACCGGTCGATTTACCTGTGCGTCCGGATTTCCCCGAACGGCGCCGCCTCGCGCCAAAGGTTTGCCGTCATCCATTGCCCGAAAAACCTCGGACGCTGGATCGGGCTTCCCGGTGAAGGCCGTTTTCGGTTCGTGCTTCTGGAAGACCTTCTTTCTTTGTTTGTAAATCGGTTTTTTCCCGGTGAACAGGTGCTGGAATGCGCGCCGTTCCGCGTCATCCGCAACGCCGACCTGCGCGTGGCCGAAGACTCGCCCGCGCTGCTGCTCGAGGCCATGGAAAACATCATAGACGCCCGCAAACGCAGCGGCATCGTGAGGCTGGAAATCGACCGGCGGGCCTCGCAGTCCTGTTGCTCATTCCTGCAGGCCGCCCTGGACATTCCCAAGACGTCGGTCCATCGCGTCAACGGCCCTCCCGACCTTTCCGCCTTCATGCGGCTGACCGAACTTCACGGATGCGAAGAACTCCACGACGACCCCCGTAAGCCGCTAATGCCTGTTTCCATAAATTCAGGCGACACCCTGTTCGACGTACTATCCAAACGCCCGGTCCTCCTCATTCACCCGTACGAAAGTTTCGACCCGGTCCTGCGGTTTATCGACGAAGCGGCAAACGATCCGGACGTGGTGGCGATCAAACAGACGCTGTACCGGACCAGCCGCGCAAGTCCGGTCGTCGCGGCCCTGAAAAGCGCGGCGGAAAACGGAAAAAGCGTCACGGCCATTGTCGAACTCAAGGCGCGCTTCGACGAAGAGCGCAACATCGAATGGGCCCGGGAGCTTGAGGACGCTGGCGTGCAGGTCGTCCAGGGCGTGCGCAACCTCAAGACCCACGCAAAGATCTGCATCGTGGTGCGCAGGGAGTCGCACGGCCTGCAGCGTTATGTCCATATCGGGACGGGCAATTATAACGAAATCACGGCCCAAATTTACAGCGACGTAAGTTTTTTTACCGCCGACCCCGACATAGGCGCCGACGCCTCCGCGTTTTTCAACGCCATAACCGGCCGGTCCGAACCCCTGTCCTATCGCCGCCTGAGCGCGGCCCCTTTGGGGCTGCGGGAAACGATCATCGGGCTTATCGACGCAGAAACGGAACGCAAAAAGCAGGGCCTGCCCGCCTGGATAGACGCGAAAATGAATTCCCTCGTCGACGAATCGATCATCCAAAGCCTCTATGCGGCGTCCAGAGCGGGAGTGAAGATACGCCTTAACGTGCGCGGCATATGCTGTCTTACGCCAGGGATCAAAGGCATGAGTGAAAACATTTCGGTGGTGAGCATCGTTGACCGTTATTTGGAGCATGGCAGAATCCTGAGCGTCTGCAACGGCGGCACGACCGCGGTGTTTATTTCGTCGGCCGATTGGATGCCGCGAAACCTCGATAAAAGGATCGAGCTTTTCACGCCCATCGACGATCCCGCATGCCGCACCCGACTACTTGACTATTTAGACACTTGTCTGAGCGACGACACAAATTCCTGGCGCCTTCTTCCCGACGGCCAGTGGGCCAGAAATGTCCCTGCGTCCCGCGGGAAAGGGACCCGCTGCCAAGTAGTTCTATACGAACGATACAAGGAAACCCTTCGGGCGCTAACGCGGGGCGCGACCATGTTCAGGCCGCACCGGGGCCGCGCGGATTCAAAAGCGACAAAAAGCGGCAAGGCATAGGGCGGCCATGGCAAAGGCCTTTGAAATCCCCGGTTTCAACCCGAACGCGTCTCTTGATGAATGTATTTCCTTAATGGTCAAGGCGCGGACCCGTGAAGTCGAATCCTTCAGGCGCGGCCTCTCCGCGAAAACGGTCGATGCGGTGCATGACATGCGCGTGTCTTGCAGACGCCTGCAAACCGTCCTCTTAATTTTCGACGACTCCCTGAAAAAAAATACGCGCAGGAAATTCAATAAAAAACTCCAGGGACTAGTGAAGCGGCTGGGCAAAGTCAGGCAATTCGACGTCGTCATGGAAACCGTTTCTCCTCGCATGGCGACCGCGAACGCGCGGCAACTAATGGTCGCGGACCTGTTCATGGCCCGATTTCGGGCGAAGCGTTTCAATGCTATGCAGAAAGCCCTGAAGGCGTTCCGGAATTTCGCCTCCGACCCTTTATACAAACGGTATGTATCCGCGGCATGCGACGCCGATTGCCCGTCTCCGGCAAGAAAACGCAGACGCAACAAGAACGCCCTTTTTCCCCTGGTCATGCGGGAATTTATTTCCAAACTGCTCGAAGACTTTTTAAACGGCGCCGAGCTCGCGCTCGCCGAAGTTGACGACCCTTCCGCCCTTCATGCCATGCGGATCAGGGGCAAGCCCTTGCGTTATGCCCTGGAAATGGCCCTGCCCTTTTTAAAAAAAGGGTTTAACGACTATTATCTCGAGATAAAAGACATGATCGAGGAACTCGGGACAATCCATGACATTGACGTGGCCTGTTTTGAGCTCAGACGGTTTGATAAGGAACTTTACTTTTTTAACGCGTTAGCCGCGCCGGCGACGGGAAGCCGTCTGTCTCGAACAGCGCTGATCAAGGTCCGAAAAACTCTGGAAGTCGACCGGCAAACCCACCTTGAAAAGGTGCGCGACACTTTAATCCGTTGGCGCCTGGGCCGTTTCCCGGAGACCGTTACGGACGCGCTTTCCCATGCGCGGTGGCGACGGAAGGCCGACCCTGAAAATAAATTGACAAAGGCAGTAACACCCGAATGACCAAAAACCTTGCCGCGATCGACCTGGGCACCAATTCGTTTCACCTGCTTATCGTGCACCCGGAAAAAACCCGCTGTAAATTCAAGGTGCTCGACCATGTCAAGGAAACGATCCGGCTGGGATCGGGTTCCACCGACATGAAATACCTGTCGGAAAACGCGGTCGCCCGGGCCATCGAAGCGCTCAAACGTTTCAAACACATGGCAGACTCATATAACGCGCAGGTCAGGGCCATCGGCACAAGCGCCCTGCGCGAAGCCCTCAACCAGAACCAATTCATTGCACGGGTCAAGGCTGAAACCGGCATTGTTGTCGAAGTCGTTTCGGGTTTTGAAGAGGCGCGGCTGATCTACCTGGGCGTTCTCCAGGCGCTTCCGCTGTTCAACCGCCAGACGCTTTTGTTCGACATCGGCGGCGGGAGCACCGAGTTTCTTATCGGCATCAGGCGGCGCGTGCTCTATGGCAACAGCCTCAAGCTCGGGGCCATGCGGTTAACGCAGCGGTTTTTTCCGGACGGGAAGTTCAGGCCCTCGGCCGTCAAGGAATGCAGGGAATACGTATCGGGAATGCTCAGCCCCATCGTGCGCGAGGTGCGGAAACGAGGGTATGAAGTCGCCGTCGGATCGTCGGGCACGCTTTTGACGGTCGCGCGCGTCGTGTGCGGAAAAACCAAACGGCCCGGCGGGGTCGGCCCTCAATTAAACGGAATGGTCATACCAAGCGAGCGGATGCTCGAAGCTCTTGACGATATAATTTCAGCCCGCACCGTTAAAAACGTGGCCGCGATTCCTGGCATCGAGGCCGACAGGGCCGATATCATCGTGGGCGGGGCGATTGTCCTCGAGCAGATTTTCAAGCGCCTGCGCCTGCCGCAGGTCACGCTTTCCGAAGCGTCGCTCCAGGAAGGCATTGCCTTCGATACCATTGAAAAAAAGCAGAAAACGCCCGGCCATCATTACCTTTCCGACCTCAGGCGGAGTTCCGTGCTCGCCCTTGCCGACAGTTTCGCGTTTGAAAAGCAGCACTCCTCGCACGTCACCCGACTCGCGCTGCGGCTTTTCGACGGAACCGCCCGGTTGCACAAACTGGGGCCGGTCCATCGCGAACTGCTTGAGTACGGCGCGCTGCTCCACGACATCGGCCTTTTTGTTTCGCACAGCCTGCACCACCGGCACGCGTATTACCTTATCAGGAACTCGGAGTTACTCGGGTTTACGGAAAACGAAAAGGCCATTATGGCGAATGTCGCCCGGTACCACAGGAAAAGCCACCCCAAGCTCAAACACGAGGGTTTCATGGAGCTTGGCCCCGAAGACCGGGTCGTCGTCACGAAACTCGCGGCGCTGCTTCGGATTGCCGATGGTCTGGACCGCTCGCATGCGGGCGCCGTGCGCGACCTCTCCGTGCGCAGAAAAACCGACCACCTGGTTTGCAGGCTTAAACCGCGCCGTAATGTTTCGGTAGGCCTGGAAATCTGGGGCGCGGAGAGGAAAAAGCAGCTCTTTGAGGAAACGTTCAAGTTAAAAGTTTCGTTTGTTTGCGGGGGTTAAGGGTTATGTCAGATAAAAGTATAGAGAAATCGCAGAGCAGTTTCAGACCATTTCGTGGATTCCCACTAGATGGTTGATATGGGAACATGTGCCCGGTGTGAAATGCCCACTTTAATACTCTCCTTCTATTGCATGCGCCACGGAATTTATTTTAATTCCGTTCGTCCACAATTCATATTCGCTGATATCAATATTGTCATTCCATGAAATTCCATATCCTCCGGCATCAACCTTAACGGATTTAAAGAACCTCTCTTCGTTTAATAGGGCAAATTCAGGTCTTTGTAAAAGTTTTTTACAATCGTAAGTTTTTGTTTTGCCATTATCAAACAACACGTTTAATTTTTTGTCCGCTAAAGGTGAAACTTTTACTATTTTGGGGAAATTCATCATGCTATCTCAATTTTGAATTAAATTTCGCCTTCAACATAAGAATATTGAGGATTATCATTTCTTGCATCCCACGTCCAAACCAGATAATTATTACTTTGGGTCTCGGTAATCATTGCATAGCATGAATCTTTATCGTTATCATGCATCGGTTTATTCTTATCTTTTTTCTCATAAAGTGAAGTGATTGGTGGTTTTTCCTTATTGACATTTGTTCCCCAATAAGTGCCTGAGCCATTTTGATATGAATAAAAATCCAAATCATCCCACTTTACTTCATGGTTATTGTTTTTATTTTTATTAGCCTCCTTGCAAATTTTTATAAACATTTGCTTCTTGGGGTACTCTTCTGATTCTAACAGTTTAGGTTCAGCAAATGGCTCTTCAAACCATGCGTATTGTTTTTTTGAAACTTTATTTTGGAGAATAGTAACCTCAAGATACCCGAAACATTCTTTTTCACCCTGAAGATTTTCTATCTTTAAACCAATTTCGGAAAGTTGTTTAAATGCGCACCTATTCCAATCGCTTGGCGAAGTAATCATTACAGGCATTAATTCTATATTCTGATTGAGTTCTTTGTAACGAAACGCATTATGAAGCACTTCAATAAATGCCAGCTCTTCTCCTTTGCAAGCGCGAGATTTTTTTAACTCAAATAAGGTATGGATTTTGTCTTTTTTCCAAATAACATCGGGGCTAAATTTGTATTTGTCCCATACGGCTCCAATTTCTTTACAC
>JBAVGL010000245.1:0-11548 GCA_049684795.1 Chitinivibrionales bacterium | reverse complement strand
TGGTAGGGGCGACCGGCGTGTCGCCCCCAATGACCGGCGTGTCGCCCGTATTGGAATTAAACGAATATGGCGGCATCGTCCGCGATGAATGGGAACGAACATTTAAAATCCGTACCGAATTGATGATGGACGAATATGTTATCATGCCGGACCATATGCATGCGATTATACACGTTGGGAATTTACCCGGTATGGGCGACACGCCGGTCGCCCCTACCACCGATACGCGGGGAACACCGACGGGGCCGAAACCGCGGTCCGTGGGCGCCATGGTTGCGGGTTTTAAATCCGGTACCATAAAACGAATCAATGAATTACGTAAAACCCCCGGTGCATGGGTGTGGCAACGCAATTATTTCGAACATATCATCCGCAACGAACAATCGTTGTTTCGTATCCGTCAATACATTCGGAACAATCCGACAAAATGGTTTAACGATCCCAAAAACCATTTGAAAAATGAAATCGGTGAATTGGACAATAATGATAATTCGTGGTAGTAGGGGCGACTGGCGTGTCGCCCCCAATGACCGGCGCGGCGCCCAATTCGGAATATTTGGAAATTACACGGCAAATGGTGCGAGGAAAATGGGGTGGAGTTTGAAGAAAGGCAGATGCGGTGGCGTTGGGGAATAATATGATTTGTACCACCCTAATAATTGGAGAATGATGCTATGATTCCTGATTATCTTTGGGCAAAAACAACTTTGAATGATGATTCAAAATGGCATCCATTGGTTTTGCATTTGCTTGATGTGGCGGCTGTTGCTGAAGACATTTTGAATAGAGAACCGCAAGCAACAAAAAAAAGATTCGCAGAAATTTTTGGACTGTCATTTGAAGATTCCATGCCATGGATACTTTTACTCATAGCTTGCCATGACATTGGCAAAGCCTGTCCTGGGTTTCAACTAAAATGGGAAAAATCTAAAGAATTACTTGCAAATACAGGTATCCATTTGCCTCGACTCCCAGATACTACAATCAACCATGCTTTCGTAAGTCAAATAGCGCTTGAAAAATTACTGTTAAGTCTAAACTGGCCTGAAGATTTTTCCGCGCTCTGTGCTGAGGCTGTCGGCTGCCATCATGGGACTCGGGCTACGTCGAATATTCTTTCTTATCTTGAAGGCAACCGCAATGGTACTGATGAACATCAATGGGGCATTGTGTGGGAAAATATTTTTAATTCGCTTCGCCAAGTTTTCGCTGCTGAAAAGAGTATAGAAAAATTAACTATGTCTGGCCCGGATTTTATGCTATTGGCTGGCCTTACTAGTTTCGCTGATTGGATTGGTTCAAATGAAGATTGGTTTTATTTTGGCAATCAGAAAGATTGTATCAACCTTTCGGATTGGTTCCGTCAACGAAAGACAATTGCTGGAACGGCCCTCGATTCTATCGGTTGGAATAGTCGGACGCCGCTCTTAAATATTTTCCGGTCCTTTATAGATGCGTTTCCAAAATGTTCACCTCCACGGCCTTTACAAGGAGCGGTGGAAAAATTAGTCACAGAAACGTCATCACCCTGTGTAATGCTTATCGAAGCGCCAATGGGAGAAGGCAAGACAGAAGCCGCATTCTATGCTCATTTGGAGTTACAACGGCGTTTTGGTCATCGGGGGCTGTACATTGCCATGCCTACAAAAGCCACCGGCAATGCAATGTTTTCTCGTACTCTTGAATTTCTTCAAGCTTTTTGCATGGCACGAACGCTTGACTTGCAATTGCTCCACGGTGCAACGCAGCTTAATGAAACGTTTCAAAACCTAAGGTTAGGCCAGATACATTCTGATGAAGGTCAAGGATCAATACAAGCAAGCATTTGGTTTACTTATAAAAAACGAGCCTTACTTTCTGAATATGGAGTTGGTACAGTGGACCAGGCATTGCTTACGATTTTACCGGTACGCCATTATTTTGTTCGACTTTGGGGTCTTGCAAACCGAGTTGTTATCTTTGATGAAATTCATGCTTACGACGCATACACAGGCACGCTTCTCTTTCACCTTATTCGTTGGCTCAGGGCTCTCGGTTCTAGTGTCATACTGCTTTCAGCGACAGTGACACCCGAATTTAGGCGAAAATTGGCTGATGCGTTAGGAACAAAACTTCCAGATCAGGAAGCAGTATATCCGCGGGCGACAATGTTTGCAGATGACAACGATAAAATAAAACAGATTCATTTTAGCGCCGATCCTACCAGACATCGTGTAATATCCATAATACCACTTGAACCTTCGATTAAAATATTGCATTCATGCCTTTCAGAAAAATTACCTGATTCGGGTTTTGCATGCGTTATTGTCAATACCGTGCAGCGTGCTCAAGATTTTTTCTTGTTTTTTGGCGAAGGACACGCAATTATAAAAAATGGGATTATTGTCGGAAAAAAACTTTCCGATGGGACAGAAATTCATCTTTTTCATGCTCGATATCCTGCTCAGGAGCGACAACAACGCGAAGATGAAATTCTTGCCGTATATGGTAAGAATGAAAAAGACGGGAAATTGGTCAATCGAAAAGGTAGGCACATTCTTATTGCAACACAGGTTGTAGAACAAAGTCTTGACCTTGATTTCGATTTGCTTATAACAGACCTTGCGCCCATAGATTTGCTGCTACAACGAGCGGGCCGGGTTTGGCGGCACCAGCGAGATGGTCGACCGATTCCTCAGCCTATCCTATGTGTTGCCGGATTAACCGGAAATTCACCTATTTCTTTTGGTGATCCACTTTGGTGGAGCGTTGTTTATAGAGAGGATATTCTTATAAAAACCTGGAAAGTGCTTGCCAAAAAACAACAAATAATTCTTCCCGATGAAATTGATATGCTTGTTAATTCCGTTTATGAAGATTTTAATATTCCTTCCGATGATGAAATTCAGAAAAGGCTTGAAAAAGCTGAAATTGAAAATGATGGGATACGCATTGCTCAGCAAATAACGGCGCATCAGGCTATTATTGGGTTACCGGATGATGGCAGTTGGAAAGACACGAATCGATTTTATCTTTATGATGAAGATGAGCCGGGAGTGCACCAAACTTTAAGGGCCCAAACCAGACTTGGTGAAGATTCGGTTGTCGCGATTCCAATATTCCCCAACGACAATTTTGATAAAACAGTATTGCCGAATTTTTTATCAGCCAAACAATTTGCGCTTAGGGCCGTTTCTTTATCACGAAAAGGTGTTATCCATTTGCTACGGCAATCCGGGACACCCGAAGGATGGAAAAAAACTTCTCTTTTAAGAAATTGTTTCCCTTTGATTTTTGATAAACAAGGAAATTGGATAGAAGACCATTCGGTTAAATTGGATAAAGAACTTGGAATTATATACACACCCAAGGAGGTGCAATGAGTAGATACAATTTGGTAGACGAACAATGGATTCCAGTTATCGATCTCAAAGGAAACCGAAAAGAGTTGGGAATTCTTGAAACGCTCCTCAATGCTGAAGAATTAGCTACCATAGAAGACCCATCGCCTTTAGTAACTGCTTCACTTCATAGATTTTTACTGGCGGTGCTTTACAGGGCAATTGAAGGGCCATGTGATCCTGATGCGACAAAACAACTTTTTAGGGAAGGGTTGCCAAAAGAAAAAATCAGGAATTATTTGAAAGAATGGCATGATAGATTCTGGCTTTTTAATGAAAAATATCCTTTTGCGCAAGTTCCATATTACGAACCGACTATAAAAAATAACAAGCAGAAATGGCGGGCTTGGACTGTATTGGCTGCTGAACACAATGCTGACAATGCTAAAGTATTATTTGATCATGTAGATATTTTTAAAGCTGGAATATTACTCCCCAAGCAAGCTGTTAAATGGCTTTTATCATGTAATACGTTTGCTCTTGGGGGAGGAAATAGTGATTTTCAATACGTGAAAGATGCCCCAAGCGCTAGTTCGATAATGGCAATTCCTATTGGTCAAAGTTTAATGGACACGCTAATTTTTTGTCTCACCCCTCAAAATCGTGAAGTAATGATAAAAGATGTCCCAATATGGGAAGCGAAACCCGAAAGCATTGATCAATTGAAAAATGGTATCGACCGTGTCGCTTCCGGGTATGCTGATATTTATACTTGGAGAAGTCGATCTATCAAATTTGATGAAAATCCAAGATTGGAAATCAGTAAAATTGCCTTTGCTTCTGGTATCGGATATTTAGAATCGACAATTTCTGATCCAATGGTTGGTTATCGTTTGGATCCAAAATTGGGAAAATTGCCCTTTCAATTTAAGGATCGAGGGTTCTGGCGCGATTTTGATTCTCTATTACCGGATGAATCTGGTTTATCACCAACGACAATTGACAATTGTTTAGCGCTTACAAGAAAAGAACAAAATCGAATTCCAAGAGCTGTGATTGTATTAGGTCAAGCAAATAATAAGGCCAAGATTGAGTTTTGGCGAATGGAACAATTTGCCCTTCCAAAAGGATTTTTGCGAGACCACTATACTCGTTCTGATATTCGTACACATCTTCAAAATGCTGAAAATGTAAGTAAATCGCTCTATTCTGCATGCGCTATGTTTGCGCAATTGCTATTAAGTCGGGGTAACCGAAAAGTAGATAAAAAAGATATCAAGAACTTTCTTACGCAAATGCCAATATTGTCCTCTTACTGGTCAACACTTGAATCTAATTTTCACAAAGCCCTCCGTGATTATGCAATTGATAAAAATCCCGACGAAATCCACCATGATTGGCTTATTGCTGTGCGCGAAGCGCTTAGGGGAGCTTGGAATTTGCATCAAACTTCGATATCTGGCTCTGATGCTTGGGCAATTAGAGCATTTGTCAATGCTGATAAAATCATTAAAAATGAAATTAATGGTCTTAATCTAAATATCAACAAACTCAAGGAGGTGCCATGAGCACATTAATTGAGAGGTTGGAGGAGATGACAAAAAAGGAATCGAAAGTACGGGCAGTGCTTAAGCGCAGCCTGGCTTTCGATCCAGGTACCTATCCTTCCGCATTTCCCTATATCGAACCAAGATTAAATGAAGATGACGGCAAATGGAAACGAACTGTTTACTACCTTATAGGAGGTCTTTGGGCAATGCATTGGAGGGAAGGAAACAGTGCGGGGCAAAGCTTTCCAATAGCGTGTAGTTCTCATTATATAGCAAATGAAAAATCGCCAAGTATTGAAAAACGTTTCATTGCTTTGCTTGATGCTGATGAAGACCAACTTGCTCACCGATTGCGACAGATGATTGCCTTATTGAAGGAATATGCTATTGATTTTGATTCGCTTCGACAGGATTTGCTATCATGGAATCATACTGAAAAATTCGTTCAAATAAAATGGGCAAGAGCTTTTTACCGGAATGAATCTTTGACCGACAAAGAACCCCAAACCAAAATTACCGAGGAGGATTAATCATGAAAACGCTTGTTGAAATCCATGTATTGCAGAATTTTGCTCCGAGTAACCTTAACAGAGATGATACTGGCGCCCCCAAAGATGCTTTTTTTGGCGGTACGAGGAGAGCTCGTATTTCTAGTCAATGCTTAAAACGCGCGGTACGCGAGTTTTTTAAAGGTAGAAACAAAGATTTATTTGCTAATCGAACAAAACGCATCGTTGATGAGCTTAAATTGAAACTTCAGCCGAAAATTAAAGATGCTTCTGATGCAAATATTGATAAAGCAATTGAAGCAGCAATTAATTGCCTCGGGTCGGGCGATAAAAAAGTTAAGGTCGAAAAAGATAAAAAAACAGGACAATTAAAAACGGATGTTTTGCTGTTTCTAAGCAAGAAAGAGACTGAAGAACTTGCAAAAGTTATCGCGGAATCATTTAATGAATTGCAAAAAACCAAAGTACCCCCAGAAGTTGCCGCGAAGGTAGCGAATGCGATATCTGGCACTGAAAACAGGTCGAGATTATCCGTGGATATTGCGCTTTTTGGCAGGATGCTTGCTGTTATGCCGGAAAAAAACCAGAATGCCGCATGTCAAGTTGCTCATGCTATTTCTACCCATTCAGTCGAAAGAGAATTTGATTTCTTTACTGCTGTGGATGATCTAAAACCGGAAGAATCCTCAGGTTCGGATATGATGGGAACAATTGAATATACTTCCGCATGTTTTTACCGTTATGCAGTTGTGGATTATACAAAATTAATCGAGAATATGAAAGATAAGGAAAATGATACGTCTCTATCGTGTGCAGGTTTGCTGGCATTTTTAGAGGGTTTTATAGTCGCCGAACCAACAGGAAAACAGAATAGCTTTGCTGCTCACAATCCGCCTGAATTTGTACTGGTAAATATCCGTAAGGATGCGGCGCCACGAAATCTTGCGAACGCATTTGAAATTCCAGTAAGAGTTAAAAACAATGAATCAATCACAATAGAGTCAATTAAACGTCTTTGTGCAAAAGAAAAAGAGCTTTCTGTCGTTTATGGAGGAAGCGGGAAATCTTTCTATTTCGATGTACTCAAAACCGGTGTTGAATGCGGCGAAAAGGAAAAGTCATTAAAAGACCTTCTTGATTCAATTGAAACAATTGTTCAGGAGGCATAATTATGCCGACACTTCTCCTTCGTCTGGAAGGCCCCATGCAATCTTGGGGTACTACCAGCCGTTTTGACCAACGAGATACTGGCAAAGAACCAAGTAAATCGGCTGTGCTTGGTCTCCTTTGTGCCGCATTGGGTATTGATCGAGAAAATTGGGTTGATTTGGAGCCATTAACAAAACTAATAATGGGTGTTCGCCACGATCGGCCAGGAATTCTTCGCAGAGATTATCAAACCGCCGGATGCGCGGAAGCGGACACAATAATAAAAGCCGATGGAAAACCATCAAATGATGGCGTCGTATCGGATAGATTCTATCTGGCCGACGCGGCATTTCTTGTTGGGCTGGAAGGCGATAACTTATCTCTTCTCGAAAGTGCTCATAGGGCGATTCTAAATCCTAAATGGGTATTGGGGCTTGGCCGAAAATCTTACCTCCCAGCCGAGCCAATTTATCTAAAAGATGGTCTTTTTCAGGATAAATCATTAAAAGACGCTTTGATTTCTTATCCGTGGTTAGGCCGAGGACCGGCTCCGAAATCCCTCACCTTTTCCTTTGAATCGCTGGATGGCTCAGGGCGCATGGTAATGGATCAACTCTTTTCTTCATTTGCCGAACGAAAATTTCGATCCCGATTTGTAAAAACGGAATTGTTATCGTTTGAAAAGGAGATATCGAATGTATCTTCATAGACTATTTCTCGATTTACGGTCCAGGGAAGTTCGTCGAGATATTGCGGATCCATACGAAATGCATTCTACTTTATGCCGGGCTTTTGCCCCGCCGGAAAAGAAATGCCCTGAAGGAGCATTTCTTTGGCGACTTGAACCGGAAAGAGGCGAAAATGGTCTGATGGCTAAAGTTATAGTTCAAAGCAAAGATCTGCCGGAATGGCAACGGATTGCTTATGACCGCTGGTTCGGCGAAGAACCTTCCAAGCCTCTTGACATTAATGAAAAACTAAAACTTCGAGCAATTAACAATGGTAAAAAGTTTCGATACCGCCTTCGCGCAAATCCATCCGTTTGTCGAAACGGAAAGCGTATCGGACTATTTTCCATGGAAGAGCAAGAAGCTTGGATAAACCGCCAGGGAGAAAGAAACGGATTTTCCCTTATTTTCATTCACCGAAGTGAAGAACAAATGCTGAATGGAAAAAATCGCAACGAATTTTCGATAAAAGTTTTTTCTGTTTTATTTGATGGTATTCTTTCAGTCGAAAAACCGGATTTGTTTTATCAGGCTATTGCAGGTGGAATTGGTCATGGCAAGGCAATGGGGCTTGGATTATTATCGGTTGTACCAATTTAGCATCGGCCCCGCCAAAGCCTTCGGCTGCGGCCTGCTTCTTGTAAAGCCTATTTGAACCGAAACATGGAGGTCCTTTTCATGGACGATCTTTCATTACACGGCTGGGACGACGGTAAAATTTATTATTATGAAAGCGGCAAAGGGGATCGTTGTGTAAACGATGAGCCGGAATTGTTTGAACTACTCGTAAAGAATTGCAAGGAATACTATGCCAAAAAAGACGAAATCTCCCCGGAACAGCGTCGGAGTTGCTGAAAATAAAGGAGACTTTTTCATGTCAAAGAAAAATGAAGTATCAATTTCCGAGGACTCATCAAAAATCGCGGTGTTCAAAGGCAAGGAAATCCGTAAGACCATTTTCAATAATGAATGGTGGTTTTCGGTTGTGGATGTTGTCGCGGCGCTTACGGACAGTGCTAATGCCCGCGATTACTGGTATAAAATGAAACTTCGTGAAAAAGATGAAGCCGGAATTGAACTGTCGACAATTTGTCGACAGTTGAAATTAGAAGCTCCGGATGGCAAACTCCGTGAAACCGACTGCGCCAATACCGAAGGCGTTTTCCGCATCATCCAATCCATCCCATCACCCAAGGCCGAGCCTTTCAAACGCTGGCTTGCAAAAGTCGGCTATGAGCGGATTCAGGAAATAGAAGATCCCGAACTTGCCATAAAGAGAACACGCGCTACTTACCGGATAAAGGGCTATAGCGACGAATGGATCGAAAAAAGAATGCGCGGCATCGACGTGCGGAAAAACTTGACCGATGAATGGAAGAAGCGGGGCGTAAAAGGCGAAGACGAGTATTCGATTCTCACGTCCGAGATCAGCAAGGCCGCCTTCGGACTTACGCCGGAAGAGTATAAAAAACATAAGGGCCTTAATAAACCTGGAGAAAATCTACGCGATCACATGACGGATTTGGAATTGATTTTCAACATGCTCGGCGAAGCCGCGACCACGGAAATAACACAAAAGAAGGACATCACAGGTTTTGAACCGGCCAAGAAAGCCGCAAATGAAGGCGGAACTGTTGCGGGAAATGCCAGAAAGGACCTTGAAAAGCGTTCGGGCCGGAAGGTCGTGTCGGCGATCAATTATAAGGAATTTCCTGAAAAACAAGTACGAAAGATGTTGGAATCGTGAACAATGTAAAGAGGTAATAATGGACGGACTTCCGCCTCCTAAACCCATCATGCTCAAAGAACGGGTTTCCATGCTCTTTCTTGAGTATGGCGAGCTTGACGTGGTCGACGGCGCTTTCGTGCTGATCGACAAGACAGGCATACGTACCCACATTCCGGTTGGAAGCATCGCGTGTTTGCTTTTGCAACCGGGAACGCGCGTTTCGCCTGCCGCGATAGTGCTTGCCGCCCGTGTCGGAACGCTGCTTATCTGGGTCGGCGAGGCGGCGGTCCGGCTGTATGCCGTTGGGCAACCTGGGGGCGCCCGCGCGGACAGGCTCTTGTATCAGGCAAAACTCGCGCTTGACGATGACGCCCGGCTCAAGGTCGTGCGGAAAATGTATTCAATCCGCTTTGGCGAACCGGCCCCGCTCAAGCGAAGCATCGAACAATTGCGGGGCATCGAAGGCGCGAGGGTGCGCGCGCTTTACCAGATGCTCGCGCGAAAATATGGCGTGGAATGGGGCGGGCGCGATTACGACCCGGACAACTGGGAAGGCGGCAATGTTTCGAACAAATGCCTCAGTTCAGCCACTGCCTGCCTTTATGGTTTGTGCGAAGCCGCAATTCTGGCGGCGGGTTACGCTCCGGCAATCGGGTTTGTTCATACGGGGAAACCGCAATCATTTGTGTATGACGTGGCCGATATTTTCAAGTTCGAAACCGTGGTGCCCGTGGCGTTCAAGGTCGCGGCAAAGAAGCCGCAGGAACCCGACCGGGAGGTGCGGCTCGCCTGCCGCGACATGTTCAGGCAGACAAACCTGCTTGAACGGATCATCCCGACGATTGAAGAAGTCCTGGCGGCCGGAGAAATAGCGCCGCCCGCGCCGCATGAAGAAGCGGTGCCGGTGGCGATTCCCAACAAGGAAGGGGTGGGCGATGCTGGTCATCGTGGTTGAAAACGTCCCGCCGCGATTACGCGGCAGATTGAATGTATATTTGATTGAAGTAAGGACCGGCGTTTACATCGGCGACGTAACGAAACGAGTGCGCGACATGCTTTGGGAACAAGTTGTTTCGTTCTGTAAAAATGGAAACGCGGTCATGGTATGGAGCACCAACACGGAATCGGGCTATGATTTCGTGACCATCGGTCCGAATAGAAGAATACCGGTGGAAATGAACGGGCTCAAACTAGTATCTTTTCTTCCGGAAGTCCAACTCTCGAACAATACAAACACGCCATGAAAAAAATAAAAAATAAACGGACAAAACAGAAATTCATGCCATTTAATAGGTTCGTGGCAATTGACTTCGAGACTGCGGATTTCGGTCGCGATAGCGCTTGCGCTGTTGCAATTGTGATAGTGGAAAACGGGAAAATTATAAATAAAGTTTGTTCGCTTATCCGGCCGCCCCGGCGAGATTTCGTGTTTTCATATCTCCATGGCATTAGCTGGCAGGATGTGGCAAAAAAACCGACTTTTAAAGAACTCTGGCCGGAATTGAAAAATTTGTTCGCAGACGTCGATTTTATCGCGGCACATAATGCGTCATTCGACCGGAGCGTTTTGCATGCTTGTTGCGGCATGAACGGCCATAAGCCGCCCCTCGACAAATATGTCTGCACTATGAAGCTGGCGCGGCGGCTTTGGGAAATTCGGCCAACCAAGCTTTCGGACGTTTGCCGTCATTTTGATATACGGCTCACGCACCATGAAGCGGAGTCCGATGCGCTTGCTTGTGCAAATATAGTCCTTAAAGCGGCGGAAACCGGAGTGCCGAGGGGTGCGTTTTTGTCAAAATACAAACAGGCTTGGTGATTAATTTATAGCATCTGTAAATATATTTAAAAAGATCTTTGAAATTTTTGAGAGAGTCCAATAGGTCGGTAGAACTTTCATGATTTTGTAACTCCAACAAAATCAATAGAGAAATAATTAGTATGTTCCCCGCGTGCGCGGGGATGAACCGTTGAGGTCCCAGATCCATTTTATGAGCTGTTTATGTTCCCCGCGTGCGCGGGGATGAACCGTTGTTTTAGTAAGGGCCACATGATGGACGGTAATGTTCCCCGCGTGCGCGGGGATGAACCGAATCCACCCGGAGAATTGTTGATTGAAGGACAATGTTCCCCGCGTGCGCGGGGATGAACCGGTCGCGGTCTCGTTATCGGCAGGTACTGGCTGATGTTCCCCGCGTGCGCGGGGATGAACCGATTGCGGTGCAAGGTATAATGAATCAATTTGCATGTTCCCCGCGTGCGCGGGGATGAACCGTTATTCTGGACAAGATAACAGGAAATTATAAAATGTTCCCCGCGTGCGCGGGGATGAACCGGAACAGGTCAGAGAAAAGCGGGTGATGACTGAATGTTCCCCGCGTGCGCGGGGATGAACCGAGATCGTAGCAATCCTTATTCTGTCTCCGACGATGTTCCCCGCGTGCGCGGGGATGAACCGTGAATATGTCGGTTTACTCATGGAAACCGAACATGTTCCCCGCGTGCGCGGGGATGAACCGTAATGCTCCGCGGACCCGCTAGGAAAGGGCGGATGTTCCCCGCG
>JBAVGL010000244.1:0-35120 GCA_049684795.1 Chitinivibrionales bacterium | reverse complement strand
GGCAATACCGAAAATTCGTACGGGCTTTCGGGATAATAAAGGTTCGCGATAATATCTTTTAGCGGCTTGTCGTCTATTTGAAGGGAAAGCGTCAGTGTGTCGGGCGGTTCCGCCCGTCCTTTTTCATCCCTGAAATGGAAAAGGCCGGAGTTGTATATTTCATCCGCTTTTTGAAAATTCTGGCGTATGCGCTTGTATACGTTTTCGCCGTTTAAAAGCGCCATCAATGTGCCATAATGTTCAATTCCCCGGTCTTCACAAATCCGCAGGAAAATGAGCCGGTCAATGGTCCGTTGCACCGCAAAATTCAATTCACGCTGGCTCAATTCTGGGTTTTTTATTGCAATGTTCCGGGCGAGCATGTCGCGCCATCGTTCTATTTCGCCGAGGAATTCATCATCAACTTCGGAAGTGCCTTTTTTGCCTTTCGCGTTCTCCGCGTATTTGTCGAAGGAGCCTTTTAAAATTGCCTCTTTGGAAAAAATGGAGGCGATCTCGTCCCAGCGTTTTTCATATTCATCGTAGCGTATTAAAAGTATTCGCCCAACGCTTGCCTTGTCATTTTTATTAGGCTTTATCCGGCAGTCATAAACCGCGAATTCTTCGAAATTCGTAAGTATCGAGAGCGGCAATTTCCCTGACCATGCATACCGTCGAAGTTGAAACGAGGAACTGATGTCTTCTCTAATGTTTACAAATGGCTTTTTTGCCTCAACAAAAAATTTCCGTAGGCCGCCAATGCGGAAAGAATAATCCGGCGCCTTGGTCGCCGTCCCGATTTTTATCGCGTCTTCGTGTATGACTTCTTTGTAAGCTTCGGCATAGCCCTGCTTGTTTGAAACGTCCCAGCCAAGGTCCTCGAAAAAAGGGTTGAGAAATTCCTGCCGGAGCTGCATTTCGTTGTAGGTAGAGGCGGAATAAGACGCTTGGTTTTCATTGAACCGGTCAATAAGATTCTTGATTTCTTGGGGAATTGACATTGAAAGCATCCTTTTTTAATATTCTTCGGTGCAAAACTATAATTTCGTCATTCCGGGGTATTGCATCGCAAGGTGTGCCAAAGGATGACGTTGCGCCCAATGCATTCCTTTGGCTTTTGTTGCTAAAAACTGGCACTCGCCTTCGCCGCCACCGTCTTATTCTTCTTCGCGCGCCCGCTTTCAATTTCATTTTAAAAAAATACTAACTTCAATATGTAGTTTATTGATCATTTAAGAGAATCCATCTTATCCAAATTCATGTATGTCCAAAAGGAAGAGTTAAAATTAAAATTGTTCCACTGATTTGCACTAAGTCTTTCTTGACCGGCCTTCACAGTTTCCCGCAATTTATTGGCATCCTTAATTCCTGTAATTATTGCAAGATTTTCAAAGTGCTTATGCTGAGTTATTCGAAGAAAAAAAGGGAATGTTGGACTGTAAGATGCATAATGTAAAGTTTGGGGGAACCATCTCACATTTGGCGTAATAAATGCCATAAGCAGAACTAATAATTCAGCCTCTAATATTGATTTAAATGGCAGATCCTCACGGTCTGCTTGTCTTTTAATTAATTCTGCGGTTGGACTGTAAAGTCGCTGTCCCTTCGGAGCCAACACTGATTGGAGAATTTCAGAATACCCATAAAAAGCATCAAAAGTGTCAAAGGGGTTGTCTCCATGTCTATCTTCATTGGGCAAAAGATAATGAGTGGTAAATACTTCGTGTAGGATAGGATAGGAATGGGTTTTAAGTAAGGCTGCAATTAAATAAAGAAAGGTTTCATAAACAAATACGGAATGTGCGTCAAACCATGCTTCGTTCCACGAATTTAGTTCGGGTGGACGCGATTTGAGACTTCTCAAGCTTTCTAGAAAATCCAAGAGCGCTTGACAGAACTCTTTTGAGGGCATTGATTCACTTTCTAATAAAACCCAATCGATGATATAATTACGAACTTGCTTAAGTTTACCGCAATCTTCTAAAACTTTTTCACCGAGAGCATCTAAATTTGGGCGTTCGCGAACTCGAAGGGCATCAGCATGGTTAATACATGCCTCCAAGAAATCTCTCCTATAAATAGCCAGGCCTTTCTTTTCTTGTAGGATTGCTTGGCGCAAGGCGTTGTATTTTGAGATTACGGGGCTTGAGGGCAATGAAGAATCATTATTAATATATGCAGGTGGTTTACCAAGCTTCGGTTTTTCATTAAGTGGCTTACCAAATAGCAGTCTAATAAGCCGTTCCCAATTCGAATTTACGGTTTCTGGCGAGGAAAAATCTATCCAGATACGTGACTTAAGAAATGTTGGCAAATATGGATTGCCATCATCAGAAAATTCGCAGGCTATTGGAATAAATTTGGATTGTTCGACTTTTTCATATACCTCTTTAGAAATAATTTGAGATTCGGTGCCAACTCCAGATCTACGAGCATCGGCTTTCTCAGAATATGTTCTATCGCAAATTACCAGTACATGTGTTAGGCTTGGATCGGTGACCATCCGTTCCATAAAAGCGAACTTGTCATGGCCTTCTTTTAAGTCGTAAATATCCAAAACGACATCAATACCATCTGCTACCAGTTGTTCTGCCCATTGCTGGACAAGTAATTGATGGTTTTGAGAACTCCAACTATACGAGATGAATACTTTTGGCATATACTCGCCCTCTATTCTTGTCAAACTCTTGCGCTGTATAATGTTTGAACCGCTCCAAATTTAGAAGGCAGTTTATTCTTTTTCCTCAATCTTTTTCATTTCTGCCTTCGCATTTTCTGCCCCCTGAGTAAAATCAAAGTAATCCCACAATCCTTGGAATCAAGGTTCAGACGATTTTCCATCTGTCCTCGCACAGGATTTCCGACCATTTCTTTTCATCATTTTTCAAGCGCCGGAACGTGTTCTTGATAAAACCGTAGGCGCTCGCCTTCGCGTCCGCGCCTAGTGCGCTTTTGGCGATGATTTTCGCATATTGATAATAAATCAAATCTTTTTTCGTCTTTACTTCACGATCGGGCATTTTATTCTTTCCTGGGCCTTTTAAATCCCCACTTCTTTCATTTGTTCTTCAATAAACCTCACAATTTCCTCCTTCTTCGGCAATTCCACCTGATACTTGGAAACGAAGAGACTGTTCTTTAGGTCAGCGAGTGCATTCCACAAGCGAATGGTCTTTCTGCGTGCAAAGAAGAATGCCTATCGGCTGGTTATCGCCTTTTGTCATAGCGTTTTTCTTATACCAGCTTACATAGGTGTTCAACTGGCCGATGTGTTCATGTTTGAATTCGTCAATTTTAAGCTCAATTTGATTCCAAGGAATTCAAAAACATACGGATCACGGACAAAATGGCGGGGAGATTGTTTGTTGGCCGAGTCAAATACAATCGCAGCAAGTTTTTTCTTGTTCGTCGAGAGACCGGATCGTTCATAATAGAGCGATGTAATTTGACGCTTGAGTTCGCGTACCGACCAGTTTCCTCGAATGCATTCAATTTCGTAAAACGATCGTTTGAGCGGGTCTTCGCATTCCAAAAGCAATTCAAGATGGCTATAGGCAAGGTTCCCGACAAGTTTTTCTGCCGGCACCTCGGAATGTGCGTACAGCGTCCGCACTATTTTCCTGCCCGGATTGGGCGATGGTAACAGCATCTTAAATTGTGCGGGCAGCGTCCGCACAATCTGCGGGTACGTCCTAAAAAACGAGCAGTAATTATATAATTGCCGTTTCCCCGTATTGCTTAGATGGTGTTTACGAAGTGTCTGCGACAACTCAGCTAAAAGGCGTTCGCCATAGACGGCGCGGTCTTTCCCGTGCAGTTCGAATTCGGCGATATGGTACCCTATAAGCCAGTTGCGCAAGGTGAGGCTAATGTTTACGGCTTTCCCGGCCTGCGAAGCAAGCTGTAAGTCAATTTGCCTGATTGAATCGACCAACTTCGCAAATGTCAACATCTCAACATCTTCGCTCATACCAATTTCACTTTCTCCCCAAGACGCGTTCGCAAACTTATCCTTTAAAACCAATTTATGCCTGCCGAAAAGTCAAGTAAAACCCATCTTTGCACGGAATAAGGTTAAGCTGGGGTTTTGGCCCAAAATTTGCTGCTTATTACTCGTTAAATAAATTGTTTCAAAAGGGTGGCCCTGCCTATGGTTCTTTTGCTATCGTTTGCCTTTCTCGCGGGACTTGCGACCATTTTAGCGCCATGCATCTGGCCGCTCATTCCGATCATTCTGTCCTCCTCGATCAATTCCAAGGGCGCGCGCAGGCCGCAGGGCATTACGCTCGGCCTCATGCTCAGTTTCGCTTTTTTGACATTGTTCATTTCCTATCTCGTAAAGTCATTCCATTTCAATGCCGGCGGCCTTCGCCTGATCGCCGTCGCGGTAATCGGCGCCTTGGGCGTTGCGATGGTCATACCGCGCCTTTCGTCGCTCATCGAAGGATTTCTGAGCGGAATAAGCTCTTATTTCGGAATTAAAACCAAACCGGGCAGCGGTTTTGCCGCCGGGTTTTTGACCGGGCTTTCCCTCGGGATCGTCTGGTCGCCGTGTTCGGGGCCGATACTGGCCGCCGTCGCGGCGCTCGCGGCCACGGGAAAAGTGACGCTTGCGGTTTTTGTAATAACGCTCGCATACGTTTTGGGCGTGGGCATTCCGCTGTTTATCATCGCCTACGGCGGAAACCGTCTCGTGACCGGAACGCGCGCGCTTTCCAAGCACCTGGGCGCGATCCAGCGGGGGTTCGGCATCCTCATGGTCCTTACGGCAATCGCGATATACGCAAATTACGACACCCTGCTTGAATCGAAACTTCTCGACGCCTTTCCGGGGCTGTCAAGCCATCTTACCGGTCTCGAAAGCAACCCCGGCGTGACGCGGCAATTGGAAATCCTGAAAGGAAAAAAATCCGCGTCCGCGACTCAGCCCGGCGGTGACACGGCATATTTCAACGCCGATTTCGCCGCTCCCGATTTTACCGGCGCCACCCAATGGCTCAACACCGAAAGGCCCGCTCAGATCGCGGACCTTCGGGGATCAATCGTGCTGGTTGACTTCTGGACATATACCTGCGTCAATTGCATCCGGACGCTGCCCCATCTGGCGTCATGGTACGAAAAGTACCACGCCGCGGGATTTGAAATCATCGGGGTCCACACTCCGGAATTCCAGTTCGAACACGCCCCGAAAAATGTCCTTGACGCGATCAGGCGTTTTCACCTCCCTTATCCGGTCCTGCTGGACAACGATTTCGTGATCTGGAACAATTACAATAACCAATACTGGCCGGCGGAATACCTGGTCGACGCCAAGGGCATTGTCCGCAGGGAACACTTCGGCGAGGGCGAATACGACCAAACGGAGCTGGCGATCCGGGAGCTCTTGAAGGAAAACGGACGGCGGACCGACGGGGCGCTCGACGCCCAGCCGGACCAATCGCCCGGGGGCCGGCTGTCGCCCGAAACGTACCTCGGCACGGACCGGATGGAATATTACTTCCCTACCGGAAAGGTGGCGGGCGGGAAAAGGGCTTTCACGCCATCTGGTAAACTTCGGCCGAATTCTTTTACTTTCGGCGGGGAATGGGACGCGCGCGGCGAATGCGCCGTGGCCGGAAGGAAGGCGGCGCTGTATTACTGGTTTACCGCAAGGAAGGTGTTTCTGGTGCTGCGCCCCGGCGCCGCTGGAAAAGACGGCCGGATAAAAATATTCCTGGACTCCAGGCCCGCGGACTCGTCAAACGCCGGCGCAGACGTAAACCAGGGGGAAATCATCGTCAATTCCGACCGTCTCTATAATGTAATCGACCTTCGGGGAAAAACCGAAAGCCATATGCTCCTCATCCGGTTCGAAACCCCCGGTATCGAGGCGTTCGCCTTCACGTTCGGATAGCGCTATGGTCTTTTAAAGAACCCCGCCAGTATTTGATTAACGTAAAAAAATAAATTGCCACAAAAATGACTAAATGATATACTCCGGTGTATGGCCGTATCTGCTTTTGAAAACAACCCCGGACGGCATCAACCCGTGTTAGCGCGAATTATGGGGTTTTGCCAATGGCCCCGCGGGCCCTTGAAAAAAGAACCCTATGTCAATTTCAAGGGGTATCCTTAAACGTTCATCACCCTTTATTGGAAGGAGTATTCCATGAATAAGCGGTCCCTCGTCATCGCGGTCGGCGCCCTCATTTCAATCAATGCCTTGGCTTTCGCCCAAATAAAGTCACAAGTGGGGGTTGTCGCGGGGTTGAGCATGTACAGTGAAGAAGCCAGCGGCGGTGGAATGTCGCAATCCATTGACACGAAAACCGGTTTTGTAGGGGGCGTCGTTATAAATTTCGGCATTCTCAACTTGTTTTCAATAGAACCGGGAGTCCTCTATTCCATGCGCGGAGGACAATCCACCTACGAAGGTGAAACCGATAAGGAAAACCTGTCGTATCTTGCAATACCGGTCCATGCGAAATTAAAATGGCCCGGCCTCCCGATTGTAAGTCCTTACGCGCTGGCCGGCGTGAATCTCGCGTTTCTTCTCTCCGCAAAGGACGAATACTCCACAGGCGGCTCCGACGACATCACCTCGCAGGTGAACCCGGTCAGTTTCGGGCTCGATTTCGGGGCCGGACTGGAATTCGATCTTCCCGTTGTAATACCGTATCTTGAATTTGTCTACGACCTCGGATTAACCAATATTGTCAAGAATCCCGAAGGCGATTTTTCAGTGAAAACCAGCGGGTCGGAACTCAGGGTCGGTATAAGATTCAATTATTAGGCTCACCGCAAAAAAGCCGTGCGGGAGGTTTTTCCCTGCACGGCTTTGACGATAAACCTCAGTGATAAAACCAGCAACCCGGTCGCAAGAATATTGAATATAGGTATTATTTAAGCAAGGACATTTTTTTCCTGGCGAGGAATTTTCCCGCCTTTATTTCATAAAAATAGACGCCGCCCGAAAGCCCGGTCCCGTTGAAACCGGCCTTGTACGCGCCGGCCGTTTTATATTCATTGACCAGCTCCTTTATTTCCCTGCCCCTGTTATCGAATACCTTTATTTGAACGATGCAATTTTCTGGAATCCGGTAGCCTATCGTGGTGTTCGAAATAAATGGATTCGGGGTATTGTTTTCAAGCGCGAATTCTTTGGGAACGGTTTTTATTTCTTTTACCGGCACCGTATTGCCGGACAGTTTAAATGAATATCCGCTCAACGAATACGTGTTGCCGCAATGCAGCCGGATGTAGTACTTTCCCGCGGAAGGCACGGTAAACGTGGCGGGCGATGTCCCCATCATCCAATTCAACGGATTAGGTCCCACAACGCTGGTATCGGCCGCGTACACGACCATATAGTCATAATCGTCGCCCCAGTTATAAATCCCGATCCAATTCTGGAGCGTGAAGGAATACTGTCCCGCGCCAGCGGCCTGGAAGAAATAATAATCTTCATCTCCCGCGACGTTCATGCTGCTGTCAACCGAACGCCATTCACAGGCATGGTAAAAAGTGTCCGTCGCCGAAATTAATTTTGCGTCGGTAAAATTATTGTTGGGCTCGAACTGGTCCTGCACCGGGACAAAGGAAGGTTTCAGGGAGTAAGGCTTAAGATTGTACGCATCACCCGAATGATATCGTAAATAATACGTGCCGGCGTGCGAGAGGTTCATGGCGGTGGTATGAACGGAATCATACATCATATGGTCATAATAAGGGTCCGCGGCGGAAGACCCGATTGATATTCCATAGCCGATTGAATCTCCTTTGCCGTTATAGATGTACAATCTGTCAAAATCGGTCGTCCAATTCATGACGGGCGTCCAGTGACTGAGGACCAAAGTCAATTGCCCCGGTGAAGGAATCGCTATTTTGTACCAATCTTCATCCCCGCCGACCTGCGCGGTCTTCACCTTTCTCCATTGGTATGCCGTAATGGTGGAGTCCATTTTTATAAGGGTGGCCTGCTGCATATTGTCGTTGGGCTCAAAGGCGTCGTTACAGACCGTTTCCGTGACCGACATCTGGTAATTCTGGGTCTGCGGCTGCTGGCCTAAATAATCGCCCGCATGGACGGCGATGGTATAGACGGCGGCTTGCCCGACATTAAAGGTAAGCCCGTTGGTATCGGCCTGAAACATGTGAAATAAGAACGGATCGGAGGCCGAGGACAATCCTTCCCGGTCAACGATGCCCGACGTATCATTATAGACGTACATCCTGTCGTAATCAAACGTCCAATCGTAGGTGGACAACCAGTTCTTAATGTTGATCGTAATCTGCCCGGGGAAAGGTATGGAGATTTGATAATTTGCGGTCGAGCTTGCGGCCTGTGACAGGCTGTAATTCGTGTCGATTTTAAGCGCCGTTTGGGCAGTCAACCCGGAAAAAACGCCGCAGCAAAAAAAACACAGAAATGCATGCTTCAGGTTCATATATCCCCCCTGGAACAAGGTGTAAATAAAAGTAATTGTATCACGATTTGAGGGATAAGTCAATACCTGGAGTCAATCATCACTTTTCAAGAGGCTGGCAATGCCGGATGGAATGATAATTATCTACGCGGTTTGCGCACATAATTCAGACGCGGCAGCTAAAATACCGCGATTTTTGCCGTTTCAACGGACCCCGGCGTAGTGAATCGCACCGTGTAAATTCCCCCGGTGAGCACCGACGCCGGGCGTTTCAAATGAATGAAATAATTAACGGTCAATCACGATCTTTTGATCGACCGTCCCCCCAAGTCCTTCGATTTTAACCATGTACGTTCCCTTCGGAAGTCCGGGGGCCCTCATCGAATACCGGTTCGCTCCGGTCCGCATCGACGCGACAGAGACCAGGGTTCTTCCCTGTAAATCGAACAGGGTGAGTTTATTGACACCCGCGATTGTCGAGGTAAAGGACAAACCTTCCGGGGTCTTCCAAAACGCGAACTCATCGGTTCTTTTCTTCGCTTCCGCGGCAAATTTGATTTGCGTGGTAATATTCGGGAGTTTATCGCGGGTAATGGCCAGCGAGTTGGTGTATATGGACTTGAGCAGCGTAGTCGAAACGCCTCGTATGTAGGTGCCATCCCACACCATGAACCATGCCCACATGCAATTCTGGGCAAGCGCCTGGGTCGGGTCAGGCGGCGTGCCGCACTCATGCAGGGCTATGGGCATCGTCGGAGAAGGGGCAAGGCCCTTGACGGTATTGTACAGGCTGGCGAAAGGACCGTTGCTCCCGTAGGTGTCGCCTCCGAGCATATCGTACCAGCCAGCGCCCGGATCGTAGGTTTTAAGGGGACTTCCGCAATAGCCCAGGAACCACAGGCAATTGTGGATGCCTTTTGTCTTGGTCATATAGGTGAACAAATATTGCCATAATTTAATAAACGAAGGCCCGCCGCTTTTGTCCCACCAGAACCAACCCCCGCTGCACTCGTGAAAGGGACGCCATATAACCGGTATGTTCGCGTCCTGCAAGGTTTTTAGATGACCCGCGATCCTGTCCCAGTCGGAAAGCATTGCCGTGTTTTCGGCGGTCCCGGTAACAAAAAGGTTGGCGAAATTTGGCTGAGTCGCCTCGGCGTTGGTGTACCCGTCGCCGATCGTGGGGGCCCCTTCGTGGTACATGGCGGTTATAAGGCCGCCGGCTTTCCAATAGGCGATTGCCTTCGTCAATTCGCTGGCGGTTTGGTCTTCATTGATGAAGTCAATGCCCATGATTGCCGGGTATTTTCCCGTGGTGGTATATACATAGGCCACATCATCGTCACCCCAACCCACGTGCATCTGGGCGGTCAGCATTTGCTTGCCGTAAATGGAGTAAATGTAATTAAGCAGGGCCTTCGCTTCGGGAGTGGCGCTGGGGTCGATCGGCGTGGCAGAAAAAACGAGGTTTGCCAAAAACAACAGCGTAATCGCAAAAGTCCGTATACAGCACGTCTTGAATAAAATTGAAGCTTGCATGCTTCTCCTCCTTTTTGTTAAGGTGTCTTTGACGGGTGTCAACCGCAATTAACCTAATTAAAACGTTTAAATTTCAGTCTAATTTCAATATTTTCGCTTTTTCTCATGCGGCAAAAATTAAAAACGGGAAAAAATACAATTTTCTATGTTCAAACTATCAATATAGCCGTAAAAAAAATTTTAGGATGATATTTAATGACGGTTTTCAGATTTCCGTTGAACATTTGTTCCACAGAAGCCGCATCTATTTCCTGGTTGGAATGCGTTGGACGGGCGAACGGGCATGGTCCGCTCGCGAGGCCCGCCAATATCAATAAATCTTCAGGGGCCCGGAACACTTATAGATTTGCTTCACGCCCACTTTCCCGTTCTGGTCGACGGTCCGCTCAAACAGGACGCCGTCAACGTTCCCGATGGCAGGCCCCTGCAATTTCTGGCCTCGGAGATTGTAGAATTCGCCAAGGGCCTCTGATTTTCTCATGTTTTCGGAGGTAAAGGTCCGCTCTATCCGATTGGAGGCAGGCGCTGGTTTGACATAGATTTTTATCGAATCGGGAGACTGGTCCAGATGTTCGGGAAGATCAGGACCATTATAATTTACTTTAATTGAGAACATTTGATCTGCGGAGTTGGCATAAAACGTAGTAGTGCCTCCTTGGGCGTTGCTTAGAAAACTTGCCGTTGTCGCGGGAGACAACGACCACTCACATTGCGAAGATACCTCCGTACGTATTGCACCAGTATCATCAAATACAATGGCCTGTAAAACAACACTGTCGCCGACAATAATAGTGTCCTTGTTAGGAACCTTTTTCACCATAAGCATATACGGGCAAGTGCACATGGCGTTGATAATATTTGTGGTGATTTTTATATCTGAACCTGGAAAATGGCGTTGTGCATAAAATAGATCAAACATATAAGCATTGCCTGTCGTCAATCCTGGAAGCGAATCGAGATTTATCGAAGACGCGACCGGGCCGTGGATGCCACCAAGGTCAACCGCCAAATGCCCGTTAATGAAAACCCAAAGGTCGTTTTCGCCCTCGAAATTAAAAGTGAGACCTTTTACGTATGTAAATTTCCAGTGCATTTCCATGGTAAAACTATAATTGTGCGGGTATCCTGAAGGTTCGTTGCCGAACCCTCTTCCATCCAGCGGGAAAAAATTCGGGTTATTATACTCATACGTCCCGGCTGAACCTAACACCATCGAAAAAATCAGCGTGTCTTGAATGACGATATTCTTGAAAGCGGTATCGTAGCTAACGCTGCTGAGCGGGTTGCCGCACGTTGTTGTGGCGGGATTCGTGTAATTGGGAATGGTGAAATCTCCGCTCGTCCAGGGCCTGAACCACCTGGCGATTTGACAATTATAATAAGGGGTCGACCCAACGACGGGTTTGCTTTGCGAGTCAAGCATAGCGGCGACCATGCCCGTGTGCAGTCCCGCGCTCCATCCGGGATAAATCTCAAACTCCGGGTTGCTGCCGTCCGCATAAAAATCATAGAATGTGACGGGGATTTTAAAGGTGGGCGGATATAGTGTTTGCGGCCGGGCCAAACCAATTGATAAAAGAACAACAGCGGAAACGATAAGAATAATTTTCATGTTTTTCCTCCCTTGGGGTTGGTGCGAGAGGGTCCGGAATAACAGTCGCGGTTTCAAAGAACATTGTTCAATTATTTTTCAACCTGCATTTGTCATTTTTTCCGTCCGACCAATTCCCGAACCAGCTCGCGCAGCTTTGCGAAGTGCGATCCTTCCCAGTAAATCCGTCCGCACGTGCCGCAGCGGGAAAAGACGTCGTAGCATTGTTTCGTCCGGTCTTCAAGCAGATCGATGATCGCGTCCTTTTCAACCGGATCGATATTTCCGTTGCATTCGGCGCACCGTGTAAATGGCGCGGCTGCTTTTCGAAGGTCGAACCGTTCGATGATCTCACGCGTCTGCTCGCGCCATTCGGTCGAGCGAACGCAATACCCGTGCGTAACCGCGGAATGCTTAAGCAAGCCCCGGTCGCGCGTGAGCACGACACGGTGCTCGGCATTTGCAATCACGACGATTTCATGGTCAGTGTAATCGTTGCGATAGAGGGTGTCGAAACCCAAGATTCGCAGGGCGCGGGCCAGGCGGCCCAGATGCACGTCGCATACGAACGCGATTGTGCGCAACGGCGCGGGCCGTAGCCGTGTTATGGCGGTCACATCGAGCGATTCGAAGACCGGATACACCGCGACGTCGTCTTTGTCGCGCAGCCGATGGGAAAAATCAACGGACGCGCCATTGACCAGAATGACGTCGACTTCGGTGTGCGGCACGCCGAGCGATTCGATCGTGTCCTTGACCGAAGGCGAGTCGCGGAACGAAACCGGGAAACGGACCTTCCGTCGGTGAGGAGGCAGAAAATCATTCAGCTCCTCATAAAAACGAAAGGTCGCGGCAGAGGAAGGCATGGTGGTAAATATACATTACAAAAAAATCGGAATTGTCCCGGTTTAGGGCGGACAACTCCGATTTAAAGGCCCTTATCCGACAAGAAATCAGGTCTTTTGTTTGACGCGTTCGATGGCGTCGCCGATTCGGAACAGGGCATAAATGGCGGTTCCGGGAACGCCGCAAAGCAATGTGACCGCTACCCATAAGCCGTTGAATTTGCCTATCCGGGCCATATCAACTGCCACGATAATAGTCAGAAGAACATTGAGTATTCCCATCAGCAGCAGTCCTAAAAACAGCACGCGGTGCACATGCCGCCCGATAAAATGATGCATCCTCATGCCCGGCATCGGGCACATCCCGCAGCACCCAGGTCCCGTTTGGCATGCAGGCCCCATTTGATTGCCGTATTTTTCATGCATCCCCAGGTTTCCGAACATGGTCCCGCGGTTTTTCTCAAACCCCGGGAACTCGTGTTCACGCCATCCAAACCGCTGCATTTGCTGGTTTTGCATGGCCGGCGCTTGCTGCATCGTGTCAACACCTTTTCCGGCCGCGGGAGCGGCCGTTTTCGTCTGGGCGGGCGCCATGGATACCATTAACGTCATCGCTAAAATACTTATCATTGGTTTCATAAGACTCACCTCCCTTTTTAATACGGTTAAATTAAGGAACTTATTTAATTGTGCTCTTATCTATTAGACGTGCGCGATGCCGGTTTTGTTACAAAAAATAGGCGCATATGTTTGGATCGAGCGATTCACCCGGAAAAGCCCATCGCTTAACCTAGTTTTTATGGCCGATATGACAGTGTATTACCGGGTAATTCTATCGAGATTCAGGTCAACATTCTGTGAATCGAGTCCTAAATTATCCCCGCTCGCCCCTATGAACGCGCTGTCCGGCATGGATAAAATAGTGTCTTTGGGAAAAAATGAACCGTTCGCGCTGGAATCCACATCAGTCGCAAGTAAAATCCAATTTTCAGGAACATATCCGGAAGTTCTCACGGTCACTAAATAATTCCCAAGTGAATCCGTTATTGCACTCCCAATCATTTGTACCGTTTTAAAGGAATCATTCGGCGATACCAGGGAATCATTGAGCGATACAAAAATCCCTTTGATCGGTTGGCCCAGGTCAACCGACCGCACCGTGCCGGTTACCTTGTATTCAGCGGCCGGCATTCCTTGCAAAACCAGGAAGTCCGATGTACACAGAATGAATACATAAAATATCAATCTCTCTATTTTTTTAATACTTTGACGGTGAAATTTCAATACATTATAATATAGAGCAATGGAACACCTGTCGGTTAAACCCGTTATTGAAAGGAATAAATATGAAACAAATACGTAAAACCGGAGCGGTGGCCTTTGTAATTAATTTTCTCATAATGACTTCCGTGTTTGCCGCGACCTATTATGTTTCGCCCACGGGGAGCGATAACGCCGCGGGATCGCAGTCCCAGCCCTTTGCTACATTGCAAAAAGGCAACGACGTCGCGACGGCCGGCGACACAGTGTACATCCGCGGGGGAACATACAGCATTACGACCCCCTCCACGAGCGGCGCGGGCATCACGATCACCAAGAGCGGGACATCGGACACTAAAAGGATATACTTCTGGGCCTATCCCGGCGAGATCCCGGTTTTCGACTTCTCGAAAATGACCATATCCACGAGCACGTATACCCATGGTATCGTTGTCACCGGCAGCTGGCTTCATATCAAGGGTCTCGAGATCTGCAAGGTCCCGATGAACACCAACTCGAATTGCGGCATGCACCTTGATAATACCGGCAACAACATCATCGAGCTGATGAACTTTCATAACAACAATGGAGCGGGGTTGTTCATCGACGATACCAAAGGGAGAGGCGGGCACCTGGTGCTCAATTGTGATTCGCACGACAATTACGATCCCACGGGAAGACAGGGCAACGGGCAAAACGCCGATGGCTTCGGGTGTCATTACCAACCAGCGGGCTCAGGCACAAGCACGACATTCAGGGGCTGCCGTTCATATTGGAACAGCGATGACGGTTTTGACTGCATAAACCAGGGTGTTGCCGTGCTCATAGAAAATTGCTGGGACTGGCTTAATGGGTATGAAGCCGGAACAATGACGTCGGCGCCGGACGGCAACGGCAACGGTTTCAAAGTCGGCGGATGGGGCCTGCCGCCCACCAAATATCCGACCCCGGTGCCCCAACACACGGTCAGAAATTGCCTGTCATTCTTAAACAAAGCCGCGGGGTTTTACCAGAACCACCAACCCGCGAACAATTATTATTACAACAACACCTCCTATAACAACAGGGGCGGCGACTTCAACATGCTCGGATACGACCTGAGCACCGGGACCGGTACCGGCATGGGAATATACAGGAATAACATCGCCTATCTGGGCACCGCGACGACCAACGCGACCGGCGCCGACGCTTCTTATAATTCATGGGACATTTCGGGGCTCACCGTTTCGGCTTCCGACTTTGCAAGCGTTGACACTACGGGAGTATACGGCCCGCGAAAGGCCGACGGAAGCCTGCCCGATATTAAATTCATGCATCTGGCGGCGGGCAGCAGTCTCATTGACAAAGGAACAAACGTCGGGCTCCCCTACACCGGCTCGGCCCCGGATTTAGGAGCCTTCGAATACGGCGCCTCCACGCCCGTGCAGGAGCGTCCTCAAACCGCGTTCAATAAAAACATCACCGTGACTATTGGCACGGAGCTGAAACTGGCAGGCCTTTCCCGAAGCAACAAGTCCGCTCTGGCTGACGGCCGCACCGCTCTGTATACCATTACCGGCCAGCGGATAAATTCCGGGGCAGGGGCCACGCCGGGCATTTACATTGTTGAAAGGCCCAAATATGAAACAAAAAATTAAATCCATTGCCGCTGTAATCGTAATTAATTTCCTCATTGCGACCTCAGCGTCCGCCGCAACCTACTACGTCTCACCTACCGGGAACGATAATGCAGCGGGCTCGCTTGCCCAGCCATTTGCCACATTGCAAAAAGGCAACGACGCAGCGGTGGCCGGCGATACGGTCTATCTCCGAGGAGGGACGTACAGTATTACGACTCCCGCTAACAGCGGCGCGGGAATCTCGATCACCAAAAGCGGGACATCGGACACCAAACGAATATACTTCTGGGCCTACCCCGGCGAGACCCCGCTCTTCGACTTCTCCAACCTGCAGATAGCAAATGGTGCCTATACCTTTGGCATCGTGATCAGCGGCAGCTGGGTGCATCTCAAAGGGATCGAGGAGTGCTGCGTCCCGATGAACACCAAAGCCAACAACGGGTTTGCGAATAACGGCAATAACAACATCCTCGAATTGTTGAACGCGCACGACAACCAAGGCAGCGGGATTCAGGTCGGCAGCGGGTCCGGGAACCTGGCCCTCAATTGTGATTCGCACGACAACTACGATCCGGGTTCAACAAACGGAGGCGGCGCCGGAGAAGACGCCGACGGCTTCGGCGTCCATGGCGGGACCACCGGCACCACCACGATCAAGGGCTGCCGGTCGTGGTGGAACTCCGACGATGGTTACGACTTCCTCAGCGAGGAAGCTCCGGTCACCATCGAAAACTGTTATGCCTTTGGCGCCGGGCACTTTTATTATGGAACCGGCGAGGCGGGAAACGGCAACGGCTTCAAGATGGGCAGCAGCAAAACCGGCGTCAGGCACACTATCATAAATTGCGTTGCCTGGGGAAATAGGGCAAACGGATTTTACGCAAACCACTCCTCCGGCGGCAACACCTGGTACAACAATACGTCGTTCCAGAACGGGACCCAGTACAATATGCTTGCGAGTACGTGGAGCGAACCCAACGGCGGCGGCACCAGGACCGACGGCGTTATCTTGACGGGGGACAAGGTACACATAATGAGGAACAACATCGGCTATCCTGACAAGAACAGTTACATCACCGGGTACGGGGTCGACACCAAGTTCAATACCTGGGACCTGAACATTGTCCCGAAGGCGTCGGATTTCCTCAGTGTGACCGATCCGAGCATGACGACGACGGGCAAGAGCCTGGCGGGCATAGTCGGCAGCATTCTCGGGCCCCGCCAGGCGGACGGCAGCGTGCCAAACGTGAATTTCCTGAAATTGGCCGCCGGAAGCCAGATGATTGACAAAGGCACGGACGTCGGGTTGCCTTACACGGGCACGGCCCCGGATTTAGGCGCATACGAATACGGCCCCGCCACCCAGGCCAAGTCGCGTCCTCAGACCGCATTTGGCTCAAACATTACCGTGCGTACCGGCGCGATGCTGAAGCTGGAAGGCATTGTCCGATGCGACAGATCCGCCGTAGCAGAAGGCCGGACCGCCCTGTTTACCATCACGGGCCAGCGCATATACCTGAATAATTCCGGGTCGATGTCAATACCGGGTATTTATATTGAAAAGCGATTGTGAGCTAAAGGAGCGCCTGATGAATTGTTCGGGTATGTATTTTTTGAGCGCATCGTGCTTTATTTTATTCTTTTTGTCAATAACCGGTTCAGCCCAGACACTGGCTTTCCCTGGCGCGCTCGGGTTCGGCGCTCAGGTCACCGGCGGGCGGGGCGGAACGGTGTACCATGTCACGAACTTAAGCGATAACGGCGCTGGCTCGTTCCGCGACGCGGTAAGCGTCTCCAACCGCATCATCGTGTTCGATGTCGGCGGGTATATCACCCTGAAGACCGCGGTTTCGGGAAAAAGCAACCTGACCATCGCCGGCCAAACGGCCCCCGGCGGAGGCATCGGAATCATGGGCGGAGAAGTGTCGTTCGCGAGCCAGTCGAACATAATCCTCCGCTGCGTGCGCATCCGTCCAGGCAGCGAGACCGCGAGCACCGAAGACGACGCCCTGAGCCTCTACCGCGCCAATAACGTCATCCTGGACCATTGTTCCTTTGAATTCGCGCCATGGGACATCATCGACGGGGTCAGCGACGACACGCCGACCTATCAGGTAACGAATATTACGTTCCAGTATTGCCTCATCGCCGACCCCACCGGCCAGCAGTTCGGCGCGCATTGCGAATCGGTGGCAAGCAACTGGTCGTGGTTTTATACCATCTTCGCGAATTCGCATAACCGCAACCCGCTCGCGAAAATCAACAACGTTTTCATTAACAACGTGCTGTATAACTGCTCCGCGGGATATACCACGCACACCAGCACGAAATTCAGCCACGACATCATAAACAATTACTTTATTCTTGGGCCCGCGTCAACGGGCACGGACAATACCTGGTATCAGATAGACGCGAACCAAAGCATATATTATTCGGGTAATCTGAAGGACGGCAACCTTGACGGGGCGCTCAACGGCTCCGCGACCACGCCATATTGGTACAGCGGCACCGGGACCATTCTTTCGGCGCCCTGGTCAACCATTTCCTCAAGCGTCATTGTTTACAATACGCAAACAGCCTACCGGCTGGCGACGTCGTATTCAGGCGCCTTCCCGCGCGACCAGTTGGACTCGCTCATCATCAACCAGGTGAAAACATTGGGTAAAGGAACCACGGGACTGACCGCGGGCACTGTCGGGCCGGACGGAAGTTTATACACGAGCCAGGCGCAAACCGGGCTTGGCAACAGCGGGTACGGGACGATTTCAAGCGGCGTCAAGGATGCCGACGCGGACAATGACGGCATGCCAGATTACTGGGAATCAGCCATGGGGTTTAACAGCAGCAGCGATGACGCCGTGAAACAGCAATCCGACGGCTACGACGCAATCGAGCAATACGTCAATTGGCTGGGCGATTTCCATGCACGGACGAGCAGTAACGTGGCGGTCAACATTGATTTGCAGAAATACGCCGGAGGTTTTTCGGATGTGAGTCCCACGTTTTCTGTAAGCAATGCCATAAGCGGGACGGCCGTACTTTCATCGGACAAGCATACCGTGGTCTTTACCCCCACCACAGGATTTCATGGAATGGCCTCGTTTAATTTTACCATTACCGGTTCCGATAACTCGACGTTCACCGGCAAGCTTTCGGTGCTGGTCGTGCCGTCAGGGGTCGCGCTGAAAGAAGACCAGCCGTATGATCAGGCAACCCAAAACCAGGCATCTTTCCATTTTAACCCCATGACAAAAACGTTGAACCTCGCGCAGGCCAACGCCAAATCTTTTGAAATCTCCGATGCTTCCGGTCGGGTGTTGTTAAAAAGTGGCAGCCTGCCGACCGCTCAGCTAAAGCGCATCGACGTTTCAGGTCTAAGCAACGGCGTTTATTTCCTGCAGGTGTATTCAAACGGCCAGTGCGCTATCTTCCGTTTTTTGAAGAAGGATTGAATTCAGCCTTTCCGGCAGTACGAAGCATAAAATTGCTCGTAATCTTCGAGGTTTTTTTCGAGCAATGCCGGCGTGTCAAGGCCATAGGGGCATTGTGCCCGGCATTGGCCGCATTCGGCGCAGTTATTAACGAGGCGCATCTTGTCGCGCCACTCGTCGGTCATGAAATTCTGCGACGGAGCCCGGCGCAAGAGCAGCGACATGCGCGCGACCCAGCTTATTTCAATCCCCGCCGGACACGGCATGCAATAGCCGCAGCCCCTGCAAAACATGCCGGCAAGCTCCATCCGGTCCTTGCGTATCAAATTCCACAAGGCCTCGTCCAGAACGGGCGGGTTCGCTTCGAATGCAAGAAATTCGTCCAATTCATGCTCGTGTTGAATGCCCCAGATGGGCAGGACGTTTTCGAATTGCCGCAGGAAGGCAAAGCTCGTGGCCGCGTTCGTGATGAGCCCGCCCGACAGGGCCTTCATGGCAATCAGCCCGCAATCGTTTTCCCTGCACAGCGCCGCGAGCGCCAGATCGTCTTCCGACGACAAAGAGCTGAGCGGAAACTGGACGGTATCGTAGCGACCCGACCGCGCGGCCTCAAGCGCGTTGCTCAGCCTGTGGCACGACACGCCGATGAACCTGGTCAGCCCGCGCTCCCGCGCTTCCAGCAGGCCCGCGTACGCGCTTTCGGGGTCATTGGCGTCGGGAAGCGAAGCGGGATTGTGAAGTTGCAGTATGTCAACATAGTCGGTTTGCAGTTTTTCCAAGCTGACGTCCAGGCTCTTCAGAACATCATTTCTTGCCGACGCCATCGCTTTCGTAGCAATCACTACGTCACCCCGCGTTTGCGACAGCGCGTTGCCGATCTTCTCCTCGCTGTCCGAGTAATAGCGCGCGGTGTCGAAGAAGTTTATCCCGCCCTCGAACGCCTCATGCAGAAGCCGGACGGCTTCATCCATCGAGGCCCGCTGGATCGGCAGGGCGCCGAAGCCGCTCCTGCCTACAAAAAGGTTGGTCCTGCCTAAGCGCATTTTTTCCATGGAAAACCCGCTATGCCGAGACCCGGGCAACGAAACACCGGGCGACAAAAACAGGAACTGCCGGAAAAGATTTTCCGGTTATGTCCACTGCCGCAAGACTAAAATATACTACAAAAAAAATGAAATGCCATGACCTCCGCGGTTTTAAAAAATTTGGCAATTATTCCGAATAATTGGTATATTATCGTTTGCAGTCTATTTGACTCTAAAAAATTTGCGAAAGGATTTTTTTATGATTAAAAACCAATGCAATTCCATACCTTATTTAATCGTTTTAACAATATTCATCTTTTCAGCAACCGCGCAAGTTCCGGCAAATGCCGTGTGGCAATCCACGGCCACCTTCGGTTCATGGTCCAACGGAGGCTATTCGCTCACGAACGATGTTTGGGGGTCAGGCGCCGGAACGGAAACAATCTGGGCGATTTCCTACAGCGATTGGGGCGTGGTCGCGAATCATCCCAACACTGGCGGCGTAAAATCATATCCCCATTGCGGCAAAATGGTAAACCAGAAGCTCAGCGCTTTGAAAAGCGTTACCAGCATTTATTCCGTTACGGTGCCCAGCAGCGGTTCCTATGAAACGGCATACGATATCTGGTGCAACAACAATGCGTATGAAATCATGGTCTGGGGCACCAAGACCGGCGCCGTAGGTCCCATAGGAAGTTCCCAGGGGTCGGCGGTCATCGGGGCCGATACATGGACCGCTTATAAAGGCTCCAACGGGTCCAATCAGGTTTATTCCTTTTTGCGGACGGCCAATATTTCCACGGACACGATAGACGTTTTGGCCGTGCTGAACTGGATCGAAAACAAGGGCTGGTTTGGGGACGTGACCCTGGGAGACGTTGAGTTCGGTTTTGAAATAACTTCTTCGGCCGGCGGTCTGAATTTTAACTGCAACAATTTTTCCGTGTCGTTTTCAACGGGAACCAGCGTCGTGACCGGCGGCGGCCGGATGAACACGGTCCAGTTTTACCCGGCTTCTCTTCACAAAGCAATGTGGTTGGACCGGGACCCGGCCGGAGAAAATAATGCCCGCGAATATTTTAATGTCCGCGGACAGCATATTTCCGGCGCGATTGGGGACCAATTAATACTTTATTGAGTCTTACTTACCAATCATTTTTTTAAGCAGCACGGCCTTTTTGCATTTTCTCAAGCATGACCGGGTTGCCGGTCCGGGCCGATTCCAGAAACGCCGTGATCACGGCCACGTTCGCGCGGCTGTTTTCAATAGGAATACGCTGTGGCGCGCCGTCCAGCGCGGCGTTTTCCATGTCTTCGATTTCGCCGCCGTACGAGTCGTAGTCCGGGACCTGGATTGATTCGGTCCTGTCGCCGTACAGGACCTCAATAGGCTTGTCGCTCTCAGGCTTGAACGGTCGTGCGACAAGAATTGATCCTTCGGAGCCTACTATCTCCATGCCGGTGCGATAGGGCGAACGAAAGCCTGATTCAAATTGCGCAAGCAGGCCGCCCGAAAAACGCATCTGTCCCGCGAACACCTCGTCGACGCCGGATGGGCCGAGCACCTGTTGTCCGAAAACCTCGACCGGTTCGGCGGCGGCAATGAGGCGCGCGAAGCTGATCGGATAGCATCCAACGTCCCATATGGAGCCGCCGCCCATTTCGGGATACAAGCGCACATCGCCGGGGTTAGTAAGGTTGAAGGTGAACGCGCCCTTGACAACTAAAAGATCGCCGACCGCGCCCTGCTTCACCAGCTCGATTACCTTCAGCGTCTGCGGATGGTGTTTATACATGAACGCTTCGGCGATGACCACGCGATACTTTCGGGCCGCCTCGATGATTTGGTCGACTTCAATTGTCGACAGCGCAAGAGGCTTTTCGCACAGAACATGTTTACCGGCTGCGGCGCATTTGATTGACCATTCTGCGTGCAAATGGTTCGGCACGCTGATGTACACCGCGCTTATGTCCGGATCGTCAAGCATCGCTTCGTAAGAGCCGAAAAGACGGGGAATGCCCCATTTTCGGGCATACGCTTCGGCCGTGGCCCGGTCCCTGCTGGCGACCGCAGCCAGCTCCGAACGCCGTGAGCGGCGTATCGGCGGAATCACCGAGCGGTTGATTCGCGCCGTGCTGAGAAGCCCCCATCTCAATTTTTCCATACATGAATAAATTATGTATTTCCCTGACAAAACGCAATTTTTATCCCCATTATGGTCCCCAAAAATTGACAATAATAAAAAAAATACATGGATTTCTTAATGTAATATTCTTATATTATTGCCAACTTACTCAAAGGAGGTTTTATGTCCATAAAATTGTATACTCACGACGTCATTTTATGTGCTTTATCATGCGTGCTTCTCTTCGGAGTAGTATCAATCGCGCGAGCGGCTTCGGACATTTATAACGGACACCGGGGACAGAGTTTCAATAATGGCTGGAAATTCAACCTGGGAGATGTTTCAGGCGCTCAAAGCGCCAGTTTCAACGACGCCACGTGGCGAAGCCTGAACGTGCCGCACGATTGGAGCATAGAACTTCCCTTCGACCAGAACGTCCCGGCGAACCAGTGGGGCACCGAAGGGTACATGGACGGCGGAATCGGCTGGTACCGCAAAACGTTCACTCTGCCGCAGTCGTATTCGGGAAACAGCCTCTTTATAACGTTCGACGGAGTGTATATGAACAGCGCCGTCTATTTGAACGGCGACAGCATCGGGCTCATGCCCTACGGATATTCCACGTACGAATTCGACGTGACCTCGCACGTCACCTTCGGGACTGCGAGCAATGTCCTTGCCGTCAAGGTCAATCACCAGATACCGAGCAGCCGTTGGTATCCGGGCAGCGGCATTTACCGCAACGTGTGGCTGACCGTGCTTAACCCGGTCCATATTGCCTACTGCGGAACGTTCGTAACGACGCCGTCAATAACCGCGGCCTCAGGCTCGGCGAAAGTCAGCTCCGAAGTGCAGAACCAGTCGACGTCCTCACACACCGTTACCGTAACCGCCGCTATCGCCGATGCGAACGGCGCCGTCGTTGCCACAAACACGTCGCCTTCCGCCGCTATTCCCGCCGGCGGCCTCGATACCATTGTCCAGAACTTGACCGTTGCCAATCCCAAACTATGGTCCACGACCTCGCCCAATCTTTACACCGTAAAAACCGTCGTATCGGACAATGGCGCGACGATCGATTCATTCGTTACGACCATGGGGTTCCGCACCATAAGGTTCGACGCGAACAACGGTTTCTACCTGAACGGCCAGAACATGAAAATCTACGGCTTCTGCAATCATCACTGCACAAGCGCTTTGGGCGCGGCCTCTTTTTACCGGGGAAAGGAATGGATGGTCGAAAAACTCATTCCCATGGGATGCAACGCGATCCGCACGTCACATAATCCCGAAGACCCGGAACTTTATGATATCTGCGACAGGCTCGGGATCATGGTCATGGACGAATTTACCGACATGTGGGACTCGCCAAAAAACACCTACGATTACGCACGGTTTTTCCCGAAATGGGCCCAGACCGACATACGGAACTATGTGCGCAGGGACCGCAACCACCCCTGCGTCATCATGTGGAGCACCGCCAACGAGGTCCTGTCCAATAACATGTTGACAAACGCAACGAACCTGAGGAACTGGGTGCGCAACGACGACACAACCCGGCCGGTCACCTGGGCGCGCGATAATCCGGCCACGCCATCGTATCAGACCTCGATCGACGTGTTTGACCTCGACGGCATGAACTATCAGGAAACGACGTACGACCAGGTGCACCAGCAATACCCTAACCGCAAGATATTCGGCAGCGAAAACGGGGGCACTGAAACGGACTTTTATGATATCTATAGCCACGTGTTCGTAGCGGGCGCGTTTTTCTGGACCGGGTTCGATTACCAGGGCGAGGCGACGTGGCCGGATGTCCGGGCGGGCGCAGGCAGGGTGAGCACCTGCGGTTTCCCCAAGGGTAACTATTGGGTGCATCAGGGCCAATGGCTGACGGCGCCGATGGTCCATGTCGGCTCCCATTGGAACTGGAGCGCCGGATCGACCCAGACCGTGACCGTGTATTCAAATTGCGATACCGTGCAGTTGTTCCTGAATTCCACATCCCTCGGCTCCAAGCCGACCACCAACGCTCAGGGAATCTATCACCTGACATGGAGCGTTCCCTATGCCGCCGGAACACTGAAAGCGGTGGGAAGAAAGGGCGGGGCGACAGTTGCGGCTGATTCGATAAAAACCACGGGCGCGGCCGCCGCGATTGCGTTGACGCCGGACAGGAGCAGGATCGCCGGCGACGGCGAGGACCTGTCCTTCGTCACCGTTTCCGTTGTGGATGTAAACGGCCTGACGGTCCCCACCGCTGCCAATTCCATCGATTTTACCTGCGCGGGGGCCGGGACGATCGTGGGCGTTGACAATGGCGACCCCGCCAACCATCTGTCGATGAAGGCATCCGTCTGTCCGGCCAATAACGGACAATGCCTGGTGATCGTCCAATCGAACGGCACTACGGGAAACGCGGTGCTTGCGGCAAGTTCGAGCGGGCTTACCGGAAGTTCCGCGACCATCGCGTGCTCCCTTGCGACCACTGGTATACAAATAAACAACGCTCCCTCAAACGGACAAAAAAGCGCCGAAGCAATCGAACTTGCCGCCCGCGCGTTCCATTCCGTAACAAATATCCAGTATCATTTGCCTTTTTCCGGCGCCGCGGCCCTGAATGTTTATGACGCCCGTGGAAATCTAGTAACATTGCTTGTCAAAGGGTATCAAAGGGCCGGGACGCACCTTGTCAGGTGGAACGGCAAAAATGCGGCCGGCGAAAAAAGCGGCGCGGGGATTTACTATTGCACGCTTACGACGAACGGTTCTTCCTTGACAAAAGCCTTAGTGCGCATGAGCAACTGATTGCAGGCTGATTGAAACGGCGGCTTGAGGCTTAAAAAGCTCCGGGGCTGAAAAAATTTTGACAAAACCAGCCTAAATGAGTATATTCTCCTATTACGCATTCCCCAGAAAAAAATTATCGATTGTTGGAAAGGAAATATTAGCAATGGACCGTTCGTTAATCGCCGGGTTGCTTTTCGCGGCCCTGGCCGCATTTCCGGCATTCCCCTCCTCGACGGACACGACCGACGATAAGAAATTGACCGCTTTCGGTTGCATGCACTATTCCTTCGGCCAGATGGAGAGCGGCACCTTCGCTGGCCAGGAGTTGAACCATGTATGGCTGCAGAGGCTTGTGGGAGATTTAACCCTTAAGGTAAAACCGGCTCAAAGGATTACCCTGTATCTTGGGGCGGAAGTAGACATGAATTTCTCCTTGACTGAAAATTATCTTTACATGGAAACACTTATCCGGTATGTAAACATTTATCCGTTTCATTTCGAAGGCGTTTTGTCCGTTCTCGATTACCCGGAAGCCAAGCTTGACTTCGGTATCGGCACATTCCCTTATAAATACAACAGCGAATCGAGGGACCTCGGCGAATATTTATTCAGAAGCTCATGCTATCCGCCGAATCTTACCACCGCGTTTGATTTTTCCGAGGCCTGGCTTACGGGCGCGCGGATACACAATACGCTCTTCGACCGCGTCACACAGGACCTTTTTCTCATCACCGAAACCAACTATCCGCCGGTGCAAGACTACTCCCTTGCCTACGTCGCTTCGGGGAAAGTCGGGTACGGTCTCGAACTCGGCGCGGGAGTGGATTTCCATCACCTGTTTTCGGTCGACGAGACCCAGACAACCCCCAAATCAACAGTCAACAATATGTACGTCGACACGTCAAAAACTCCTCCTGATACCGGGTATTACACCTTCAGGGGTATCAAGCTTATGGGAAGGCTCTGTTTCGACCCTAAAGCGCTTTTCAGCGCCGACTTTTTCGGGAAGGAAGACCTTCGCCTGTATTCGGAAGTCGCGATGCTCGGTCTGAAAGACTATCCCGGGTACTATACCAACCTTTCCCAGCGGATCCCGGTCATGATGGGTTTTAATTGGCCGACAAATCCATTAGCATCATATACAATTTTGCCTGGGATTTTTGCGTATTGTTTGACTGATAAATTCGGGCCAACTACTTTAATTTCAGGAGGCGCGGGTATATTATCAGGAATTGGTTTATGGCTGCTGCAGAAATATTTCAATATACAGACAGGGCTTGATGTCTTGTCGATTGAAGGAGAGTATTACTCAAATCCATACGCAAACAGTTATGCAAACCAGTTTCCCTCCGGCGCTCTGACAAAATTGCCGTTGCCCATTCCGGACGGAGGACCGAACTATAACGACGATAATTGGAAGTGGGCCGTGTACGCGACAAAAACCTTTTTGCAGAATTGCATCCTTGTTTTCCAGGTTGCCGACGATCATATGCGTACCAGGGAAGCCAACCTGAACGTTGCCGACATGGTCGAGGCGCTGCATCACGGGGACTGGTACTATATGTGCAAAGTAAAATTCACGTTCTAATATTCATTTGTTAAGGAGGAATATATGCGTTCCGTACAAGAAAATATCCGGCTGATTCTTATCGTCTGCATAGCGTTAGCGTCATCGGCCTTCGGCGCGATCAGCAGCTTCGATCAGAATTGGAAATATATCGACGGCGATCCAGCGAGCGCCCAGACAACTGCCTTTAACGATGCGTCATGGACGGCGATCAATGTTCCCCATGATTTCTGCATTACCCACCCGCTAACGGGCGGAAGCCAGGCCTGGGGATACTTTACAGGAGGGACCGCCTGGTACCGGAAGCATTTCACGCTCGCCTCAAGCGATATCGCCAATAAGGTGTTTCTCGAATTCGACGGTATCCAGCAGATTTCCACGATCTATGTAAATGGCTCCTCGGTCGGCACGAGCGGTTACGGATACATACCCCTGAATTTCGACATCACTTCTCAATGTGTTGCCGGTGACAATGTTGTAGCGGTACGGGTGACAAGCGGCACCACGCGCTGGTATTCGGGCGCAGGCATCAACAGACATACCTGGCTTAAAACAATGAACAACGTGCATGTCGACTGGTTCGGCGTTTATGTCACGACGCCCGACAACTCCGGCGCGGTGAATGTAAGCACCACCATTGTGAATAGCAATGCTTCGGCCCAGACCTGTGCGGTTTCGACCGCTATTTTAGACGTAGACGGCAACACGGTCATCACGGGCCAGACGTCGATCAGCGTTCCGGCAAACGGTAATGCTGTTGCAAGCCAGAGCCTCACGATTCCGAATCCGGTTATCTGGGACCTGAACACGCCCTATCAATACCAGGCGCAGACGCAACTTTCGATAGGCGGAACCGTCATCGACTCGACAACCACGCCGTTCGGCATCAGGCAAATCGCCTGGAACACAACGAACGCGTTCACACTGAACGGAAAAAAGGTCTCGCTCAAGGGCATGTGTTCGCATGAAGCGTGGGGCGCCCTGGGATCGGCTTTTAATGAGGAATATTATGAGCGCACGTTTCATATCATTAAAGACGTTGGCTATAACTCCCTGCGCAGCTCCCATAACCCGCGTGACCGCGGGGCCGTCAGCCTCTGCAACCGGATGGGGTTCTTATTGTTTGATGAACTCTACGATAAATGGGACGCGTCCCATTCAGATTTTACCAACAGTTGGTCCACTCATGTCAAGGCGTTTATCGGGCGTGATAGAAACAGTCCTTCCGTTTTTGTCTGGTCGGTGGGCAACGAAGTCGATGAACAAAATAACGGCGATTTAACCACATTCACCTCAAAATATCAACCAATGGCAACATATATTCACGCGAACGATAACCGGAAGGTGACCGTCGCCTTTATGAATAAAGGGCAGCAAACCACCTTCGCGCAATTGATGGACGTCGGGAGTTTCAACTATGCGTCCGCGATTTACGCCGGGTATCACAGCGCGCTGCCGAACCTGAGCATGCTCGGCTCCGAAGAGTATTCCGGGAACCCGGTGATCGCCGTTTCCTGGCCTATCGTAAAGTCACTGAGCAGCTATGTTGCCGGCAGTTACACCTGGGTCGGCCTTGACTACATAGGAGAACCGAAAGTCACGTCCACGAGCGCCCATGTGCGAAACGCGGCCACGATCGACATGGTCGGGAACATACGGCCATACATGTGGGTGTGGACCAGCAAATTCGCCGAAAGTCCCATGGTAAAAATAATCGTCCAGGACAGCAGGGTGGACCGGCCTTTGACCACGGCCAACTCCCAGATGGATTACCCGATGATGGTATGCCACTGGACCCATCCATACATGGCTTCGAGCCCGGCAACGACCGTGGTAACGCCCACCAACTGCGACAGCGTACAGCTCTTTATTAACGGCGCCTCCCAGGGCGTGAAAAAGCTCCTCTCAGGAACCAACGACACCGCTTTCAACTGGAGCGTCAACTATGCCGCGGGAACGATCAAGGCCGTCGGCTATAAATTCGGCGCCTCATGGTACGCCGACTCACTCATGACGGTTACCGGCACGCAGAAAATTTCCCTGACCCCGGACCGCCCAAACATGAAAGCCGACGGTCTGGACCGGGTTTACGTCAAGGTTACGGTTACCGATGCGAACGGCTCGTATGTGCCCACGGCCGATCAGGCCATTACCTTTAACGTTACCGGCCCGGCGACGATCATCGCGAAACACAATTCCGACGCCTGGGCCGATTTCAGGGTAGGAACGGCGTATTACGGAACGTGCCTGGTTTCCCTGCAATCGACCGGAGGAACGGGCGCCGTCACGCTCACGGCCTCCGCCACCGGCCTGAACGGCGGCAGCTTGACAATTCCAACGAGTTCAACGTTCGCGGTAGTCCCCTATGTGTTCGGGCTTTCCCAGGCGGACGCGGCGGCGAAAATAACCGGCAGGGGCCTCAACGTCGGGACTATCAGATATCACTATAGCGCATCCGTTTCGAACGGCAACGTGATCGACCAGAACCCCGTTTACTGGGACACCGTCGCGAGCGGAGCGACGGTTGACCTCGTTGTCTCTTCAAGCGTCCCCAAAGCCGATCAGGTTGTCAACGTCTCCGCTCCCCGGTCCTCCGGTTTTTCCGCCGGTCCGGGTCTGTCCGATATCAGGATCGTCGCCGGAACCCATTCCATCGATTTCTCCGTTCCGAATATCAACAAGGCTGCGAACCTGAGGCTGGATTTGTTCACGCTCCAGGGGAAATACGTGCAAACGCTTTTCAACGCTCAGACCAAGGGCGGGAAATTTTCAATTCCCTTTAGTCAAAAAAACGCGCGCTTGGGAGCGGCGGCTGGGGTCTATTGCGCGGTACTTAACTTTGGGGACCAGCGGAAGGTATTACCTGTTCGGTTCATGAAGCAATAAGTGGCGTTTTCTGTAGGGAAACACTTTTTATTTTTAGTCAAACATATTGAACGTATTAATGGTATTTTATAAATAAAACGAAGGAGAAGCTGTTATCGAATAGGAAGATTTTTGTAAATAATTAAAGGAGGTCGCATCATGAAACATAGCATTTTCCGAGGTTTGTTTCGAGGTTTGCAAATTTGCATGGCCTGTTGCGCACTATCCTTTGCAAATCCGATCCCGCCTCTGCCGCCGCTGTCGGAAATCCAAGTTATCGATCCGCTTCACTGGACCGTAGAAGTGGATTGTAAAAAGAACCAGTTTTCCATCGTGCAAGGTCCATGTTCGACGGATACCTTCACGCTTTATTGCGGACAACAGAACACTGCTCCGCTAATAGACTCAATGCAAAAATGCGCGATGCCCGAAGTGTTTGATTCCAACAACATCGCGTTATTAACACCTCAGCAGTTCCCAAAACTTAAGATATTGAAAGGATGGTATGTTTTCCTTGGATTAAAAGATCGATCAGGATATTTCTGGACGGCGCAGATTCCCCTAACCCTTTCACCAACTTCTTCAATCATCAGCGGTTATTATACATATCTCTGCGGCGTTGAAGGCGGCATCCCTGATTATTGCACCGATATAAAGTATGATACTTCATCGTGCCCCTCGCTTGGAACTCCGAATGACAGCGCCTTTGGATCAATTACAGGCCAAGTTTTAGGCAGCGACAGCCTCGCATTGAAAGGAATACGGGTAAATTGCTCGAATAGAGCGTTCCTCGCAATTACCGCCGTTACTAATGCCAGCGGGATGTATACTATTGCGAAACTTGACAGTTGCCATGTCTACTATATCAATTTTACGGATTCCTCGGGAGTTCTCCTTTCAAATCCTCAGATCGGACCTTTGAGAGTAAGTATCGGCCATGCTCGAATTTATAATATTCAGCTTAATTATAAAATTCCCACTTCCCTATTGGTCCCTCGACAAATCCAAAAAATATATAACAAAATACGCTTTTTACAAACTGCAAACTGGCAACGGATCGTACTCTCGGTACTGGAATCTTCTTTGGGAAAGGGAACCGTCGAGATTTTCTCGACTAATGGAAAATGCATCCGGACTTTACGGGTTGACTTTAACGAATCGGGGACTTATACGATCGCCTGGGACGGGTGCAATGACCGGCACGCGCCCGTGGCTCCCGGAAAATACGGCTGCCGCGTTCAATTAAACGGAGAAACCGCGTGTTCGGGATTTATTATAAAGTAATCGCCGTTATCAGCGCGGCGCGGGAGGAGTTGTCGATCGGAAATTTTAGAGAAAAACCCTTACACTAACCCACAAGGCGGATAAGGTTCTGTACGGGTAATTATCTACGCGTGCCGCGTATATAATTCGCCTACAGAACCTAATAAAAGGAGTTTTAAAAAATTCAGATACGGCATTTCCTACGGAAAAGTATTTTATGTCGGACACGCATGAAAATGGCAGAACATTGAAATTAACATGTGTCTCGACACAATACGTCGCATTGAATAGAATTATGCTCGATTAAGAAATTCCATAGTACCGAAATGCAAAAAAATATCCGCCTTTCTGCAAGAACCGCATCGGCCATAAAATCTTCCCTGCTTCGTAAAGTTTACAAAGGGGCCATCGCGCTTGCGATCATGACGTATTTCTGCCCTGGACAGGTGATCAACAGCCAGGATGATTCGCTTTTGATCGACGAGTTTCGCACTGTCAAGCCTGTTTCGGCCGATACCGCTCATCGACAACGCGAAATTGCCAGGCCGCTCGGCGCGGATTCCATCTCCAAGCAACGGGAAACAAGCAAACCCAACGCGGCCGACACAATGCCTCAGCAACAGGAAATAGGCAAGCCTGTTTCAGCAGATTCCATGACTCAACAACAGGAAATCGGTAAAACTATTATAGTCGACACCGTTCCTCAACAGGAAGAAATCGGCAAGCCCGTTACAACCGAACCCGTGCGCCCAAGCCATGCGGAAGAAACTCCCGTGGAACCGGTCGTTCACAACCTCTCGCCTTTTTCTTCAGACCGGATGCACTGTTTTGGTGTATCATTAGACTACTTTTCCTATGCGGAAGTTTCAAATCTTGCGGACGTCTTTCCCGGCTACCCCGTTGGTTATCCGCCGAACTTTGTCCAGGGGAGCCCGAAGAGTACGGAACACGGCCTGATGTTTGGCTTCAATTATCAGGGGACGTTACGGCAGCACGGGAGCCCGATACTTTTTCGGCCCGATCTGGAGGTACAGATCGGAATACACCAAGCCTATGTCGGATCGACGCAGGCCCAGCCCATTACCGATCGGCGTGGAGACACCATAGGTTTCAGGTTTCTCCCGGCCCAATTTTACAAAAGCAATTATTTCGCGCAGGCCGGGGTCGACATCGGATACTGCCGGACCCATGCCATCGTGCCGTTTTACATTTATTCGGGAATCAAGGGAAAACTGTGGTACCGCGACATGACCGCGGACACGACCTCGTATGCCAGCCAGATCACCAATGCGGAAGTATATTACTGGTTTTCGATTCCACTGGGGCTTGCGCTGTCGATGCCCGTTTCTCATAGCTTTGCCTGGGGCGTCGACGTGTCCTGTGACCTCATGTTCAAGGGATACATGCAGGTGCTCCTTTCGGCTTTTGACGCCGAAAACACTTACAAAACCGTTTCACCCGTGGTAACACTGGGCAATCGACCGGCGTTTCATATAGAATTTCCATGCACCTTTAAACTCCCCGGCGAAAATATTTTTCGTTTGACGCCATATCTCACGATATACTCCTTCGGCCAGAGCGAGACCGAAATATCGCAGAACTTCATCAATAACATTTATCAACCAGGCAGTGAACAGGTTTTTAATGAACCGTCCAGCAACTCATGGCTGCTCGGGCTGAAGATCCAGCTTGGTTTCCTGTCGCCTTATACTCGTACCCGCTGAATAAATTGTGTCGTTGCATCTTCATAATGTTCACTCCAGTGAACAAAATAAGCATATGATTCATTGAAAAATCCTTGTGCCGCCCCAAAGACGTTTATATTACTTGTTGATCGACGGATACTAATTCTTTTCAAAAGGTTTTTTACGGTGAAATTTTCCACGATAAAATTCATTATTGCCGTCATGCTTCCGACCATTGTTTCTTTACAGGCAGCCGCCCAGACGCCGCCGCCAACTATACGCATCCCCGTGACCTTCTACGATTTCCATTCCAATAAGAGCAATCCGGAGTTTGAACAGGATTATCTTTCCTCCGGCCTTCGCCTTGGCATGGTCGGTCAAACGCTTGACGCGGAAAGAAAACCCGTTCTGGGGCCGACGCCTTTTTGTAATTGCGGCATAGCGAAATGGTTCAGGCCCTGGATGTCGGGCGATTTTACCATTCCCAACTATACCAATCCAGCCACAACGACGTGCGGCAATCCGGCAAGCGCCGTAAATTATGACACCGCCTTCAAGAACGTCGTCATACAGGACACGCTCACCTTCACGCTTGTTCCCGGCAGCGCGGGCCTATACCAGTATGTCAATAACGCGTTCTTTCTACTTGACAATAGGGGCTTCGGCAACGAAGGGTTGAACCATAATTTTTCCTTTACCATGGAGCTGCACTGGCAATTTCAAATGGCTGCCGGCCTGACGTTTCAGTTTACCGGCGACGACGACGTATGGGCCTACCTCAACAACACCCTTGCAATGGACATCGGCGGCAAGCATGCCGCGTTGAACGGCTCCATCAACTTGGACACCATTGCGGGACTTGTCAACGGGCAGAAGTACAATTTTGATTTCTTCTACTGCGAGCGGCATACGACGTCGGCGGACATCCTCATTACCACGAATCTGTTCACTCCGCCCGCTTTAATCCGGATTTATCATGTAACGCCGCCAAACTTTTCCGACATTTCAAATCCCGCCGGAAACCTTGATACGGCCTTTTCCGGAACGCCTTTTAGCCTCGCGGCCCATTTATTCGACAGCACGGGCACAGTGCGGCCCGAATACGACAGCCTGATTACCTGGACGATGACCGATTCCCTGGGCACCGTGATAACCAAGCTTAAGGGGGATTCAACGACACTGGTGCCCCTGAAGGCTTATGGAATTGTCAACTTAACCGCCATGTTTCAAAATCCTGCCGATCCGAACGCTCCGGTGGTCGTCAAAACCATTCAGGTATATATCGGCCCCGGCAAGCCGAACCGGATAAACATCCAGAATACCCCGGTCATAACAAGTTTACAGACCGACCAAAAAATACATGCCATAACCATGGATGAAAACACCCCGACCGCAAACCTCTATGCCGTGCTGCGGGACAGCGCCGGCAATTATATCGATTCTGCAAATAGCGCTTCATGGAGAAGCAGCGACATTTCTTATGCGACCGTTTCACCTGCTAGTAAACAATGGCAGGGAATCGTCACCAAGATCAGGGCAGGGGTCGTTTTAATTATCGCCTCTTCCCCGGGAGTGGTTTCCGATACTGTCGTGGTCACGCTTGTAACGCCGCCGCCCTCTTTAATCCGGATTTATCATGTAACGCCGCCCAACTTTTCCGACATTTCAAACCCGGCCGGAAACCTTGATACGGCCTTTTCCGGAACGCCTTTTAACCTCGCGGCCCATTTATTCGACAGCTCGGGTACGTTGCGGTCCGAATACGACAGCCTTATTACCTGGACCATGACGGATACGGCGTCGCTAGGGACCGTGATAACAAAACTCAAGGGAGATTCAACGACCCTGGTGCCCGCAAAGGCTTATGGAATTGTCAACTTGACCGCCACCTTTAAAAACCCCGCTGATCCGAACGCTCCGGCGGTCGTTAAAACCATTCAGGTATATATCGGGCCGGGCAAACCGGACCACATTGATATTCAGAATACACCGGTTATTTCCAGCTTAAGAAGCGATCAAGGAATAGATTCCATAACCATGAATGAAAGTACTTCACAATATAGTAATCTGTTCGCCGTGCTGCGCGATAGTTTCGGCAATTACGTTGATTCAGCCAATAATGCGACATGGAAAAGCACCGACACTTCCATTGCAACGGTTGTCCCGGGGAGCAAAAACTGGCAGGGAATCGTCACCAAAGTGAAAGGAGGGAAAATTTTTATCATTGCCTCTTCACCGGGGGTAATCCCCGACACCGTCGCGGTCACGCTTTTAGCGAGGAAAATTGAAAGTTTTGTCGCCGCCACCCCTGCACATAACCCTGCAGGCCCTAAAAATCCCATTCAAGACCAAAACATTATTAATTTTTATCATACTGTTCTTCAAAATTCGGGGGCTCCCGCCACGGTCAACGGTGCGCTTGTTGGAATACAATCAAGGGTGCCGCTTTTGCCGAGGACCAATGGTTCATCAGGTAACGCCGCTTCGTATGGAGATGCGGTTGTTTATGACGCCGTGGGAAACGTTGTGGCCAGGGACATTCACGTTTATTACGTTGCCACCCTTGATTCCACTCATGTAAGTTATGGCATTTATTGGGACTGCCACAATCAGTATGGCCGTTGGGTCGGAAATGGCACTTATTTGATTGTGATTTCAACAACGGACTCGAATAATAAAACCACGATAACCTCAAGAAAAATAGGATTCAGCCGTTAAACATCAGCAGTCAATGAAATCATAATTTTTCTTAACTTGCCGGATGTAGAAAAATTACCTTCGACCTTCCTCCCTCAACGTCATGTATTTCAATACCGCCTGCGGAAAAGAGGGTGGAAGAAATATTTATGTCACTTTTTTGCTTTTTGTTTCGTATAATATATGGTGAGTTCCAGGAGGTTTATATGTATAAGACAACCATGCGGAAATCATTAAAGGTTCTTTTCTGTCTAAGTCTGCTTATACTGATGTGTTCTTTCGCCAGCGCACTCGCATGGAGAGGCGGCGGGGGCGGAGGACATGGCGGAGGAGGAGGCTTTCACGGAGGCGGTGGCTATCACGGCCATTATGGGGGCGGATATCATGGATGGGGTTGGTACGGTTATCCGACCGTCGTGGTGGAAGACCCTTA
>JBAVGL010000243.1:0-3737 GCA_049684795.1 Chitinivibrionales bacterium | reverse complement strand
CGTCAGGGGCCATCGAGGCGGCCGTGACAGCGCTTTCAATCCGCGATCAGGCCGCGCATGCGTGCAAAAACCTTGACACTCCGGTACGGGACCTTAATTTCCTGATATCACCGGGCCCGTGTGAAATCAGGGCCGCGCTAAAAAATTCCTTCGCCTTCGGCGGGCATAACGCCGCGCTTATTTTCGTCCGGCCAAAATCCCATGAATGAACGGTCCGCCATTCCTTCGGCGCCTGGGACCCCTCAAAACATCCCTATGCCGCTCGAAGAAACGCCGGACCGTTCATTTTTTATATGCAACGGAAGGTTGGCAAGAAAGGCCGATTATCCAAAAAATATTAGAACCAATGCGCTCCCGAAGCCAGCCCCTCATCCAGCCGGGCGGCAAGCGCGAGGGTCTTTTCACGATAGATTGGGTCTATGATAACGGCCCGGTTGGCCGCCGCGCCGCAATGTCCGCATGCTTCGCATCGCAGGGAAGCGCAATCGCGCGATTGCACTCCGTCAAGGAATCCGTCGAGCGCCTGGTTGTCAATATACACCGGAGCAGCGCCTTTTTCGAATGAATCGACCAGCGCCAGTTCGGCATAGCGCTTCATGAGCGAAAGAGCGCTCAATTTCACCTTCCACGGCCTCGCCATGATCGCCGCCATCCGTAACCGCTGCATGCGCGACGCGCCAAGACCGCGCTTTACCTGGGCCACAGGCGCGACCAGTTCGTAAAGATTGCCTTTGAACGACCGTTCCGCATAGGCCCGCACCCGCCGCACGAGTAAATCGCCGGGGCAGCCGCGCTCCACGATCTTGAACCACGAATACCCCAGCTCTTCATAGCGCGCGACGTCCTCAGGCCGTATCCAGACCGCCTTTATCAAATTGACCGGGTCGGCGAGACGCCGCTTCGAGCAGTTCAAAAAGCAGTAATCGAGGCAGAAGCCATTCAGCCGGTCGCCGCCGCGCGAACCCTGCGACAGCATGTTCATGTGCGTGAGCTCATACGCGCACCCCGGAAGGCAGCTTGCGTTCACCAGAAGCTCAAGCTCGCACGTAACCGCTCGCCGGATAGCGCCCAGGCGCTCAAAGTTGCGGTTGCATGCTATGGCGCTTACGCAAATGGTGTCGGCGCCCAGTTGCTCCCATTGCCGCGCTTTTTCGCCGGAATCGACCACCGCGAACACCCCAACGCGCGTTTTCAGCCGCGGGTGCGTTTTCTTGACTATTTGCATGAGGTACGGCGCCGATACGGTCACGCCGTCGGCGCCGGACAGGTCGATGCGGTCAAGCAAGGCGCGGATTTTTTTCTGTCCGGCCCGGGTTTGTTCAAGCCCGGCCAGGTTGGCGGCGTTGATAAGGTAATTAAAGCGCATACCGTGCGCATGCGCCTCTTTGACGCTTGCGTCGAGGCGGGACCGCGGGGCGCGCCTCAGCGTGAACGCGGCGCGGCCGCCCCCTATGCAGTCGCGGTCGGGCTTGCCGTAGACCTCCTTTACGCAGGAGAATTGCGCGAGGCGGGCGATGATACCGGGTTCAAAGGTAAAGGCCACCGAAAGTTTCATGGCGCGGGACTCCGCGAAAAACTACCCGGGAAAGCGGGCGTTATTGTTGCCGTGTTTGATGAACGTGCCGTTGTTGTACTCCTCAAAAGCAATCTGCAATTCCTCCTGGGTGTTCATGACGATCGGCCCGTACCAAGCGACGGGTTCACCAATGGGCCTTCCGGAAACCAGAAGAAACCTTACCGGCTCGTCCTCGGTCGCCACCGTCACCTGTTCCCCGTCTCCAAACACGACAAGGCTGCCGCTGCCCGTCAGGCGGCTTCTCTGAATATCAAAATAGTTTTCTCCCTGAACCGTGTAGCGGAAAGGATCTTTTTCCCCGCAGAACAAGCCTTTTCCGTCCATACAATAAGCGAAGACCGTATGTCCCGGGCGGGTTGGATGCGAGAACTCGGTTTTCGCCGCGATGCTTATATCAAGATATTCCGGGTCGGTGACAATGTCCCTTACCGGCCCTTTTATGCCGTCAATGGCGCCGCAGATGGCCCTGATGCTCACGCCGTCGCCCGAGGTGATATGTGGAATCTGACTGCTTTTCACCTCACGATAGCGCGGGGCCATCATTTTGTGCGATGCCGGAAGGTTCGCCCATAATTGGAAACCTCCCATTCTTTCCGCCTTGTCACCCTTGGGCATTTCCTGATGGATTATGCCGCTTCCCGCGGTCATCCATTGCACATCGCCGCTGTCAATTACGCCTTCGTTGCCCATGCTGTCACCATGTTCAACCCTGCCCTCAAGAACATACGTGATTGTTTCAATGCCCCGATGTGGATGCCACGGAAACCCCGCCATGTAATGCTGGGGATTGTCCGAACGAAAATCGTCGAGAAGAAGAAACGGGTCAAGCTCCGGCGCCTGATAGAACCCGAATGCCCGCTTCAGATGAACCCCGGCGCCTTCAATAGTTGGTTTGCTTTTGATGATCTTGCTGATTTTTCTGGTCTTGAGCATTATATACTCTCCTTTTACCATTAGTGAAGTGTTATTCGGATGCGCCGATTGCAACCGCAACGGGTCGATGAAGTAGATCCTGCAAGTATTATGCCAATGAATCTCGATTCGGCAGGCGTTCTGCGACCTGCACCGCGAAACCGCCAAGCGGTAGCATTGCTTTCTTCTTGTTTCGCGGACCTGTGATAGCTATATTCCTTGATAGAACCAGCACCCAAAAGCCCGTTCAAGCTTCAGGGCAGCCGGAAAATGCGGGGAAGCGGTGGGAAAAAACTCAGCACTTCCTGACGCACCCGAAAAAATCAAAATCCCTATCACAATAAATGACTATGCCACAAAAACAAATCTCCAGCGGCACGGTACATAAAATGCCGGCAGATTTACGAAAAGCACTCACTTCCGATGAAGGTGCGCTGGCAATATGGGAAGACCTTACCCCACTGGCGCGCAATGAGTGGATCTGCTGGGTTACCTTTGCAAAAAAAGATGAGACCAGAAAGGATCATGTCAAAAGGACGGTCGGCGAACTTAAGGAAGGGATGCGCCGGCCATGTTGCTGGTTGGGTTGTATTCATCGCAAAGATAAAGCAGTAAGCCCCTCAGTACGAGCAATGCTTGCTAAACAACGCAAGGCCACCTAAAATCGGTTGCCTTTCGGCTTGGGTACCTTTGGTTTTCGCTCCCAACGGGGGAGTTAATTTGCCGGTGATATGCCCTCCAACTTCTGCCCCGCAAACCTGGTAAATGAATTCCTGAAAATCAAGGCGCTGCTGAAAGTAAGGTAAAGGCAGACGCCCGCCGGTCAAAATTTGGACGATTGGTTAGGCCGTTTTTGTTTTCATACATTTTGAATTTAATTCTCAAGTAATTTCTTTATTGATTCCATCATTACATTCCAGTTTTGTTCTGAATGTAAGCGTTCTGATTCGGATTCATTATGATCTTGAGATAGTTTCAAGAGTGTATTTCCATTTTGTTCAATCAATTCGATCGAAACTTTGTGATAATTCTCCGGAGTGTCTGGTTTCCCGGCCAATGGGCTGTAATGACTATATTCAATCAGCTTCTCAGGTTCTATTTTTGAAATAATCCCTTTGTCTTCATATTTATTTCCGTTCCATTCGCCTTTCCACAATATTTCGGACCCTTTTCTCCAATTCGTAAAGACATTTGTGCCGAACATGTATTTTTTGATTTGAGCGGGGTCGGTTAAGGCATCCCACACTTT
>JBAVGL010000242.1:0-27330 GCA_049684795.1 Chitinivibrionales bacterium | reverse complement strand
CGTCCCAGCCACGCGAAGGATCCAGCTTCGAGGCATAATCGCTCCGAACGCTTTCAAGTGCCTCCCGGCGGGTCTCGCGGTCGGCGGGAAAGGCTTCGAGCACCGCGTCGGCCTCTTTTTTAAAAACGTCGCCAAGCGCGGTTTTCACGTACAACCATTCCTCCTTCGCGGTCTCCGCGGCCTTGCGCTCGTCAGCCACCATCTGTTCGCGGGAAAGGCATTCCTCCTTAACACGGGCAAGGTCGTTGGCCGCGCGCTCCTGGGTTTCCCTGAGTTGTTCAAACTCCTTTTTGTCAATCTCACGCTGGTCCACGCCCTTTTGCTTGAGCGTATAGCGCCGGACCGACTCTGTTTCGAAGGAATCGCGGGCCTGCTCAACCTCTGATTTAAGCATTTCGAGCTTGACCTGTTTTTCCTTCAGTTCTTTTTCGTCCTTTTTAGAGGCAAACGCCGTTGGAACGAACAATACTAATATTAATATGGAAAAGATGGATGCGTATTTCATTGTTGGCCGCCTTTCCCCGAAGCCGTTAGCGGAAGATCGACCAACGTCGGGAGCGCTTTGCCCTCGCGTACGGCCACGGCGTGGATAATTTCCGGGCCGATCGAATTATCGCCCGCCGGTTTCCAGACCGGCGCGCCGTCGGGCTTATTTCCTGCCCATACATAACAAACGTTTCCTTTAAGACCTGCCACGGCTTCCATCAGGCACCCGATGCGCAACCGCGTCGCCGTTCCCCTGATGTCGGCGATTGGCGAATTTTCGGAGCTTGTCTGGATCGATCCGGTCGCGTCCCGCATGAGGCTTATGATCTGGGCCAGCCTGCTGAAGGCCTCGGGACATTCAATTGTTTTCGTGGCAAGGTCATTTTTGACAAGAGACAAAGACGACCTGATCTGTCCCTGCGTTTGAGGCGCGAGGCGGCATGCTTCCAGGTCAAGGTCATCGCAGGATTTTAAAACGTGGTTTCGGAGAGCTTCCCGCGAGAGTTCGATTTCATGTTTTTTCAATTGGGCCGATTGGATAAGGGAGGCCAGTGAATCGCCGCGTGTTTGGTTGCGGAGCGTTTCGCGCTTGAGCGAATCGACATCGGCGCGCGCGGAGGCCATTCGTTTGGCCGTGGAGGCGCGATAAGCGGCAAAATCGGATTGGTCGGCCAGCATGTCCCGTTGATTGTTACGACGCTGGGTCTGGATCTGTTGTAATTCCCTGGTAAGCCGGAACGTTTCGTTGTCCACGTCCGTGGATTGGTCGGCCAAATCTCCGGCTAACGTCAAACTAACATAACTCAATAATATTATGGAAAATCCATATATAAATCGCGGCATGCGTTTCTCCATTCAATTTACAATTCATTAACTTCCTGCCTGCCTTCCGAGGTGGCAACGCGGACAGGACGGGTTATGTAAAATAGACACGTAACATTTGTAATATGTTACGCGAATAATAGAATCATGTTAGGAATATTGACATATGCTAAATTTTGAGGTGAGCTATTAAAAAACTCATGACCGTCTAACGGGATTCTAGTGTTGATGAGGCATATTTATTGGCGAACGATAAAACTCTTCAATAAACCAATCACAGGAGGTTCCTTTATTATGAAACGCTCAGCAGTTTTAGGAATCGTGGCGGGCGCTCTGCTTGCCACGCAGACTTCGGCGGCCATGATTGATATCACGAATGATAGTATTCCGGCCGGCCAGACAAAATCATGGGTCGCGTCAAACAAATATGTTCTTCACGGCAAGGTTGTGGTCAAGGCAGGGTCCCGGCTTAATATCGCGGCCGGAACGACAATTTACGGCGCCGGCGCTCCGGTGTCGGATTCAGTCGCGATGCTCATTGTCGCGCGTGACGGCCGTTTGTATGCCACGGGCACCGCGGCCCAGCCCATTATTTTCACTTCCATCCTCGATACGGGCGCCAATTCACCGCTCGCTATCAGCGACAATTCACGGGGCCTCTGGGGCGGTATCAACATTTTCGGCAGGGCGCCGTGCAACACGGAGGGCGGCGTCGATAACAGCTATTCTTCCGACATTACGATTACCGACACAAGCTGGATCACGTTCGGTGATTCCGGCAACGTAACCTCCGCCGCGACCTACGCAAAAAATTCTTTTGATACGTCGGGCGTTCTTGAGTATGTTTCGGTTCGTTATACCGGCGCAGCGGATATGTCGGAAATTAAAGGGCTCATGTTCTGCGGAGTTGGGGCCGGGACCAAGGTCGATCATTGCGAGGTCTTCATGTGCAACGAAGACGGTCTTAATTTTACCGCCGGAACCGTCAACGCGAAATATCTCATCAGCGCTTTCCAGGCCGGCGATGCGCTCATGCTCCAAGGCGGCTACCAGGGCAATTTACAGTATGTTTTCGCCATTCAAACCGTCATAACCAGCAGCACTAAAAACGGCTGTATGTCGAAGTGGGAAAGCGGCGACTTCAGTTATGCGCCCATTACAAACGCGCATGTTTATAACGCGACATTTATTGGGACCGGCGCGAACAATCCCGACACCTGGAAATACATGTATGGTCTGTACATTAAAGACCGCGCGGCGGGGACTTTTGCCAATTCCATTCTTTCCCAATGTTCAAACTATGGGGTGTATGTCGAAGATTACCTTGACGCAGGAGATTCAACGGGTTCCAGATTTTGGCTCGATGATAGCGCCCTCGTCCTTAAGAACGACATCTTTTATGGATTCGGAAAGGGCAATATTGTCGACAGTATTTTCGAAGGACTGCCGTTTCTTCAAACGTATGCTTCCGCAACCGCTCGTATGAACGATACCCTCGATCCGGTTTTCGGCGGACTTGGCTGGGCACGCACAGGGCAGCTCGATCCTCGTCCATCCGCAAGCGGTCCGGCAATGCAACGCGTGGGAACGGTTCCGGCCGGCGGGTTTTTCGACCAGACAACCTATCGCGGAGCGTTTGATCCAAGTGCGCCGCTTTGGGCTGCCGGATGGTCGGCTCTCGCCGTTTCCAACGGCGCCGTGTTTAAGTCGAGTGCAACACCGATTGTTAACAATAGCCGTGTTTCTTCCAAGACCGCGGCCAATTGGACAATTACCGGTAAAGGTGATGTTCGCGTACTTTCATGGAACCAGTCGAACGCGGGAACGACAAGTGTCAGGTTATTTTCCGCAAGCGGCAAATTGATCCATATTTTCGAGAACGCAAATCAGGTAGCTGGCGCGCATACGCTGTCGATTCCCTTAAAGGACTTGGCTTCAGGCATTTATGTGCTTCAGGCCAAATGCGCGGACCTTGTACATTCAAGCATCATAAATAAACAATAATTACTTTCTTAGAAAAATAAAAGGGCCTGCCTGTAATGGCAGGCCCCGCTTATTGCCTTTTAAAAATGAAATAGCAATAATAAACATATGAAATTTCTATTAATAGCCTGCTTAGTTCTTGCATGCGTTATTCCCTGTTTCGGCTCAACGGAGACCCTTCAAAAAAAAGAAATTCCCAATCCGGCGGGCACGGCAACCGACACGGGTTCTTTTGAAGACTCCGATGATTCGCCGGAGGCGGCATTTGAAAAAACGATCGAGGATTCGGCGCATTTGCCTGACTCCGCCATGACAGCCGACACGGGCCATGCTCCCGCAAATCCGGGAACGATTTCAGGACAGATTCGTGACGGCGTAACCCAAATGCCAATGCCGGGCGCGGCAATAACGATGTCAGGCGCGCCTTCTTCGGCGTTTAAAAGCGATAAAGCAGGAAACTTTACGGTCCCTTCCGACACTAACGGATTATGCACGCTTTTTGTTTCATTATCCGGGTATATTGCCGACACGCTGCCCGCAAAACTCAACGGACCGGTTAACCGCCTTCCCGTGGTTTTTATGTGGAACGCGACGAATAACCTTGGAAAAACGGTTGTCGTCGGTAAATCCGAAGGCCAGGCAAATGCCCTTGGCAAGGAAAAAAATTCGGACAATCTCAAGAATGTGGTTGACGCGGAGCTGATCGAAAAACTTCCCGACCAATCCACGGCCGACGCCCTGCAGCGCGTTCCGGGAATTTCCATTCAAAGGGACCAGGGCGAAGGAAAATACGTTCAAATACGAGGGACCGAATCGAGGCTTTCAACCGTTACCATCAACGGTCAGAGCATCGCCTCGCCCGACGCGCAGACCCGCGCGGTCGCGCTCAATGTCATTCCAGCCGACCAGCTCGCGGAAATCGAAGTCAGCAAAGTCCTGACTCCCGACATGGACGGCGACGCCATCGGTGGGAACGTGAATCTTATTACGTCAACAGCGCAGGACACGAATATAAAAGCCAGGCTGAACCTCACTCCCGGCTACACGCAATTGTCCGGCACGCCGATCTGGCAGGGTTCCGGTTCAATTGGAAAATGTTTTTTGGACCAGGGAAAACTCGGCGTTTTTTTGGGCGGCAGTTATTACAAGGACCGAAAAGAAACGCAAGGAATCGAACTCGATTGGGACACCTCAACATACAATCCTAAGGGCGTGGGAGCCAGCTATTTAAACACCATGCAGTATCGTGATTATAATAAAACAAACGAGCGCATCGGCGCAAACTGCAGGCTGGATTACCACTTTTCTCCGCAGTCGAATATTTTTTTGGTTGGTTCATTCAACAAATACGGCGTCCTGCAAGACCGGCGTACGCTCGGCTTTGACTTACAGGACCAGGACGCGCGCCCCATGGACGACAAGGATGTGGTGGGCGAAGTGCCCACGACGCGTTCCATCAAGGACACCTATAAAGAGCAGACCATTTTAAGCGCGACCTTGGGTGGAACGACAAAAATCAATGATATCGTTTTTGACGGCAATGTCGCCTATTCTCATGCAACCAGTAGCGAGCCGAGCGAAATGACCGTAACGTTCGATCGGTCATCGGGGCTATCGTATCGTTTTGATCATTCCAACGCGAACCGGCCGACATTTGAACCCATTGTGATCTGGGATTACCAATCGAACATTACTACCGGAAAAGAAGTTTTTAATTACGATTCTTCGTTTAACAACATGAAATATTTTACGCTCAGCAGCGCGAAAATCGAAAACACCCAGGCTTCCGAAAATTCTTTTTCAGCGCAATTCGACGCTCAAAAGCCGTTTGATCTTGATTTCGGCAGGCTTGAGGCCAAAGCGGGAGGGAAAGTCCTTGACCATTTCAAAGACCAGAACCTTTCGGTGATAACCTACAAGGATACCGGGAAATACCATTCGCCTAACTTGACTTCCTTCGTTGGGGGATATTCAAACAATGATTTTTATAATAGTCTGTATGCCATGAACAACATGCCAGATCCCGGCCTTGTTCGCGCATATATAAATTCACCGCATTATTACAACAATGTTGTAAATCCAGGAAACAGGTTCGTTGCCGATTCCGCGAATCCCCTTTCTTCCGATCCCGAGACCTTTTCCGCTCGCGACTTCAACGGGGCGGGCTACGGCATGGCCACGTTGAAAATGGACCGCCTGACGATAATCGGCGGACTGCGTTTAGAGTATACTTCCATGCATTACACCGGCTATTCGGATTCCGTTAACGTTCAGAACAATTGGGTAAAGACATCCACCCTCGATATGTACAGAAGATTTTTCTTCCCTCTTCCGGATTTGATATTCAAATATTCCCCGATGCAAGAGGTGAATTACCGCGCATCCTATACCCGGTCGTTTTCCCGGCCCGACTGGTTTGACCTGGTCCCGCACATCGTTTATAATGTTGACGACAATGTGCACACCGCGACAAAAGGCAATCCGGATCTGCGGCCAACAACGTCCGACAATTTCGATCTCAGCGGCGAATATTATTTCCATAACAAGAAAAGCGTTTTGTACGCGGGTGTTTTCGGTAAACAAATGCACGATTATATTTTTGCGGCCGAGCGGGACACGTTTTTTAATCAGTCAAAGACGGAATGGACGTACTATACAAAAGGTAATGGCGGCAAAGCGAACCTTGCGGGAGTTGAATTGGAACTGCAAACCCAATTTTTCTTTTTGCCGTCGTTTCTAAGCGGGTTCGGGGTAAACGGCAATTATATCTTTACCTATTCCAACACGCTGCTTCCGGAGCTTGATCTGTATTCCTCGCTGCCCGGACAGTCCAAACATGTGGGCAATGCGGCTTTGTTTTACGAAAAGTATGGCTTTTCGGGGAGGATCGCCTTTAATTACCAGAGCCATTGCATTGCCGAACTCATAAATTCGGCGGACCATTTCGGCAGCGTATATCTTGACGACCACGTGGAGCTGGATTGCGCGGCAAGCCAAAAAGTCACGAAAAACCTTACGGCCGTCGTTGAGTTTAAAAACCTTACCAACGCGCCAAAGAAATTATATTTGCTTGACCCAAGCCATACCACGCAAATGGAATATTACGGATGGTCGGTCCAAGCCGGAGTGCGACTGAGTTTATAAACCGGTTCGTTTTATCAATTTGTCAAAGGAGTTCGCCATGAAAGGCCCGAATGGTTTCCGATTCCTCACGCTGGCAATTGCCGGATGCGTCACTTTTGCCTCAATCGCGTCCGCAAAGACCGAAAAGCCGAACGCCGCCGCCAATACCGTTTCACAAAAGGAAGAAGTCGGCAAGAAAGAAAAAGGACTTCAGTTCTCCGTCCTTGGTGACTGGGGATGGAACGGGAAAAGAAACCAAACTGAAGTCGCAAAAATCATGGCCAAGCATGGGGTGGGCGGCTTCATCATTTCTGTTGGGGATAATTTTCAGGTCATAGGCGTCCGCAGCGCGCAGGACCCGCTCTGGATGTTGAATTTTGAAAATGTATTTAATGATCCGGCGCTTGAATGCGACTGGTATGTGGCGCTGGGAAACCACGATTACAAAGGAGAAGTGCAGGCTGAAATCGATTATTCGAAAATAAGCCGGCGCTGGAACATGCCGGGCCGGTATTTCGCGGTGCATAAGAAAATCAACGACACGACGGCCGCGGATTTCTATCTCATCGACACGTCGCCGTTTCAATCCGCGTATTACAAAACCGACGAGCACCATGTGTTGGGCCAGGACACCGCGAAACAAATGCGCTGGATCGACAGTTGCCTCACGAACTCCAAGTCGCGCTGGAAGCTTGTTTTCGGGCACCATCCGGTTTACTCAAGCGGAAGCGCCCACGGCAAGGAAACGGGAGACATGCAAACCCGGTTCGCCCGGTTCTTCGAAGATAAAAAAATCGACGCATACTTCTGCGGACACGACCACGATTTCGAATACCTCAAGGCGCAGGGGGGCCGTGTCAATTATTTTGTGTGCGGGACCGTTGAAGTGCGTCCCATGGGAGAAGCGCTTCCGCAAACGGTTTTCGCGAAATCAGTCCCCGGATTTACCAAGGTGCTGTTAACACCGGAAAAGATGAAGGTGTCCATGATCGATACGGCTGGCGCCGAGGCATATGCGACCGTGATCAATAAATAGCTGGAACTTTTTTTCACTAAGCCGTAATCAACGACAATCCGGGCACGCAATTTGGTTGATACTTCGCACTGCAAGTTTCGCGAGGTTTCGATTTCCATTATCCGGCAACCATAGTATATTACTACTCGGTTAGGTTCTGTAGGCGAATTACATACGCGTTTAGCGTAGATAATTTACCGTACAGAACCTTATCCACCTTGTGGGTTAATAACTAAAGCCTCACTCTTTGCACCCTTCGACTTTGCTCAGGGTGGGAGATTATTGAAGGAAACCGATCAGTAGAATGATTTGCTTGCGCTCAATCTGGTCTTGCCTTATTTTCGCAGTTTCAATCTACTTTTTCACCCCTTCTTCAATCAGCGCGGGTCCACCTTTCCGCACTGACGATCCGGAGCCGGTTGAATTCCAACATCGGGAGTTCTATTGCGCTGGGCAAATTATGCGTGATAATGACGGACTATCGGGCGCCGTTCCTTATGTTGAAGGAAATTATGGAATTGTTAAAGGCATGCACATCCATTTGAATGTACCGCTGTTCTTGAATCATCCCTCCACAGGAAAAACCGCATATGGGCCAGGAGATATCGAGTTTGGGCTTAAATGCCGATTGGTCAATGAAGCAAAAGCGGTCCCGCAAATCAGCACCTTCCCCGTTATCGAAATCCCCACGGGAAACGTGGCAAAACATTTAGGCTCCGGCAATGTGCAGTTTTTTCTTCCGCTTTGGTTGCAAAAAACTTGGAACCCTTGGACCACCTATTGCGGTGGGGGGTATTTGGCCAATACTACTTCGAATCGGGAAAATTCCCTGTTCTTAGGCTGGGAAGGGCAGCGCGATATATCGGAAATCGTTACCATAGGCGCTGAAATTTTCAGCACAATTTTTCAATCCGAAAACCAGGAAAATGACTTTGCTTTTAATATCGGAACGATCGTAAATTTAAATGATAATCATCATTTTCTCTTTTCCGCGGGCCGGGACATCATTGGTCACGATGATCTTTTTCTTTATGCGGCTTACCAGCTTACAATCGGTCCGAGTTTATAATGATTTTTTAAACTCAAGTTGTTCACAAATAGGCAGATACGTGAAATCTATCGCAATTCTTAAAAATGGCAGGGTCAATGCTTGTTTTTTCTCGATATTGGTTCTTACCTGCTGCATGGGAAGCCATGCTCAAAAGACGGAAACGCCCGAGACAAATAAAACCCGCGATCCTTTATTGATAAATTGCAAGAATGAAATCATCGCTGGCATCGATTCAAGCGTTCACGACGTGGTGTCGGTCGTTACTTCTCCCTTACATTACGGATGTAAGGAATTGGCATTTGCCGCGCTGGGTATCGGAGCGGTTGGCACGGCCCATGCGTTTGATCCATCGGTGCGAACCTTTGCATTGGACAAAAAAACACCCGGTAGGGACCGCATGATCCTGCCTTGGGAATATTATGGCTCGGGTTATACGGCCATTACCATAGGCGGCGGCACGTACCTTTATGGCCTTGGATTTGCAAATCCCTGGTGGAGGGAAACCGGCAGGGAGGTTTTAACGGCATTGGCTATTTCAGGCGCATTCGGAGAGGTCTTAAAAATCGGTATTGGACGATATCGCCCGTATGCCGATAAAGGTCCGGGCACTTTTAATCCGCTGAGCATAAACGATGAATCCGCGTCATTTCCTTCCGGGCATACGTTGACGGCTTTTACGATGTCCACTGTTCTGGCAAAGCGGATCGATAATCCCTATGTTTCCTGTGGTCTTTACATGATGGCGTTTCTTACCGGGACCGAGCGCATTTATAGCGACAATCATTGGCTCAGCGATGTTATCATGGGGGCGATATTGGGTACCGTTATCGGACGGTCCATTGGTCATAATGATGCTTCAAGTTTGCAAAAAAGTAACGCACTATATTGGAAAATAGAACCGGAAATTACCCAATCAAGCGCCGGATTGACCCTCAAAACAAACTTTTGATCGGTTCTGTACGGGTAATTATCTACGCTGGACGCCTGCCTGCCGAAGCGGCACCGCAGGCAGGCGTATATAATTCGCCTACAGAACCTAATCAATTTCTAACATACCGCTTAATATCGCCTAATCTTGCGGTGCTATTTTAATACCGTAAAATTCCCATGAAAACAAGATTTACAGACATTCAATGTAACCTAAGGAGGCCTGCAATGGGACCTTTGAACAAAGCTCAAGACAATAACCATGTTTTAAACCGGCTCGACCATACCATGGGACATATCCGCGGTAAAGTTGTTGATATTGATGGAAGAGAAATCGAAGGAAGCAAAATCTGGATCCGGGAGACCGGCCAAAGCACCTATTCCGACAGATACGGCAATTTCGTGCTGATCAATATCCCGCCGGCGCTGTATACGGTCGTCATCGAGCATGAAGGACATTCGTTGTCCATCACGCCCGATCTGCCTATTTTTCTCGGCGATAATCCGGGCCATCTTTTTGCATTATGCACCTGCGCAATTCCAGAAAAATTGCACAGGGCGTATTTCCCCAACGAACTATCCCTGCAGATGTAAAGGAAATCCGTGGATTTGCAATTAAAAACATCCGTTGACGGCCGCAGGGATTCTTTTTGCCCAAGGAAAACGTCCATGTATAACAGTTCGCTTACCCCCCTGGAAACGTCGGAAAATGCCCGGACCTTAACAAACAGCCTGGAAATTTCCAAAGACCAATTGACTTCCATGGCAAGCCTTGTCGAAAAGGCCGTGACATCGGCTATAAGGGCCCTTACCGAGTCGGAACCGCTCATTGCCCAGGACGTCATAGAAAATGACAAAACGCTCAACTCCTATGAAATTGACATCGATAATTCCACCTATAATATTCTTGCCATAAGTCAGGTGCCGCCTGAGGCTCTGCGCATCATCCTTTCAATCCAGAAAATCAACGCCATCCTCGAGCGTATCGGCGACCATGCGGTGAACATCGCCGAATCGGCCATCAGCCTGTCGCGAGAATCAAATGACACCGACCTGCTGGATTTGCCGCAAATGGCCAAGCTCAGCATAAAAATGTTTGAAGACGCCCTTAACAGCTTCTTTAATAAAAATACCGAACTTGCGCAAACCGTGCTTTCCAGCGATGAAAATATCGATGATCTCAATATACTGATCGGTAATAATGTTAAAACAAGAGTGCAGGAAGGAAAAATGTGCTTCGATACAGCCATGGAAATTATTCGCGTCAGTAAGAACCTGGAGCGTATCGCCGACCTCTCATCGAACATAGCCGAGGCGACCTGTTTCAGTTATGACGGCGCCATAATCAAACATCATGCAATTGATCGTTAAAAATCAACTACTTCATCGAAACCTGTCTTACCTGGCCGCCATTTCCTGATAAATTCTCAAGGTTCCCGGCTCAGTTTTTGCTAATTAAATTCTAACACAATCCAAATTTGCCCATAATAATAAGAAACGATTTTTTCAGCGCACTAAAATTGTTCTTTGAAAAAATCATAGGAGCAAAAAGAAATATGCAAAATGAAGGCAATATTTTTCCTAACACAATTCTAACAATTTCGTAACATTAGAAAAATAATGGAATTCTATTTTTTTAATCCAAGTTATGAGTGGTATACCAATCTTGGAGCAGTCGTACCAACGTTTCATAAATGTGAAGCGGTGGGCAATTAACCTTTTTAAACAATGAAAGGAGCATGTATGAAGAAGCGAATTCGGTTCATCGGGTCACTTGCGCTTTTAGGTATTGGCCTGTCGTACGCGCATTCGGTTTCGGCGGAAGAAATAACCGGCGCGGGGGCGACGTTTCCTTATCCCGTTTACGCCAAATGGGCGGAAGCCTATAAGGCGAAAACAGGCGTCAGCCTCAACTACCAGTCGATAGGTTCCGGAGGCGGCATAAAGCAGATCGAGGCAAAGACGGTTGATTTCGGCGCTTCCGACATGCCTCTTAAGGAAGACCAGCTTGAGAAAGACGGCCTGGTTCAATGGCCCATGATCATGGGCGGGGTAGTACCTGTCGTCAACATCACGGGGGTTGCCGCGGGCCAGATGAAACTGACCGGAGAGGTCCTCGCGAACATCTTTCTTGGAACGATCAAGAAATGGAACGATCCCGCGATTCTCAAAATCAATGCAAGCCTTAAGCTGCCCGACCAGGACATCGCCGTCGTCCACCGCTCCGACGGGTCCGGCACAACGTTCCTTTTCACCAACTACCTTATGAAGGTGAGTAAGGATTGGTCGGACAAAGTGGGCAATAACACGTCGGTCGAATGGCCGGTAGGAATCGGCGGCAAGGGCAATGAAGGCGTCGCCAATTTCACCTCCCAAACGCCGGGTTCCATCGGCTATGTGGAATACGCCTACGCGCTGCAGAACAAGCTCGCCTATTGTTTGATGGAAAATCATGACGGTAAATTCGTATCACCCAAGAGCGAATCCTTTCAATCGGCCGCGGCAAACGCCGATTGGGCGCATGCCGCCGGTTTTTATCTGGTTCTGACCGACCAAAACGGCAAAGACAGCTGGCCGATAACCGGAGCAAGCTTTATCCTCATGCACAAAGAGCAGGCAAACCCTGACCGGGCCCAAACCTCTTTGAAATTCTTTGCATGGTGCTATGCAAACGGAACGAAAATGGCCGAAGAGCTCAATTACATCCCGATCCCCGGCGCCGTTGTAAAACTTATCAAGGACGTTTGGTCAAAAGACATCAAATCCCAGGACGGAAAAGTCGTTTTTTCAGCAAAGTAATATCGAAACAAAACCAATCACCCATTAATCACAAGGAGGAAATGTGAAACAGCGTTTTTGTAAATCGGCCATCGTGGCCGGAATCGTGATGTGTGGAACGGTAGCTCTTCTATTTGCCCAAAGCACTGAGCCAGCGGCCGCGCCAGCCGCGGAGCCCGCGGCGGCACCCGCCCCGGCGCCCAAGCCCGCCGGGCCCCAGGGAAGCGTGTACGGAAAAGTTTACGCCGACTATTATTATGACGTCAGCGACACCCCTATTGTTGAAAAATCCCAGATAGAGCCGTCCCGCGTATATCTTGGATATAAAGAAAAAATCGACAACAACTTCACAACCGACGTCTTGCTCGACGTTGCGCGGATCAACCCCGCGACTGCCGCCACGGCGACTTTAAATACCACAACGAACACGGTTGGCCTCAAGCTTACGACGGCGGGCAATTATATCGCCTATCTTAAAACCGCCTACCTGGCATGGAAAGACGTCCTTCCCATGACCACGCTTTCGGTTGGTCAAATACCGTATTTTGCGTTCGATGTCCAGGAAAGTTTCTGGGGACACCGGTATCTTTACAAAACACTCATGGACAATGAAGGCTGGGAATCAAGCGCCGACCTTGGAGCAAAGGTGCAAGTCTCGCCGATCGACATGCTCAAAATCACCGTAGGCGTGACAAACGGCGAAGGTTACAAGGCCCAGCAGGATGCCTACGGCAAATACAAAGTGGCGGGCGCCGCCCAGGTCAATCCTATAAAGGACCTTACGTTGTATGTTTACGGCGATTTGATGCCCGTTGGCAGCACGACCGATACCTTGCAGACCACCGCCGCGGCATTTGCCGGGTATAATATTATGGATATGGGTAAGATCGGTGTTGAATATGACGCCCAGTTTAAGCAGAAGGGTGTTACGGACCATAATGTTAATGGATTGTCGGTGGAAGGGATGTACTCGATCATAAAACCGGTCGAAGTATTCGCCCGCTACGACCTGATGGATTCTAAATCAATTAATGGAAATAATTGGAACACCGCCCAGGATGGCCATACCTTCATCGCCGGTGTGCAATATTCACCGATATCAAAAGTGAAATTTGCCATGGATTATCAAGGAACCAACCTGAGAATTGATAAAATACAGAATAACAAGATTTATATTAATGGAGAGTTCGACTACTAGCACTGCGGCGGTCCGGCCTGATGCGCCGGATCGCTATTTTCTTCTTTTTCACGGTTTTTTTCTATGTCCCAATCAAACGAAGCCGGCATGGGTCAAGTTCGACCGATTGAAATACCGGTCGTCCGGGTGAAAAACAAAGTTTCGTTTCATCTGCCGACCGGCCGTCATTTCGAAATGCCTTTCAAAATGGTCACCCGCCTGTCGGCATTCCTTGTCATAGGCATGATGGCGGCGATCTTTCTGTTATTGACAATTGAGAGCGCTCCGGTTTTCCACAAATTCGGGTTTGCATTCATTACCGGAAGTTCATGGAACCCGGTGTCAAATAAATTCGGGGCGTTGGCCTCTATCGTCGGAACGCTCGTCACTTCCTTCATAGCCGTGCTTTTCGGGGTGCCGCTCGCATTGGGCAGCGCGTTTTTTTTAAATGAGCTCTGCCCTTTCAAAGTTCGCCCCGCGCTGACCGCGATGATCGAACTCCTCGCCGCGATACCGAGCATTATTTACGGCATGTGGGGACTGTTCGTCATGGCGCCGGTCATGTCCCATGTCGTTCAACCGGTTTTGATAAAATATCTTGGGCCATTGCCTTTTGTCGGCTTGCTGTTTCAAGGCCCCCCGTTCGGAATCGGGGTCCTTACCGCGGGACTGATTTTAAGCGTCATGGTCCTGCCGTTCATCGCATCGGTCAGTTTACAGGCATTTGCCTCGGTCCCGGCCTCCTTGCGGGAGGCTGCGTACGGGACGGGAGCGAACGTTTGGGAAATTTGCCGGAAGATAATCATCCCCTATACCAAAACAAGCGTCATCGGTGCGATCATGCTGGGTCTTGGACGGGCCCTCGGTGAAACAATGGCGGTCACCTTCGTCATTGGAAACGCCCACCGCTTGAGCGCTTCCCTGCTTGCGCCGGGCACAACGATTTCCGCGACGCTCGCCAACGAATTCGCCGAGGCGTTCGGAGACACCTATATCGCCTCGCTGCTCGCATTGGGTTTGATCCTTTTCCTCATCACCTTCGCCATCCTCTCGATAACGCGCGTTCTGCTCCTCTCGACAAAACGGAGACTGCCGGTATGAAAACGGACCCAACGGTCATCCTCAGAAGGAAAATCATCAACCGCGTCATGGTCGCCTTGTTCTCGCTTGCCGTCCTCATTTCCATCGGTGCATTGGCAGCGATACTCTGGAAACTTTCGGTTGCCGGCCTGAAGGCATTTTCCATCGACATTTTCACCAAGGGGACGCCCGCGCCGGGCACCGCTGGTGGTTTACTCAATGCAATTGTCGGAAGCATCGTCCTCGTGGTAACGGGGCTTGCCGGGGCGATTCCCCTAGGCGTCCTGGCGGGAACGTATCTGGCCGAATACGGCCGAGATTCCCGGATGGGAAACGTGGTCCGGTTCTGCACCGACATCCTTTTGAGCGCCCCTTCGATCATCATCGGCCTCTTTATCTACGGAATAATCGTGCTTCCATCGGGACATTTTTCCGCGTGGGCTGGCGCCGCGGCACTGTGCCTTGTCGCGGTCCCGGTGATCGTCCGGACCACCGAAGACATGCTATGTCTTGTCCCGGATTCCCTGCGCGAGGCCGCGGTCGCTTTGGGGTGTCCGTATTGGAAAATGATCGTAAAGATCGGGTGGCGGGCGGCGCGTCCCGGTATTGTAACGGGGATACTCCTGGCGCTTGCCAGGATCAGCGGCGAAACCGCTCCGCTTTTGTTCACTTCCCTGAACAATCAGTTTTCCACGTCCACCATGAACGGTCCCATCGCATCGCTTCCCATCGTGATATTCCAATTCGCAATGAGTCCGTACAAGGATTGGCAGAACCTGGCGTGGAGCGGGGCGTTTCTCATTACGATCACCGTTTTGGCGATAAACATCTTTTCACGGCGCATCCTTTTTACAAAGAGGCACAATTGAACTCAAACACCCCGCAGCCGCGGATATCCGTTCAAGGCCTTAATTTTTATTATCAAAACACCCTGGCGATCAAAAACGTATCGATCGACTTCGCCGATAAATGCGTTACGGCGCTCATCGGGCCCTCCGGATGCGGGAAGTCGACCCTGCTACGGGTCTTTAACCGGATGTACGACCTCTATCCGGGCCAACGCGCGGAAGGGAAGGTCACGGTGGACGGTGAAAACATCATCGATCCGTCGGTGGCCGCGTCGAAGCTGCGCGCGAAAATGGGAATGGTGTTCCAGCGTCCCACTCCCTTTCCCATGTCGATTTTCGAGAACATCGCGTTTCCCATTAAATTGTACCAGAAGCTTTCGCGCTCTGAAATGATCGACCGCGTGGAAACGGCCCTGCGCAAGGCGGCGCTCTGGAACGAGGTCAAAGACAAGCTCAACTCAAGCGGCCTGGGGCTTTCGGGGGGCCAGCAGCAGCGGCTGTGCATCGCGCGGGCCATCGCAACGCACCCCGAGATCCTGCTTCTTGACGAACCGGCATCGGCGCTCGACCCCATTTCCACGGCCCAAATAGACCAGCTCATCGACGAATTACGCAACGAATTCTGCGTTCTTCTGGTCACCCACAACCTGGCGCAGGCAGCGCGCGTGAGCGATTTTACGGCGTTCCTTTACCTGGGAGAGCTTATCGAATCCGGCCCTACGAAGCAGATTTTTACGTCTCCGCGCGAAAAACAAACCGAAGACTACGTAACCGGCCGAATGGGATAGGCGACCGCGGCGTTTGGAAACGCGTCTAAAGACGGAACAATACTTTAAGAGGTTTTTACTGTGGCTCATGAATCCATTCTTATAGTCGAAGACGAAGAAGAAATCCAGGAACTGCTTCAGTATAACCTGTCGAAGGACGGCTTTCGAAGCATCGGGGTTTTATCCGGGGAAGACGCTCTTAAAAAAGCTAGGGCCGAACATTACGATTGCATCCTGCTCGATCTTATGCTCCCCGGCTTGGATGGCCTCGACGTATGCAGATCGCTTAAAAAGGACGAAAAAACTCGAAACATCCCTGTCATCATGCTCACCGCGAAAGGCGAGGAACCCGACATCGTTACCGGCCTTGAGCTTGGGGCCGATGATTATATAGTAAAGCCATTCAGTCCCAAAGTGCTTATCGCGCGCATAAAAACCGTGCTGCGCAGGAAATCGGCTGAACCGATTGACGAGTCCGCTCCTTTGCAGGCACATGGAATGAAGATTCATCCCGGTAGGCGGGAAGTGCTTTTTCGAAACAAACCCATCGGGCTTACCAACATGGAATTCCAATTATTGCATTTTCTGGCCAGCAGGCCCGGCTGGGTGTTTTCCCGGTATCAGATAGTGGAAGGCGTGCGCGGAGACAATTATCCGGTGACGGACCGTTCGGTTGACGTCATGATCGTGGGGCTACGAAAGAAGCTTGGCGATGCCGGTCAGTTAATTGAAACCGTGCGCGGCGCCGGATACCGGTTTAAGGAATAAACTAAGCGCCCCCTAAATCCCCCTACGGGGGATTTAGGGGGCGTGACCGAAAGTTATTGTATGGGGCCTAAAAAACTAATCTGGCAGTTGTACTTGTCGTACTTGTTAATCATGGGAATACCCGTTCTCATAATAACCTGGTATGCCTCGCGCACCTTTAAAGAATTCTATATGGCCCGCACGACCGAGGACCTTAAGAACAAGGCAATACTCATCGGGGCGCAAATTGAAGAGCGCTTTGCCCGATCATCCTTGAACGATATCGATTCCCTGTGCAAGGTACTGGCAAAAAAAGTCACGGTCCGCTTTACGGTGATTTCCCCATCGGGGAAGGTCCTCGGCGATTCCGAAAAGGACCCCGACTCCATGGAAAACCATGCAAATCGGCCTGAGATCATTGAGGCGCTGTCCGGCAAAACGGGCGTATCGAACCGGCTCAGTTATACATTAGAGGAAGACATGGTATATGTGGCGGTGCCGCTTACATGCGCCGGAAAGGTTTGCGGCGTCATCAGAACAGCCCTCCCGACACAATCCATAAAATCGGCACTTTTAAATTTCTACCTAAGGATTTTATGGGCCGTGTTTTTCATGGCGCTGGTCGCGGCGCTCCTCAGTTTTCTGGTCTCGAGAAAAGTCAGCCTTCCCATAGGGGCCATGAAACGCGGCGCCCAGCGTTTCGCCTCCGGCGATTTGAGCGTCAAGCTCCCCTTATCGGGCTACGAAGAAACCGACCAGCTCGCCGCGGCGCTCAATGAAATGGCACGGACCCTGCACGACACCATCACCGGCATAACAACGCAGCGCAATGAACTGGACGCCATTTTATCAAGCATGATCGAGGGCGTCATTGCGGTTGACGCGGAGGAACGCATCATGACCGTCAACCGGGCCGCGAGCATGCTTTTCAGCATGGATCCGCAGCGGGCAGCAGGCAAATTGATAGGCGAGGTGCTCCGAAACGGCGAAATCCAGGATTTTCTCGTAAAAACCCTTTCAGCTTCCGGATTTATCGAAACCGAAACCGTCCTCATCGAGGCGCTGCCGGGAAAGCCGACCCACACCGAGCGCATTCTTCAGCTCCATGGAAGCGCGCTTCATAATAGCGAGGAAAAATGCATCGGCGCGCTCATGGTCATTAACGATATCACGCAATTTAAAAAACTCGAGAATATGCGAAAAGAATTCGTGGCCAATGTTTCCCATGAGCTCCGCACGCCCCTGACGTCAATCAAGGGGTTTGTAGAGACACTTCTTTCCGGAGCCATGAAAAACGGCGTTGATACCCATCGGTTTCTCGGCATAATCTCGGGACAGGTCGACCGCCTAACGACTATTGTTGAAGACTTGCTGGCTCTTTCCAAAATTGAACAGGACACGGAACACAACGCCCTCGAACGCGGAGAATGCAGGCTTGCCGAAGTCCTGAACGGCGCCATTGAGGCCTGCGCGGCAAAGGCGTCCCAAAAACAGATAAGCATAGAACTCCAGTGCAGCGCCGATTTTATCGTTAAAATCGACCGGACGCTGTTCGAACAGGCAATCGTCAATTTGATCGACAATGCCATAAACTACAGCGATACCAATAAGCGCATTTCGGTCAACGCATTGCAGGACCCGGCAACCGGGGAAACCACCGTGTCGGTGCGCGATGAAGGCATCGGCATCGCCCCCGAACACTTGGGCCGCCTGTTCGAACGTTTTTACCGGGTCGACAAATCCCGCAGCCGCAAACTCGGCGGCACCGGCCTCGGCCTGTCTATTGTAAAGCATATCGCGCTCGCCCACGGCGGCCGCGTGGCCGTTGACAGCATGCCGGGCACGGGAAGCACCTTTTATATCATTTTACCGCGGAGCGCCTGATCCATGACATATGGTGGCGTCCGATCCGGACAACCGAAACCTTTATTGTAGGAGATACCGTTCATGCCAAAACATTTGCAAAGAGAAATAGAAAGCCTGAAAAAAAAACTCCTGTATCTGTCGACGATCGTTGAAGAGCATGTATTGCGCGCCGTAAGGTCGGTGGAAAAAAAGGATGAAGCTATGGCGAGGAATGTTTTTGAACAAGACGTTATCGTCGACAAAATGGAAATCGACGTCGAGGAGGAATGCCTCAAGGTCCTTGCGCTCCACCAGCCCGTGGCAGTAGATTTGCGGTTCATCGTCGCGGTGCTTAAAATCAATAACGACCTTGAGCGTATCGGCGATCTGGCGGTCAATATCGCCGAGCGGTCGCTGTACCTTGCAACGCTGCCTAAATTCGAGTTTTCCTCGAATTTTCCCGTTATGTCCGAAAAGGCGTTGGCCATGCTGAAAAAATGCCTTGATTCATTCGTCAACATGGACCCGAAAACCGCCCTTGAAGTATGCGCGGCAGACGACGAGGTCGACGCGCTCTACCGGGAAATGTTCGACAAAATTAAAACAGGAATCGGGCAGAATCCCCAAAAACTCGACGAATTCATGCAGGTCCTATCGATCTCGCGGCATTTGGAACGCATCGCCGACCATGCCACCAACATCGCCGAAGACGTGATTTACATGATCGAAGGCGACATCATCCGGCACAGGACCGAGGAATTTAGAAACTCTGTTTAAAGTATCCCGAAGAGCGTTTTGCGTAGATACTTCAAACTTAGAGTTTCTTACCTGCCTCAAGCAGGTCAAGAAGTGCCCCCTATTTATTTTTCGAAGTCTTCGAGCAGTTTTTTGGCTTCTTCCAGGAAATATGTGCCGGTAAACGGATAATCGTCGCGGATGGAAACAAGGAGGCCGCGGATCGTGGCCGGGTCCGCCATGGCGACCATGGTGTTTAAAATTGATATCTTGTCAACTTTTTCCTTGAGGCCGGTCTTGGGAAGGTAACCGCGGCCATATTCCGAGAGATCAATATGCTCCCCCATGATGCTTTTCAGGTCCGCAAAAACATCGAAACTAAACATCGGATCAAAGTAGATGTCCAGCCAGCACTCGATGTTAAAACTATTGATAAAGTACGGCCCCGTACTGAACGCGTAGAGGCCGCTGTTCAGCGTAACAAGCCGGTCGATCCAGCCCCTGAGGAACGTCTCGTCGCTCTGTCCGCGGACAACGGAGATATCGTTTTTGCACGTGACCATGTCCGGGATGCCCATGCGCCCCGTGGCGGGGACGCCGAAAAGCCTGCACGCGCCCGCCCGGCCCGGATGCACCCTGCATTGCCCCTTTTCCAAAAACATGCAGCGCAGATTGCCCTCATGTTCTTCATGCATGCGCGGCGGAGCGGCGATTTTCTGCTTTAATTGGTCAGCACTCATATTCCGGACGCACCATCGCATAATATGGATGAATTCCGGTAACGTGCAGGTCGGCGAAACGCAGCACGTACCACACTGAATGCAGGCAAGTTCCGGAAGCTCCGAATACAACGCTTCCATCTCGGCGATCATGTCCATGCGGCGCTGTCCTTTATTATTTTAAGATCCTGATTTTTTTCAATTCCACGCCGGTATAATACGTTTTAAGGATCCGATCGTATGATTGACCGGCCCGCGCGCGGCCGATAGCGCCGAATTGGCACATGCCTACGCCGTGGCCATAACCTTTACCTTTAATGGTGATTGAGCCGGGAGCCGCTGAAATGTCGGTAATGAGCGCGCTGCGCAGCACGGGAAGGCCGTTTTCGTTCCGCCGAAAAACAAACCGCATTTTATCGCCGCCATAGCAATACGATCCCGCCGAGGTTTTAATCGTACATTCACGCGTCCTGCCGCACGCGAACCGTGAATCGACGGTAACGGCGATGATTGACCCTTCGGCTGATTTCTGGGGGAAAACTTCGCGGGAATAGCGGTTTACAACGTTCGACAGCTGCCGGATGGTCCACGATTCCTGCCACGCGAAAGACCCTGAAAAACCGCAAAACGCCTCCCCTTTTTCATTGACATCGTCAACCGAACGCAAATACGGCAACGGCTGTTTGTTTTCCCACACGTCCTCGACATTGGCCGTCTTTCCTCCGCAGGTGGAATGGTAATAGGCGTATATCAGGCTGTCCCGCCACACCATGACCTGATCGGCGGTGCCGTTAATGGCTTCGTTGCATACGGAATTTTCAGCGCGCACCCCGCCGTAATCCTGATCGGAAATCGTGGGAAGAAGGTCAAAATCAGCTCTTTGTTTTTCCTGCATTTTTTTATAGGTATACGTGCGCGCCGCGACGGCCTGCGCCTTGACGGCCTCAACCTCGTCGGGTTTGCAGCGACCGATTTCCAGCGGTACGACCCCGCGCAGATAATCCTCCACATTTACACAATTCACAACGGTAAAACTTCCGCGCGGCGAGGCGATAAGAATCATGGAACCGCGGTAGCTTGAACCGTCAAACTCGATGATATTCAATTCATTTTTCGAAAGAAGAGTGCATGGAAGCGCGCATTCCCATTTTCCCTCGCGCGGGCTTTTGCCCGAAACTTTCTCCCCGGAACCAGCCATTTCCACCTCGATGGTCCCGCGCTCGCTGAGGTGGAAAGTCCCGCCGTTTAATATGTCAACCTGGCCGGCGGACACAAACCGCGCCCGCCTTGTTTCCTGCCGCAGCGCGACCCGGAGGAAGCGGGACGTGACGCAACAGTCATGGGACGTTTGCGAAAAGATCGGATAGGGCGCGCATTGGAGGATGGGCAGAACTATGAAGAAAAAAAAGAAATTGTTCTTACACCGCGTTTGCCGTGTTGCCACGTAAAGCCGTTTCATCGGATTGTAAATCTAAAATTTTCCTGAGTTTCCCCTTAAGGAGCTTGCGTTGAAGCAAGGAAATATGATCGATTATGAAGAGCCCGTTGAGGTGGTCAATTTCGTGCTGTAAAGCCCTGCAGAAAAGTCCCTCGGCTTTTTCAATGGTATACTCGCGGCCGTTTTCATCAAAAGCCTTGACAGACACTATTTTCGGCCGCGTTAGCATCAAATGCAAATCCGGAAAGCTCAGGCACCCTTCCTCGTTTTCCGCGGTTTCTTTCGACGCGGAGACGATTTCAGGGTTTATAAGCACGAAAGTCTGGGGCGTTTCCTTTGAAGGTTCAACGATTGCGCACTGGATCGAACGCCCCACCTGCGGCGCGGCCAGACCCACACCGTCGTGTTCGCGCATGGTCACGATCATTTTTTTTACAAAGTCCCGTAATGCATCGTCAAAAACAAGGACCCGGTCGGCTTTTTTCCGCAGAACCGGGTCGCCATAATGCCGAATGTTGAACATCAGGCTTTCACGTCTTTCTTTGAATTTTTATCGTCCGCCGAAGGTTTCTCATCATTGAGAACGGCCGAAATTGCAGCTTTTTTGAATTCAAGCACCGTATTTTCGGCGACCTTCACCATGACCGTTGAATCCTTCACATTGCCCACGATTCCTATAATGCCCGCAATTGTCAGCACTTTGTCGCCTTTTTTTATATTGTTGAGCATGTTCTGGGTCTCTTTTTGCTTTTTCTGCTGGGGGCGAAGCATAAGAAAGTAGATGATTGCGAACATCACCACCATCATGAAAATGAACGAAGGGTCCATGATGCCTTTTCCCTGGGGCGCGGCGCCCGTCTGGGCAAAAACGCCGGCGGCATTTGAAAATACGGCCATTACAATTATGAAACGCTGCATGAAACTTCCTTTCAAAAATGTGATTTTCGTGGTATCTCTTTTCAAAAATATGTCTCCTATGACAAAGAAGTCAATGGTTCTTTTGCCCGATACCATTAAAGTTCTTTATACAAAAGACGATAGTAATATATTGAGGCGGTTTATGCGGATTGAACAGGTAATACAACAATATAGTAATCAGGGATTTAATCAGCACGGCAAGCCCAGAAAATCCTTACTGCTTAAGCCTAAACTAAAAACCCTTGATGCAGGATGTATTGACATGATATGTTTATCGCCCGATCAGGAAAATGATGTCCTTGTGCTTGACTGGCTCGTAAGTTACGTGCATCTCATTACCGAAGACCGATTGAAGGAATGGATGAAAAAATCTTTTTGTCAACCAGCTTCACCCGATGACATACTCATTGAAAAACTCCTCCTCGAAGTACTTTAATTTTATCAGACAAAAAGAACCACGGTAGGGCCTTTTAGAAACCGCCTGTTGTATTTTCGTTTTAATGGCCACGATCTACTACGCAAAATGGATTTTGCTTTCCACCGGGGAAATTCTCCTCAACGGCGCGATTTCGGTTGAAGGCCGCCGTATTGCGTCCGTTGGCAATCGCGGCAAAATAAGGCGCGCCAGCGGCGACCATGTCGTCAACGTGGGGGAGCTGCTGCTTTTGCCGGGCTTTATCAACATGCATATCCATCTCGACGAGGGCGTTGTTCGGGGCATCCCGAAAGACCCGGAGGAGACGTTTGCATCATGGATCGCAAAAAAAAATTCACGCCTGAAACAGTCCTCCGACGAAGTCCAGCGGGCCACGATCCAGCTTGGCGCGCGGGAATTGCTTTCCCACGGCATTACGACGGTGGTCGACAGCTCGCGGTCGGGCATGTCCGCCACGGTCCTTCGCACTGAACCCATTCGTCTTTGCGTCATTCACGAGGTGCATCCCGACGATGGCGCCCAGGAAGAGACCGTGATCAATACCCTTGAAACGCGCATCGCGCTGAACGAAAAAAGCGATTTTACCGGGGTGGGCCCTTACGCGCTTTTTTCCCTGTCCCCGACGCGCCACCGCGATATCATCGGTTTGGCTTCACGAAAACAATTGCTCTGGGCAAGCCACCTCGCCGAAAGTTCGGAGGAGCTTCAGGCATTTTCGGAGCAGACCGGCGATTTGTTTTTCCATATCACGCGGAAAAAAGCGTGGCCGTTCGGCAAAACAAGAGGGCCCATGGACACGGCGCTTGCCAATGATCTAATCCCCGACAATGCGGTTTTATTCCATTGCAACTATGCCGATGGCCGGGAGCTTGAGCGGCTTGCCGCTAAAAATGTTTCGATTGTCCAGTGTTTCCAATATACGTCGGCGCTGGGCCATAAGATGTTCCCCCTGGATGTTGCGCGCCACAGAGGGATTTCGCTGTGCGTGGGGACCGAAAGCATCGTGTACTCGGAATCGATGGACCTTCTTGATGAATTGTACCTGGCCAAGCGAAACTACCCCCACATTCCCGCCAGCGAGATGATCCGCTGGGTGACGGGCAATGCCGCGCGCGCTCTCGGGGCCGAAGACCGTTTAGGCGGCCTTGATGAAGGGAAATTGGCCGATATCATAGGCGTCCACGTGCACCTTGACAGCGGAGATGATCTCCTTGAACAACTGATACTCGGAGAATCGGAAGTACGGCTTGTCATTGTCAACGGCGAGGAAGTGATTGCGGATTATTGAGTGGTTGATTTTCTAAAAGTATATTCAAGATTCATGAATGATGAATAGCTATAAACCAATAGGCGGGGGAATTGTATTTTATAAGATGAAAAAGCAACATACTTCGTTGAAGAAGGAAAAAAATGAAAGGCGATCTACCTTATTTTTCAGTTTTTGAAGAACTGAAAAATTACTCCTCTTCTTTAACTTCAAAATTTTCAGCAAAGACGTACGGCCAGCCGGAAGCTCAACTAAAAGCTCCAATTGAACGGTTATTTGCCGCATATAGCAATTCAATAAGCAGAAAAATCGTTTTAAAAGATGAATCTTCTATCGAACGACTTGGTCGCCCGGATTATGCCGTTGAAAGCAACGGTTTGCTGATTGGATATTTAGAACTTAAAGATCCGGAAAAAGGCGCAAATCCTGAAAAATATAAAGGCCACGATGCAAACCAGTGGGACCGATTTAAAAATATCCCGAATATTCTCTATACAAGCGCAAATGAATGGGCTTTATTTCAGAATGGAAAGATTGTCGATAAATTAGTCAGAATAGACGGTGATGTTTGTACGGATGGCAAAAATGCCATATCTGAAGAAAATGCTAAACAACTCTTTGCGTTATTTGCCGCATTTACCTCTTGGTCGCCAATTGTTCCAAGTAAGCCCAAGGAACTTGCATCATATCTTGCGCCATTTTGCCGCCTCATTCGGGATGATGTTATCGACGCGCTTAAAGATGATCAATCTCCAATGCAATCTCTTAAGGCTGAAATTCAAAACCTTTTATTTCGCGATGCCAATGACATGCGTTTCGCGGATGCCTATGCACAAACGATACTTTTCGCTCTTTTGCTTGCGCACCTTGAAAGCGCCGATGTCCTCGATCTTCGAAACTGCTACGACACGCTCGAAAAACATCATTCGCTTTTGTCGCGTTCGCTCGAATTCCTTACGGATAAGTCGGCCCAAAAGGAAATCAGCACGTCGCTTTCTTTAGTCCAGAGAGTTATTCATGCCACTCCGCGCGAAGCCCTTAACGCATCAAGTGACGCCTCCGATCCTTGGTTGTTTTTTTATGAAGATTTTCTTGCCGCCTACGATCCTAAAATGCGAAAAGACGCCGGAGTCTATTATACGCCTCTTGAAGTCGTGCAATGTCAAGTTCGGCTTGCCGATGAAATATTACAGAAGCATTTGGGAAAGGAAATGGGATTCGTTGAAGCCGGTGTTGCCACGCTTGATCCTGCTGTCGGCACCGGAACATACCTACTTGCTATAATCGAGCATGCGCTTGGCCGTGTGGAAAAAGAAGAAGGTTCCGGCGCTGTCAAAGGCGGCGCGCGTTCGCTTATCAATAATCTTCACGGTTTTGAATTGATGGTTGGGCCTTATGCCGTCGCCCAGTTAAGGTTTTCCCAAGCAATCGCCCGTTACAATGTCGCCTTTCCCGATACCGGCACGGGAATTTACCTAACCAATACGCTTGAATCACCTCATGTCAAGCCGCCCGCGCCGCCACTTTTTCACAAGCCTATCGCGCAGGAACACGAACGGGCCCTCAAGGTGAAAGACGCCCAGCATGTTCTTGTTTGTCTTGGCAACCCGCCCTATGGACGCCATGAATCCGCCGAAACAGACGGCAGCAATAAGGAAACAACGGGCGGCTGGGTGCGTTATGGGGGCGAATCGGATGCGCCGATTCTGGAAAGCTTTCTCAAGCCCGCGCGCGATGCCGGGCGCGGTGTTCATCTGAAAAACCTCTATAACCTCTATATTTATTTCATCCGCTGGGCCCTCTGGAAAGTTTTTGAACATAAAACCGCCGTTGGTCCCGGCATCGTTACATTCATTACCGCGTCCAGTTACATTGACGGTGACGCATTTTCTGGCATGCGTGAACATTTACGGAAAATCTGCGACCGCGTTGACATTATCGATCTCGGCGGTGAAGGGCGCGGGACAAGAAAAGACGAAAATGTATTTGCCATTCAAACGCCGGTGGCGATTTTCGTGGCATGGAGGAAAAAATTAAAAACCGAAAATGCTCCGGCGGAAGTGCGATATACGAAGATTCAAGGAACGAGAGAAGAAAAATTGGAGGCGCTGGCGAAAATTAAGAGCGAAAAAAGTTTGAAGTGGGAAAAAGCGCCGGAGGGATGGCAGGAGCCATTTAGGCCAAAAACAAAAGGTGAATTCTCGACATGGCCGAGGATTGATGATATTTTCCCATGGCAAAATAATGGAGTAATGGCTGGACGTACTTGGGTTATTGCGCCATCAAGGGGGGTTCTTGAAAAAAGACTATCCATACTTGAAAAATCCGCTGTTAAAATTGATGCTTTTAAAAATTCCCCTACTGGTAGAAAATATCATGAAAAAGCAAGACAATTGCCACCAGGACAAAAAGATCTGCCTCCCCTTCAAACATTAACATCGTTTGTAAATATTTCCAAGACACATTATTCAACTCGTTCGTTTGACAGACAATATATTATAAATGACTCACGTTTTCTTGATCGTCCGGGACCGCAACTTTGGAATAGCCATAGCGAAAAACAATTGTATTTCACGAGCCTACTTTCTCATCCATTAGGCAGCGGTCAAGCTTTAACGGTTTGTGCAAGCTTACCAGACAAACATTATTTTCGAGGCTCTTTTGGCTCGAAAGATGTAATGCCTCTGTTTCTGGATAACCAAACCGCTGCTCCAAACATCCTTCCAGGTCTTCTCAATTTTTTAGGTGAAGTTCAAGCTGAAGACTTCGCCGGTTATGTCTACTGTCTTCTCGCTCATCCAGAATACACCTCCCGCTTTTCTTCCGAGCTTGTTAACCGAGAAGTCCGCGTTCCGCTTACAAAAAATAAAAAACTCTTTGCCAAAGCAGCGGAATTCGGAAAAGAACTCATCTGGCTTCACACTTACGGCGAAAGGCTTTACAATACAGATGACCGGCCAAAGGGGAAAATCCCCAAAGGCAGCGCTAAAAATACCATCGCGGTATCCGATAGCGAAGAAAAATATCCTAACGAATATCGGTACAACGAAGCCACTAAAACCATCACCGTGGGCGATGGTAAATTTGCGCCGGTTTCAAAAGAAATATGGGAATTTGAGGTTTCGGGATTCAAAGTTGTGCAATCATGGCTTGGTTACCGTATGCGCG